>JBEKLA010000179.1:0-8915 GCA_050010455.1 Binataceae bacterium (SeqCode) | reverse complement strand
AGTTAAGAATCCCGCCTGTGGACTTGTGGACAACGCGTCGCAGAATCTTTTGTCAGCCCCGTCGGTGAACTGAGTTGATTCGAAGAACCGGCTCGCGGGCATAATAGAAGAGGTACAGGGGGGTTGGGATGATAGAAGTTTCGAGCAAGACCTTTCACCGGCACAAAAGCAATAGCTGTAGTTCGCTGATTGAACCCGATAATCAGCGGGCGGGTTCTTCGCCGATTACGCCGGCCTTCTGCAGCCGCGCCAGCTCGGCATCGTGGAGGCCGAGAAGCTCGCCGAAGACGTAGCGATTGTCTCCGCCCAGCGTCGGACCGGCGGATCGGATGCGCGGATAGGCGCCGTCGATTCGCACCGGAAACGACGGATACAAGGGCGGTCCTACCTACAGCGGACAGTTTGTGCGCGGCTACAGAAGTTTCAGATTTTAATTACAGGCTCACGCTATTCCGGCGTCCGCGCGTAAACGTCCGGGCGGATTTTGCGCCAGCCGCGCTCTGCCAGGAGTCGCGTCAGCGTCTCGCGGAGTCTTTTTAGGCGTCCGGCAATAGTCTGCATATACCCGGAGTTGTAAGGGAAGACCTTAGTCAGCACGACTCGAACGGTTCCGTCGCTTGCCCATTTGAGCCGATGGTCGTCGCGTCCCGCAGTTATCGCCTCCGCGATCTCGCTGGCAATCGGCTCAACCTTTACCTGCTCGGCGCGAGGGAGAAGCTGCCGATAACTGCGGCCTTTCTCGCAACTCGCGCGGTTGCTGTCGAGATCGACGCTCCAGAACTGCAGCTCGGCGCGTGTGGAGCCGCGCGCCAGCGAACCGTGCCGCTCTAGCTGGAAACTCAGTATTGGAGCTTCCCAGCGCACATCCTCCATGCGTGCGAGCTTCGAGGTTTTCATCCCTTCCGCGTCTCCGCCGTCCAGCTGGTGCCAGCAGCCAGCCAGCCGCGCGATGAGCGCGCCATGCGCAGCAACCTCGCCGGGCGGTAACGCCGTGAGGTGTTCCTTCAGCTGTTTGAGGGCGGGCGTATCATCCACATCGATTCTCCCGCACGGAATAACGGTCCCGCTGCCGAGGAGACTACGATAAGTCGCGATCTTTTGCAGCATGCTGCTAAACAGCCGCCGGGTCAGATGTCCCTCGGCCAACTGCAACCAGTAGTAGCGCGCACGTTGGATGAGGCGGCTTGCCGCGCGGATTCGATCGCGCCAAGTGCATTGCACATTCACCAAGAGGGCGGAGCCTATTTCCTCCAAGGCTCACGGGCCGTCCTTGCAGCCATCTCCGTGCGAGGACCACTTGTGCGTACTGGTCGCAATGCAAGTCCTGCAAGCGGAGGTAGTGGCCGGTTTTCAATTCCCATCGGCTAAAGACGCCAGTTCTTCAAACGTCCAGACATGATCGCTTCTCTTTCCGCTTACGAGCGATGGAGTAGAAAAGGCGGTGACAATCAAGTCATCCGGCGTGTACGCGTTGGGGAGAACCGACGGGAACACCTTCTATATCGGCTATGTCGCCAGATTGGACGACGACGTTGCAGGTTGGCTAAAGCAGCACGTCGCCCTGCCCGATCCACAATTCAAGTTCGCCTATGCGACTTCCGCGAAGGACGCGTTCGAGAAAGAGTGCAAGTTGTATCACGATTTCGGCCGCAACCGGAATCCGAATCACCCCGCCCGCCCTGTTGGCAGTGGATGGAAATGCCCGCGATGCAAAACGTTTTCGATTAATTGAGACGGTCTTTCCAACGACGCATTTGCTTTAGTACGTCAGTCAGAGCAGACAAGTAACCGAAATGCCAATAAATCTGCTCCACGGAAGTGTCATCAAGGTGCCGCTGCTCTGACTGACAATTTTCTCCGTTCTGCTTCAGCCACATCGTCAAATCTTCGATGCGTGCTTCGAGTGCTCCCTCGGGGCCAAGTTCGTCAAAGAGATAGCGCGACGCCACCGGCGTCATAGCTTTCGCGTTTACCGAGCGATCGGTGGCGGTCTTCATCTACCCCTGCTTTTGCAAGGCCTGTGCCTTAAACGAGCCCCGTGGGTCAAGCGCAAAACGTCCCCCTCCGTGAATAGCGTGTAGAATCGACACAACTTTGAAGCGTCAAAAATGATACGGTGGTCGCAAAACCGGCCACTACCGAATTTTTTGACCATACGGGTCAACTGACTTACAGGAGTGTGCGTGGATCGAACGGCTTTGTCGGCGGAAACTCGCCGGCGAAAGCGCGCTCGTGCAATTCCCAGGGTGACGCGCCCGCCTGGCGCGCCGCGATCATCTTCTCCGGATCAACAAGGACGCGCCTTTCACGGTTAGCGACGGAAGAAGCCGTCCTCATGTGCTCCGTCGCGGTCCAGTCGTTGCCATAGTTGTTGATGTTGAGTTCGACGCTGTTCTGGTCGGGATCCAGGTAATAGAAGGAGGTCTGCGAACCTTCGTCGGCGGCCATCACCGGCTGGATGCCGAGGCCTTCGAGCCGGACATAGGTACCCAGCAGATCGTCGAGCGTGTCGTATTCGAATGCGACGTGCTGCACCCGCGTGTGACGGAGTTTGTCGGGATCGCCGACGAGGCCCGGCAGCTCGAATATCGCGATACGATGATGGACCTGGTCATTACTGACGAATGCGGCCGAAAACGATGGCCCGTTCGGCGGTCCGATCTTCACGCGACTGTTGACGTTCATGCCCACCACTTTGTGGTACCAGTCAATCATGGCGTCCAGATTGGACGTGGCCAGCCCGAAGTGTTGCAGCTTCGGATGAACAGTAATTTTGGTATTCATTTGAATTCTCCGCTCGACGGGTTTAAAAGAACGATACCGTTTTGTTGATTCCAGGCAATACTTTTGAGCGAGCTTTGTCAAGAGATCTATACGGTACCGTGTCGTTCATTTACTTGGGCTGCCAGATCCGGTAAGAATTAAGGCAAGACGCGCGCAGGAAGGCTTCGCGCGTTGCGACGTCTTTTGTGACTCGTTCCCATATGCTCGGGTGACCAATGCAAGCTGACCCGACAGAGTTCCGTACGCGCGGCGACCAGGTGCTGCGGGCCGAGGCCCTAAGCGATGTCGTTTTCGGCTTCGCACTCACGCTGCTGGTGGTGTCGTTGCAGGTGCCGCGCACGTTCGATCAGCTGATCGACGCGATGCGTTCGCTGCCGTCGTTCGCCGTGACCTTCCTGCTGCTGATCACTGTATGGCGCGCGCATTACGAATTTTTCCGGCGCTACAGCCTTAGCGATCGCGTTACGATGGCCCTGAACACGATTCTGCTCTTCGTCGTGCTGTTCTACGTGTACCCGCTGAAATTTCTGTTCTCGATTGCGCTCGCTCCGCTGACAGGCGCCAACTTGGTGGACCAGCTCCACGGTTCAGTCGTGCCGATTCGCCCGCAGCAAGCGCCGGTCCTGATGGAAATCTTCAGTATCGGTTTCACCGCTGTTTACGCGGTTTTCGCGCTCATGTTCGCGAACGCGTATCGCCTTCGGGAATCGCTCGAGCTGAACCAGTTCGAACTGATCGAGGCGCGTACGTTCATCGTGTTGAGCTGCGCGCTCGCTGTAACCGGGCTTGTCGCGATCGCCGTTGCGATGGTCCTTCCGGGGCAGCGGTCGAGCTACTCGGGATGGATCTATGCAACGATTCCGGTCACATGGCAGATCATCTGGCGCTGGGGACAGCGGCAAAAACGAAGGCTGGCGGACAACAATCCGCTTTGACTCGCGACGACGATCTTGGAGCGAGCCGTGTCCAGAGATCTATACGGAACCGTTCCGTTCATTTACGTCCGGCTCAAAAAGCGATACGCTGGGCCGAATGGCGGCTGCTTCGCCACGACCTTGACGGCGAGGCAGCCATTGACGCGAGGCTTATCGGATAATGAGGCTCCCAGCCACCAAAAAACCTCCCCGTAGACGCCCTGCTGTGCGAATCGGACGGCCGCCTCGCGCTTTCGCTGGAGAGGTCGATGATCGCATCCTGGATACAGCACGCCGCGTTTTTCTGGAGCGCGGACTGGCCGGCACCAGTATCGATGAGATCGCGCGCCTCGCCCGCGCGGGAAAGCCGACCATCTATGCGCGGTTCCCCACCAAGGAAGCGCTGTTCTCGGCTGTTGTAATGCGCAACGCGGCTAACGTCCGAGCACGATTCGAAAGCCAGGTGCCGGCTGCAGGAACTATGCAGCAACGGCTTATCAGCGTCGGCGCGAATATACTGGAGAGCCTGCTGGTCAGCGAAATCATCGATTTCATGCGCCTTGCTGCTGCTGAGGCGCGCCGCTTTCCGGAGTTGGCAAACGTCGGGCAGATGGCGCGCGAGCGCGGAGCGCATGCCGTTGCTCGGGTACTGAGCGAGATGGCGCAATCCGGCGAGGTAGAGAATCTCCCGGCGTTCGCCCCGGAGCGCCTCGCGGCCACGGCTGGATTCTTTATGGATCTAGTCGTCGCGCGTCTTCTTATGCGCGCCGTGTTCGGAGAAGACCTCAAGCCATTGCGCGCCGAGATCAAAACTCACGTTATGAACTCGGTGCCATTCTTTCTTGCGGCCTGTCGGCACGTCGGCGTCTAGTCCGAGATTCTGGCTCTTTGCTATGGAGTTTTAGTCTATAAATTCCACGCTGTTCAACCCTCTTGGTGCTGTGTGTGACGAATTGCTACTTATTGCAGGCTCAACAATTCGTCCACACACGAGAAGCGCCCAAAAGCATATGCGGAACCGAAAGCGGCCGTACTAAGGCGGGGAGGGCGGTCAAATCTCCACGTTCGGCCGAGCGTAGACCGCGGCGCTAGCCACGCGCGCGCGACCGCGAATTTCGATTTTTGGGTGCATGAGCCTTTCCGGCGTAAGCACAGGGACTGTCGTCCGCAAAAATTGTCGCGCGGGCTTGAAACGCGCGAAATTAAGGCCAATTTGAAGGGAGAACCTCGACGATAAAAAGACCGCGGTCCATCATGAAATCCTGCCTGTGTTGGCTCAACATCTTCGGCGATCTGCTCCGCCTGTTTGCCCTCGGCTTACGATCTAAAAGCTCGCTCGCAGCTGAGAATCTCTTCCTACGCAAACAGCTCGCCTTCGACCAGGAACGCAAAATCAAGCCCCGACGGACCGACAATCCAACCCGCTTGACGCTGGTGTGGCTCAGTCGCTGGTTCGACTGGCGAAACGGATTGGCGGTGGTGACGCCTAAGACCTTCATTGGCTTGCTGCGCAAGCGCTTCCAACTTTTCTGGCGTTGGAAATGCCAATCCGGCCGGCCACGAATTCCGCCGGAACTGCAACGTCTGATCCGCAAGATGGCGCGCGAGAACCCGTCGTGGGGCGAGGAGCGAATCGCCAACGAGTTGCTGCTGAAACTCGGTCTGCGCATGTCGCCGCGCACGATCCGTAAGTATTTGCCGAAGATGCCGGCCACACCGGTTGGTAGACCTCGCGGTGATCAGCGCTGGTCAACCGTTCTTAATAATCACGCCCAGGCCATCATCGCCTGCGATTTCTGCGTCGTAGCGAGCGCTACCTTTCGAATTCTGTACGTGTTTGTGGTGATGGAACATGCCTCACGCCGAATGATTCACGTCAACGTGACAGCCCATCCCACTGCGGCCTGGACGCTACGCAGCTGCGGGAGGCCATTCCTTCAGACCACATTTACCGGTTTATCATCCATGACCGCGACGCGATCTTTTCGACCGGATTGGATGCTTCGGTGGCTGGTTTCGGCCTCAAAGTCGTCAAGACACCGGTTCGCAGCCCGCAGGCTAATTCGCTGTGCGAAAGGCTAATCGGGACACTACGGCGTGAGTGCCTGGATTGGATTGTCCCGTTGACGGAAGAGCACCTTCAGAAAACCCTACGGTCGTGGTTGCCGCATTACAACCGAGGCAGACCACACTCCTCCTTGGGTCCAGGCATTCCCGATCCGCCTCCGGCTCTGCCAGTGCAGCTGCAACGCCATAGGCATCGTTTCGACCCATCAACCCAAATTGTGGCTCACTCCGTCTTGAACGGGCTTCACCACGAGTACAGCTTCATGGCACGCGCTGCATGACTGTCGCAGAATTTTTGCGGACGACAATCGACGAATTACGGCTTTTGGAAGCCCGCGCGGCAAGGGAATACTGGGCCGAATGGTCCGCGTTGCGATTACAGTTCGAGCGCCGCGACATAGACCGAATACCGGAGCATTGGCTTACATTCGGCAGTAGAGGCTCACCCATATCGAGTCCAGCATCACGGCGGGCTGCAAATCCAGCGAATGCGATACTCAATTACCTGTACGCCGTTCTGGAAGCGGAAGCTCGCATAAGCGCTCTCACAATGGGGCTAGATCCGGGCCTGGGCATATCACACGCAGATTTGCAGTCGCGCGACTCGCTTGCGTGCGATTTGATGGAGCCAGTGCGGCCAAAAGTAGATGCATTCGTGCTTGAGTTGCTGAAGAGCCGGAGCTTCCGCAAGAGCGATTTCTTCGAAACGCGCGAGGGAATGTGTCGGGTGATGCCACCACTCACGCAGAGGCTCGCGGAAACGGCGTCGCTATGGGCGAAGGAACTCGGGCCGATTACCGAATACGTGGCGCGACGATTATTCGAAACAAAGCCACTTTCGAAAACGAAACCTTCCTTTCCGAAGGCGCTGAGGTCGAGAAGCAAACCACTGCCAACGCCGTTGACCGAGAGTAATCGGAGCGCGGGCAGAGCGCCGTATCGGCAGAAGCCGGATCGGAAAGCGGTTGAGGAAATGAGGGCTTGGCTTTTTCAGCCGCCTAGCTCAGTTTCTAATTCGAAAGATCCTCGCGCCTGATTACGTCATCGTTAACGACTCCGTCTTAGCGTACGCCGACGCCTTCCAGCTGGACCTTTTGCGGACTGTGCAGAGCGTTGTCGAAAACTAGCAGCGTTCCGTTCTCGGTTCCTTTGCTCTGAGGCTTAAAGGCAATATCAAAATAGCAACTTTGGTCCGCTGCCAGTACGGATGGCACCATTGGGCAATTCGTGCTGACGACAATGTAATCTGGTCCAGGGTTCCAACTGTAGATTTTCAGCGGGCTATTTCCGTTGGTCAGCGTGACCGTTTTCGATGCAGAAGTAGTCCCGACGTGTTGCGTCCCGAAGTTCAAGCTCGACGGCTCCAACGTTACCGACGGAATTACTACCGGCGTCGGCGAAGGCGTCGATGTCGCAGTGGCCGTTGGTGTCGGGGTTCCCGTCGGAGTGGGAGTCGGAGTCACGGTTGATGTTGCAGTCGGAGTTGGTGTCGGAGTCTCGGTAGGCGTTGCCGTCGCGGTTTCAGTCGGCGTTGCGGTTGCGGTCTCGGTTGGCGTTGCGGTTGCGGTCTCGGTAGGCGTTGCGGTTGCGGTCTCGGTAGGCGTTGCGGTTGCGGTCTCGGTAGGCGTTGCGGTTGCGGTCTCGGTTGGCGTTGCGGTTGCGGTCTCGGTAGGCGTTGCGGTTGCGGTCTCGGTTGGCGTTGCGGTTGCGGTCTCGGTTGGCGTTGCGGTTTCAGTCGGCGTCGCCGTCGCCGTCACGGTTGGCGTTGCGGTTGCGGTTGCGGTTGGCGTAGGCGTTGGAGTCGGGGTGGCCGTGGCAGTCGGAGTAGGAGTCAGGAGCACATTGCCGGACTCGAACGCACCAACGTCGCAGGCGAGAGGCGCGCTGCCGACGTCTTCGCGATCGGGACGCTCAGCGCCGCGCTGGTCGGTTTTGACTGGGCAATCCGCTATCGGGATAGCGTCGATCGCATAATTGCCCGGTTCAAGCGCGATGGTATCGGTCGGCCCGCCGTTATCCGCCAGCGCGCCGAGCGGCAGATTACTATCACTGACGCCACTGCCGATCGTATGACCATTGGCGGCGAGAACGGAGCCGAAACCGCAGCTCCCATCGTCGTCGATATTGTAGCCGCCGTTGGTGATCGTACCGTAGCAGTTTCCGGGTGAGCCGTTGACCAGGTTGTAAGCCAAAATGCTGTTGGTGACGGTCGCCGTGCCGGTGTTATAGATGCCGCCGCCGCCGTAGAGCGCGCTGTTCGTCGAGAAGGTGCTGTTGAGGACGGTCAGCGTGCCCAAGTTCTGGATGGCGCCGCCGTCGAAGCTGGGCGCGGTGTTGCCGGAGAAGGTGCTGTTGGTGACGCTAAGCGTGCCGCCGCTCTCGATGGCGCCGCCGCCGCCGCTGGGCGCGGTGTTCCCCGAGAAGGTGCTGTTGGTGACGGTCACCGTGCCGTAGTCGTTCTCGACCCCGCCGCCGGAGCCGGTGACTGCGTAGCCGTCCGCAATCGTCAGGTCATTCAAATTGAGCGTGGCAGCGTAGCCCACCGAAAGTACTTGGAAATTACCGCCGCCGTCGATAGTGATATTCTGCCCGCTTCCGTCGATGGTCAAAGAACCGCCAGAGCTGTTCGCAATCGCGGGGAGGTTGCTGCTCAGCGAGATCATGCCGCTGACGCTGAAATTGATGGTGTCGGTGCCGGTGCCGAGTAAACAGTCTCCGCCGCTCTCGTCAATGCCGGGGTGGTTGGCGTTGTTGATCGCTTTGCGTAAGCTGCAGAGTCCGTCATCGGGAGTGCTGTCGTCGACGGTCGTGTTGACTATTATGCCCGTAAACTCAAACGCGCCGATGTCGCAGGCGAGAACCGGGTAGCTGTCTTCAAAGCCGGGGCGGTCAACGCCGCGCTGGTCGGTGAACGGGCAATCGTCGATCGGGATCGCGTCGATCGCCGGACTGTTCGACTGAAGCGCGATGGTCTGGGTGGGACCGCCGTTGTTTAGCAGCCCGGTCGTGCTGAGGTTCGGGTTGACGTTATCTCCTATGGTCTGTCCATTGGCGCCGGCGCTGGTGCCGAAACCGCAGGAAGCATCGTCGGAGATATTGTAGCCGCCGGTGATCGCACCGTGGCAGTTTCCGCCCGTGGCCTCGTTAGCC
>JBEKLA010000178.1:0-13795 GCA_050010455.1 Binataceae bacterium (SeqCode) | reverse complement strand
GCCAGCGGCGCAGTCGCCGCTCGTGGTGTCTGATTTCGCGTTGGCGTTGTTGATTGCTTCGCGAAGACTGCATAGCCCGTCGCCGGAAGGACTCGAATCGCTGACCGTGTTCACGACTATCGTCGACGCGGGAATCGGAGTCGCGGTCGCGGTGACGGTCGGCGTTGCAATCGAAGTGGATATCGCGGTTGGAGTAGCAGTCGGCGTCGGCGTCTCAGTAGCTGATGGTGTCGAGGTTTCGGTCGGAGTCAGACTTGGCGTTGCTGTGTCAGTGAGCGTCGGAGTCGGTGTCGGTGTCACGGTAGACGTCGCGGTCTGAGTCGGCGTGGTAGTCGCGGTTGATGTAGGCGTCGCCGAGGGCGTCGGAGTGGGAGTTCCGGTCGTGGCCGGAGTTGGTGTGCCGATCGTCGACGCTATAGGCGTTGCGGTCGGCGTCGGGGTTGGTGTCGGCGTAGGTGAAGAGAATGAGCCCGGGCTAAGTGCGATCAGTAGTCCCACGTTCTCGCCACTGGCGGATTGCATCGCGGTAAAAGGACCATACGATGTGGCGGCGCCGGCTCCAGGAAGATTGGCGGTGGGCGCGAATGCATCGAAATCGGCAGGGCCCAGCCCGGCATTGTCGTCATCGACTAAAAGATTCAACAGGCTATCGAACGGTAAGAACAGCGATTGGTCAGTCCCTGCAGCAGCGAACAGCCCCACTATCGTGTCGTTGGTGACCGTGGTAGTGATTGCACTTCCGGTGGCGTCGCCGCCCACGCTGCCGGATGCGCATGCGTCTGATCCGATCACGTCAATCGGATTCGACGTGCTCACGCCGGTGTAGACGACGTTAACCACTGACGCCTGAAAGGCGTTGCTGAACCCCCATACTAACAAAGCGCCTGGATAGTCATTTGCGGTAGTGATTTTCCATGCCGCCGCAATCGCGATCTCGCTTCCACTGCCGCTGTTACAGCCCCATGGACTTCCGGTGAGCGGACTCCATCCCGACGGGACCGTGAATGTAGCCGTGCTCGCGCCACTCCCCTGAATCGCCACCACGCTTATCATGAAGAGATTGTTGGTAGCGACTCCCGCGGGTTCGGGCACCATAAGCGAGCTAGCCGGAACCGAACCATTGCCGCCGGCATCGTCACCGATCGGAGCGATCGTTGCCGCTGGCGCAGGAGTCGGTGTCGGAGTTGGAGTTGTTCCCGATGCAGTGGGCGTCTGAGAAGCTATTGCCGTAAAGGGTGCGGTTGGCGCCGACGTCGGCGTGAATGTAGGTGTTGCAGTAGTTGTCGTTGTTGGAGTTCCAGTCGGCGTCGTGGTTGCGGTTGGAGTGGGGGTTCCCGTTGGTGTGTCGGTCGGAGTCGGGGTCTGAGTTGAGGTCTCACTCGGCGTCGGCGTCGGTGTTAGCGTCGGAGTGGGTGTAGCGGTCGGACTTGGCGTTGCGGTTGCGGTAGTTGTGGGTGTCGGCGTAGATGTCGCTGTCGCGGTAGTGGTCGCCGACGGAGTTGCGGTCGGGGTTGGCGTCGGTGCCGGCACCGATCCTTCGAAAGCGCCGATATCGCACGCGCTCTGGCCGGGCGAAGGCCGGGGCTCTCCGCGCTGGTCGGTGGCTGGACAGGAGGCTGCTGGAATCGCGGCGATAGCCGGACTGCCGGTAACAAGCGCAATGGTCTCTGTGGGACCGCCATTATTCTGCAGCCCATTGGTGTCGAGCAGCGGATTGACGCTGTCGCCTATGGTCCTGCCGTTGGCGCCGGTGCTGGTGCCGAATCCGCAGGAGGAATCATCGGAGATATTGTAACCGCCGTTGGTAACCGTCCCAACGCAGTTTGCGGCGGTGTTGTTGGCCAAAATGGAGTTGGTGATAGTGCTGGAGCCTCCGTTGCTATAAACAACTGCCCCGTCGTAGTCTGATTCGTTGCCAGAAAAGGTGGCGTTGGTGGCCGTCAGAGTGCCCCCGTCGTTGTAGAGACAGCCGCCAGAACCCCCAAAGTTCGCTGCATTGCCCGAAAAGGTGCTGTTGCTGATGCTAACACTGCCGCTCTGGAGAAATACTGCAGCGCCGCGTTGCTCGCTTGCCTGGTTGCCGGTGAACGTGCTGCCGGTCACGGTGGCAACTCCGCTATTGTTGGAGATCCCAGCGCCATCACCATGACCACCCGAAAACTTGCTACCGCTCACAGTCACATTTCCGCCGTCGTTATAAATTCCACCACCCGAACCGGCGACATTATTCGATAGAACGACGTTAGTAACGGTGAGCATGCCGCTAGCACTGTTGTAAATGCCGCCGCCGTGTCCAACTCCGGCTACAAAACCACGCGCGATCGTCAGGCTATTCACGTTGAGCGTGGCGCCCGAGTTCACGTACAGCACCCGGTAAGAATTGGCGCCGTCGATGGTGACGGTTTGCCCGTTCCCGTCAATCGTCAGATTGTTCTGGATTGCGGGAAGCGTACTGCCCAGCGTTATGGTGCCGCTGACGCTGAAAACGATGGTGTCGTCGCCGGTACCGGTCGCACAATCCCCACCGGTGGTGTCGGATTTGCTGTTGGCGTTGTTGATCGCCTCGCGCAGGCTGCACAGCCCATCGCCGGAGGTTGTTTCATCATTCAGCGTAGTTACAGTCAGTAGACCCCCAGTCTCGTAGGCGCCAATATCGCAAGCGCCGCTGGGAGCGTCCTCCGGATCGGGGCGGGGGAAGCCGCGCTGGTCGGCGAGCGGACAGTTCGCGATCGGAATCGCGTCGATCGCAGGACTGCCCGACTGAAGAGCGATGGTCTGCGTTGGTCCGCCGTTATTCGCGAGCCCGCCCACACTGAGCAGCGGATTGACGTAGTCGCCTATAGTATCGCCGTTGGCACCGGTGCTGGTGCCGAACCCGCACGTAGCGTCATCCGAGATGTTGTAGCCGCCGTTGGTGATCGTGCCCGAGCAGTTAAGTGCTGTATTGGCGGCCAATATGCTGTTGCTGATCGTCGTGGTGCCGTTGCCGCCGTTACCGATGATGCCGCCAGTCGAGCTGTTGCCGGAGAAGGTGCTGTTGGTGACCGTCAGCGTGCCTCCGTTCCAGATGCCGCCGCCGTAATAAGACGCGTTGTTGCCGGAGAAGGTGCTGTTGGTGACCGTCAGCGTGCCCCCGTTATCGATAGCGCCGCCATAGCTGACGGATGCGCTGTTGCCGGAGAAGGTGCTGTCGGTGACTGTCAGCGTGCCCGCGTTATCAATCCCGCCGCCGTAGCTGGCGCTGTTGCCGGAGACAGTGCTGTTGGTGATCGTCAGCGTCCCTACGTTATGGATGCCGCCCGCGTACGAGGCGCTGCCCTGAGTAATCGTCAAATCGTCCAAATTCAGCCTGGCGCCGGAGTTCACCACCAGTACCCTGTAAGAGTTGGCGCCGGAGACTGTAACAGTTTGCCCGTTCCCATCGATGGTCAGAGAACCGCCGGAAGCGTTCGCGATTCCGGGAAGGCTGCTGCCCAGCGTGATGGCGCCACTGACGCTGAAATTGATGGTGTCGTTGCCTGTGCCTGCCGCACAATCGCCGCCCGTAGTGTCTGATTTGCTGTTGGCGTTGTTGATCGCTTCGCGCAGGCTGCAGAGATGGTCGCCGGAAGGGCTCGAATCGCTGAGCGTGTTGACCGTGATGATGTTCGGCGTCGGAGTTGAAGTTGGAGTCAAGGTCTCGGTCGGTGTGGGTATCGGCGTCGCCGTAGGCGCGGGCGGTGCCGTCATTGTCGGTGTTGCCGTCGGTATCTGAGTCGGAGTGCCGGTCGGCGTCGGCGTAAACGTAGTAGTGGGCGTCGGAGTAAGGGTCGATGTAGCCGTCGGTGTCGGAGCAGGTGTCGGGGTCGGGGTAGTAGTGGGTGTCGCAGTTGGAGTGGGCAGCGGATTGCCGTACTCGAAGGCGCCGATGTCACAGGCGCTGTAACCGGGAGCGGGTCTCGGCTCGCCGCGCTGGTCAGTGTTAACCGTGCACTGGGCAATCGGGACCGCACCGATCGCATAACTGCCCGATTCAAGCGCAATGGTCTCGGTCACGCCGCCGTTATTTGCCAGGCCGCTGGGATCGAGCGCCAGGTTGGTATCAGTGACGTTGTCGCCGATGGCGTGGCCGTTGGCTCCGGTGCTAGTGCCGAAATCGCAACTGCCGTCGTCGGAGATGTTGTAACCGCCGTTGGTGATCGTCCCTTCGCAGTTAGGGCCGCGAGTGCTGTTCGTCAGTATGCTGTTGGTGACGGTCGTCGAACCGGCCGCTGTACCGTACTCGTAATTATAAATTCCGGCGCCGAGGGAGGCGCTGTTTCCAGAGAAGGTGCTGTTGGTGACCGAAAGTGCGGCGTTATAGCTGCCATCGTTAAAAAAGGCAGCGCCAAAGTTCGCCGAGCTTCCGAAGAAGGTACAGTTGGCGGCCGTCAGTATGCCAGCGTTGTAGACAGCGCCGCCCTGAACTGCCGCGGAGTTCGCAGAGAACGTGCAGCCCGTCAGCGCTAGCGTCCCATAGTTGAACACGCCGCCGCCACCCCATGTCGAGTGGCCATGGGCAATAGTCAGATTGTTCAGATTGAGCGTAGCCCCGGTGCTTACCGAAAGCACCTCGTATGCATCACCACCGTCGATAGTGATATTCTGCCCGCTGCCATCGATGGTCAAAGAGCCCGGCGATGCGTTTGTGACCGCGGGAAGCGTGCCCGTGAGCGTGATGGTGCCCATGACGCTAAAGGCAATGGCGTCCTTGCCGGTGCCGACGGTGCAGTCGCCGCCCGTAGTGTCGATGCCCGGGCTGTTGGCGTTATTGATCGCTTCGCGCAGGCTGCACAGACCGTCGCCATCGACCGCCGGGCTATCCGCCTGCAGTGCGATGGTTTGGGTAGGCCCCCCGTTATACTTCAGGCCTGCAGTATCAAGCAGAGGATTAACTTTATCGCCGATGGTCTTGCCATTGGCGCCGGTGCCGGTGCCGAAGCCGCAAGTGGCGTCGTCGGAGATATTGTAGCCGCCGTTGATCAGCGTTCCACTCGAAACCGCGGCGCAGTTCCCGCTTGGGCTATTCGCCAAAACCGAGTTGCTGACGGTTACGGAGCTTCCCTCACTTAATATGCCGCCGGCTCCAGAATAGGCATGATTGCCCGAGAATGTACTGTCGGCAATGGTCACTGTGCTGAAGTATGCGTATATGCTCCCTCCCCATCCCGATGACACAGTGTTGCCGGAGAAAGTGCTGTTGGTAATCGTCAGCGTGTCGATGAAATTATTGAATATCGCCCCTCCGTAACTCGGTGCGCTGTTGCCTGCAAACGTACTACCGGAGATTCGCGCGGTACCGCTTTCGGCAAACAACGCTCCGGCGCTACCGCCCGCGCTGTTGTTCGAGAAGGTGCTGTTGGTGACGATGAGCGAGCCATTACTCCGGATTGCTCCTCCGCCATAAAAGCCGGTTGAGGTCGCGACGTTCTCTGACAGAGTGCTGTTGGCGACCGTCAAATTGCCATTGCTGTAGATGGCGCCGCCGCCGGACGCGGTGTTATTCCTGAGGATGCTGTTTGTAATGCTGAGCGTGCCGGCGTTGTTGATAGCGCCGCCGGTGCCGCTTGTGCTGTTGCCGTCTGCAATCGTCAGGCCATTCAGAGTGAGCGTCGCGCCCGAGTTCACTGAAAGCACTTGGTAGGAGTTGGCACCGTCGATAGTGATATCTTGCCCGTCGCCAGTGATGGTCAACGAAACCGGTGAAGCGTTTGCAACTGCAGGCAGCGTGCTCGTCAGCGAAATCGTGCCGCTGACGCTGAATACGATACTGTCGTTGCCGGTGCCGGCTATGCAGTCGCCGCTCGTAGTGTCGGATGCACTGTTGGCGTTATCGATCGCTTCGCGCAGGCTGCAGAGATGGTCGCCGGGAGGGCTCGAATCGCTGAGGGTGTTGACCGTTATCGTATTAACTGACGCGTGAAGTGACGGGTGAATCAAAATCACGGACAGTGGCACGAGCACGACGAGCAATGCGGCTAGGATCGAGGGGCGCGCGAAAGCGCCCGACGCGCGCATGCTCCATTCGAGAGCGTGCTTGCTGCGGCGAGTTAGTCCCCGCCATTGTTCCCGGAAGTATTTGTCACTCACGGCCTCTCCCACTTAGGACGGCATCAAGTTAAGAACGTTTACGCATCTAGAGTTCATGCACTCGTTCGAGTCTTGGAACGCCGAGGTTGACAACTAGCCGTCTGCGCGTTCGCCGCTTATGTTTATCGAGCGCATTCCTAATAGCATCAACGCTCGAAGGTCAATCCAACATCGATGAATTTTTCTCTATTAGCCAATGGCAAACCGATGCGGTGGATGTAATTGTGTATCCAAAGGAGGCGGAAGAGCAGCGTTGGCGCAGCAACTGCCGTGCTTCCGGTTGCCGGCGTAAGTGTGGGCGTCGGGCATCGCAGTTAGCCTCGGGCAGGGGTGGGGAGCTTGGCTTTCGGCGAGCCGCCGCTGGACAAGACCTGGAAGCTCTCGTTCCAGGTCCCCACGCCGCTGACGCTGAAAAGATCGTATAGGACCGGTTTTGATAGCACGGTGGCCGCTGAGAGCGTCCGATGCGCTGCAACCAGGATCGACGGCCGCGCCAAGCTCGCCCGAACGCTTTCTGACCCCTTTTGCTCTATAGTCTTCACCGAATCTCTTTCAGGGCCGTTGTAGAATCTGTTCCGCTCCCGCACGCAGGAGACCATTACGAAAAACATAGCGCAATAGCACAGTTGTGCTATTGGCAGCGCTTTGTTATTGACGGAGAGGTATAAGCACTCCGCAAAATATTTTTTCGAGGAGCTAACGTGTCGAGGCGGTTCTTGATTCTTGTGAAATCGGATAAGTTGCCCGAGTCGGTCGTTCGCGTGCCTTCTTCTTACCTAGTCAATCAGCCGGGAGTTTCGGCGAAGGGACAGAGCAGTGACTCTTTTCGACACACGAAACAAGGAGATTGCGCTCCGCAAGATCAAGCGTCTCGCGAGCTCGGCATTGCCGCTAGAGCCGTTCGTGCTGGCGTTGTTCCAGCTTGTCCACGACGCTATACCAAGTGCATCCAATAAGGGGTTTCTGTTCGATCCGATAGCCCATCCTGCCGGTGGCGTCGCGAATTCTCCCGACGTATACGCGGCTGTTCCGCCCTACGAAGAATTCTTCATTCGCTCGGATTCCAATGAGGCAGGTGTGAGAGCTCCTCTTGACGGGCCTCACATCGCGACCGTCTATGCGACGAAAACCATCTGGCGAATGGAGGAATTCGCGCTGCCCTGGTTCCATAAAGCGGACGCGTACAACAACGTGTGGCGCCCGCTCGACTGGCACCACGTGATGATAGTGGTCTTCCGCGAAGGCAACGAAACCTACGGGATATATCCGATTTGGCGCAGCGCCGATCAGAAGCCGTTCTCGCGGGAAGACTACGAATTCATGAGCAGGTGCGCTCCTTACGTCGCCAATGGTCTGCGCACTGCCCAGCTGCTCGCGCAGCGCACGGCGAACACCGAGGCGACGGATTTCACCCCGACGTCGCTATGGGGCACTGGTGTGGTCTTGATGAGTACTACCGGCGAGGTGATCGCAATCGACAAAGAGGCACGCTCGATGTTCGCCGGTCTCGCTATCTTCGACGGGATTGGCGTCACGGAGTTTGCGAACCGGATTGGCGTCGCCCTCGAGTACATCCGCCGCGGGGTCATGGAGGTTTTTCACGATTCCGCCCCTGCTTCAATGGTGCCTGCAACCCGGCTGTTCGCCCATAGGACCGGCGCAATTCTTAAATTTCGCGGCGTCCTGATGACTGGCGCAGAAGGCCGCGAGTACGTCACCGTGCTGGTTGAGCGCGGCGAGACCGCGGAATTCCGCCGCAGTCGGATGATGGTGCGGTGGGGCCTGAGTCGGCGGGAAGCGGAAGTCCTGTCGCTGATTGCCAAGAGCAAGACCGGTCCCGAAATCGCGACCATACTGACGATCAGTCATGACACCGCGCGCAAGCACATGAGCAGCATTTTCAAGAAGCTCGGGGTTGAGAATCGCACCGCAGCCGCCGCGATCGCTTTGGAATCCTTGAGCTGAATAGCGGATATGCCGGATTTCCGGAACCAGGTTAGTATACATCCTGGTCAATTAGTGGATACCCGCTTCCATAAATAGGCATGGCGATGACATTTTCCGACGCACGAAACAAGGAGATTGCACTCGGCAACATCAGGCGTCTTGCGAGTTCGGTATTGACGCTGGAGCCGTTCGTGCTGGCTCTGTTTCAGCTTATCCACGACGCGATATCCAGTGCGTCCAGTAAAGCGTTCCTATGCGATCCGATCGCCAATCCGACTGCAGGCGTCGCTAATTCGCGTGACGTACACACGATAGCCGTACCCTATCTTGAATACTTCATGCGCGCAGATTCCAAGCGGAGCGCAATGACTTCCAGCTCCAAAGCAGCGCGGCTACGAAACCGATTCGCCAGCCAAGAGAACAGTTCCGACAGCAATGCGAGCATGGCGGCGACACTACGGCCTGCGGTCCAAGATCGCCAGCCTTTTCAACATTTTTAATTTGCAGTAGCCACAGGGGATAAGCTGAGATATCCGCCTTTTGCTTTCGCATGGGTCGTCCAGCCGAAGCTTAGCCAATCGGGTTTCGACGCTTCCCGGCGCTAGCAGCGCTTCCCGCAGCTCTCCGGCCGACGATATTTTCTTCAGGTCGGCAAAGGGTCAACTCAAGGTCGCGCGCCAGCGCATTAATCGCCTTGTTGATCGCTCGAATCGAAACATTTTCCAAGCCAAGCGTGAACCGTTTCATATGTGAGGCGCTCTCGCCGTGCACGACCCGGCGAGCGAGCCAGTAGAAGTGGTCGAACTCTCGCTTCTCGCGCGTCCGTTCCATACCGGCGGCAAGAGCCTGTTGCTCGATTTGATCGCAGAACCTTCTCAACTCCTGCCTAAGTAAATTTTCGCATTCCGCTTCAAATTCCTTCCGGGTCTGTTGAGTTACCGGCCAGAATCCGAAGTCAATTTTGAGATGTTGATCACGAAAAGGCTGGGTTGCTCTTTCTGCTGCGCTTGAGCGGTTTCTGAGAGCTTCGAAAGAAAACCGCTCGCCCTCGAGCCGCGCCTGGAGCAAAAAAGTCCAAACCAATTGCCGGGCCGCGTCTGCACACCAGGGTGCATTGAGATTCCAACGCCTGCACCATTTCTGAAGTTCGTGCTCTGGCACAGCCGGCAAGTCGTCGCTCTCGACGAATTTGGGCAGTGAATTCGCGATGCGCTCTAATGACTCCTGAGCTTCGGGCTCCATTTCGAAAACCGCTTCAAGAAACCGCGCTTCCTTCTCGAGCCTCTCCTTGGTAGGTCCGTCTTCCGTCAGATTTGGCTCCTGCCGAGCAGTGTTGAAACCCCGTCTATATTGAAACTCGCCGCCGCCTAACCTGCCGCTCTTGGCAATTCGCCCTTTCATTTTATGGGCCACCTGCATCAGCTCCTTATGCTCCAAGACGATGACAGAGCTACCAAGCCGAAAACAGAAAACCCTCTGAAGATCTTATATTGGCGCCGTCATCGTAAAGTTCGCGGGAACTTAGGCCCACCGCGTCCAGAGTTCCAATTCCGAAGGGCGTTTTTTGGCTTCTTTTTCGACGCCGCCGATCATAAGCGCAAACTGCAATTCGCGCCTGGAGGTAAGGGCCGTGACTGAAACCAAGCACGTTGGGCGACGGAGTCCGCTCGGAGGTAACAGGGGTCGACCGAAGGCCGGTGCCCAAACAGAGATGCATATAGAGTTCGTGCCGATTGAATCGCTTAAACCATACGAGCGCAATGCGCGCATACATCCCCCGAGCCAAGTCCGCGAGCTCGCGGACAGCATCGAGAAGTACGGGGTCACGAAGCCGATCGTGGCCGATCGGAATGGAGTTGTCGTCGCCGGGCACGGCTGTCTTGAAGCGTTAAAGCTGCTCGGCTGTAAACACGTCCCGGTCAGAAGGCTTGAGTATTTGACGGACGTGGAGGTACGAGCCTACCGCCTCGCCGACAACAAGCTCTCGGAGAACTCGGCTTGGGATGTTGAACTTCTCGGCATCGAGCTTCGTGATCTCGTTGAGCTCGATGTCGATTGCGACATCTCGATCCCAGGGTTTCATCCGGGAGAGATTGATTTGCTTGTCCAGAATCTTGACCAAGAAGGGTCTGACGAAGGCGATGAGATTCCTGAGATCGATCAAACCGTACCGCCCACAACCCGAAAGGGTGACCTGTGGATTATGGAAAAGCATCGCCTCGATTGCGGCGATGCGAGAAAACCACGCTCGTTCGAGCGCCTGATGCAGACTCGCAAGGCGCAAATGGTCATCACGGATCCGCCATATAACGTCGCGATAAACGGCCACGCCTCGGGTTTAGGGCGCACCAAACACAAAGAGTTCGTGATGGGTTCGGGCGAGCTGTCGGCCGCGCAATTTATCACGTTCCTTGTGACTGTTTTGCGACTTCTAGTCGCTCACAGCGTGGACGGTTCGATTCATGAAATTTTTATGGATTGGCGGCATTTGCACGAGATACTCACTGCCGGCCGAAGGGTTTACACCGAGCTAAAGAATTTGTGTGTCTGGGTAAAAACCAATGCAGGCATGGGCTCCTTCCTGCGCTCGCAGCACGAGCTTGTGTTGGTATTCAAAAATGGCACCAAGCCGCACGTTAACAATATCGAACTTGGCAAGCATGGCAGGAACCGCTCCAACGTGTGGTGCTATCCGGGAGTTAACACGATGCGCCCCGGACGGCTCGAGGAGCTGGCAATGCATCCGACGGTGAAGCCGGTCGCGCTCATCGCCGACGCGATCATGGACTGCTCGCGTCGCGGTGACATCGTGCTCGATTGCTTCGGCGGCTCAGGAACTACTCTTATCGCCGCAGAAAAAACCGGGCGCAGGGCGTATCTAATCGAGATCGACCCTGTCTACGTCGACGTGACGGTCGAGCGATACCAAAAGCTCACCGGACGATCGGCAATCCACGAAGCTTCCGGGCTTACGTTCAATCAATTGAAAGCCGAACGCGCTAAAGGAGGATCACGATGATGCGGGGTGACAATGGTTCAGGTAATGACAGTTATCCGGTCGGTTATAAAAAGCCGCCGGAACATTCGCGCTTCCAGAAGGGTCATTCGGGCAACAAGAAAGGTCGCCCAAAGGGCAGCAAAAACCTAAAGACTGAAACCATCGAAGAGCTTACTGAGATGGTCAAAATCCGGGTTGGCGATCGCCAGGTCCGCGTCTCGAAGCATCGCGCCCTGCTCAAAATCCTAACGCTTAAGGCGATGAAAGGCGATATGCGCGCGGTCAACACGCTGCTCAACCTGGTGATTCAGATTTTCGGCCTCGAAGGCCTGTCGGCGGAGGCCGAGATTCGGCTGACCACCGAGGAGCGCGCGGCGCTTGATCTCTTTGAGAAGCAGTTAAGAGAGAGCACGGAGACCGCCAACAACAAAGAAGAAGACGGCGGCGAGGTGATGAGTTCATGAGCGCCTTCGATAGGAAACGCCTCGACATTGCCATAGCCCTGGATTTTCCGACGTTCATTCACATGGTTTTTCAAACGGTGGTTCCTGGGCAAAAGTACCTGCCGAATTGGCATATTCTGGCGATGGCCTACTACCTGACGCGGTGTCTCACTGGCGAAATTAAGCGGCTAGTGATCAATCTTCCGCCACGCAATCTCAAATCGATTTGTGCATCGGTGGCTTTGCCTGCATGGATCCTCGCGCATGATCCCACCAAGCGCATCATCTGTCTTAGTTATGCATCGGACCTGGCGATCAAGAATTCGCGACTGTGCAGGGCAGTTATGGAATCCGAATGGTACCGCAGGATCTTTCCCGGCACACGCCACAGCCGCGAGAAGAACACCGAAACCAATTTCGAGACCACCCGCGGAGGCTTCCGCTTCGCCACCTCCTTCGGCGGGACGCTGACCGGTATCGGAGGCGACGTCATTATCGTCGACGATCCCCTCAGTTCGGGCGACGCCTTTTCGGAAGCTAAACGAACCGCTTCGAACGAGTGGTTCGATAGCGTGGTTTATTCGCGCCTGGACGATAAGCGAGAGGGTGTTATCATTATCGCCTCTCAGCGCCTGCATGTGGACGATCTAAGCGGACACGTATTGCGTAGCGGCTCGTGGAACCAATTGAGCCTGCCCGCGATCGCCGAGGTCGAGGAGCGCATCCAGATCGGCCCGCGCAGGTTTCACACTCGGCGGCCTGGCGATCTGCTGCACGAAGAGCGGGAGCCAAGAGCAGTGCTCGACCGATTCAAGGCCGACTCAGGGAACTATGAGTTTTCCGCGCACTATCAGCAATGTCCGACTCCGGAAGACGGTGAAATCATTAAATGGGAGTGGTTCGAATTCTTCGACGAGGTGCCCACCCGCCGACCAGGTGATCAGATCGTGCTCACTTGGGATACGGCGCTGAAATCCGGCAATTACACCGACTACTCGGTTTGCCTGATCTTCCTTGTCAGAGGCAAGGATTACTATCTGCTGGACGTCTTCCGGGAACGGTTGAATTACCCGGAATTGAAGCATCACATCATCCGGCTGGCCGATGCATATCGTGCTCATGCGTATATAATCGAAGATAAGGGCTCAGGAACGTCGGTGATCGCCGACATCCGCCATAGCGAGTACGCCAACATTTCAAACCCTATCGCGTACCTGCCGGTCGCAGACAAGGTGACTCGAATGATGGCTCAATCGGCGAAACTCGAGGCGCGTCAGGTTCATCTTCCTCGCCGCGCCCCGTGGCTGGGCGAATTTCACGACGAAGTCCTGCAGTTCCCCCATGGCCGTCACGACGACCAGGTCGACGCTCTTGCTCAATTTCTCGACTGGATCGACCAGCACCAGCGCTACCGGACCATCGTAGAGGAGTTGGACATATGAACTTCAGGTCGTCGGAGGCTGGACTCGACCGGCCCCAGGCCTCGACGAGCCGCGCAACGCCCGAGCTTCTCGCCATCCCGAAGCGGAAGCTGCCGCCGGTTCCGGTCTCAGACGGTGCCGCGGATGTGGTCGAGAGCGGTCCGGGCGTGACGACGCCGAAGAAGGTTCAAACTTGCGATGATCAAAGCCGTACCAAACGGGAAGGATGGTGTTCCGTATGCGGGGAGCGCTGGAACTAGCCGAATTGTTCAACGGCCGCCTTCAAGAAATATACAGAGATTGCGTTCGCTCGGAACGGCACGCCGAGAAAGCTCGGCAGCGCGCGGTTCTGGCTTTGCTTTGGGCGCAACTCGAGCGGCGTGCCGAGCGCGAACGCCAGCGCACGATCGTGAACATGCTAAAGGCCCATTTCGAGCACCGATTCCTAAACGGATCGCTCCCGGTGAAGTCTGTAGTTAAGCGCACCCGCACGAAAGTCGCGAAAGCCGTTAGAGGGCCCAATCGTCGTGGCCGCCTAAGAGATTGACCGCCTTGTGGCTGTCCTAAAAATGTTGGCGATAATGGAACGCGAATAGTCCAGCCGTCAGGCATTGCGCAACCACTGATTGAGCTTCGACCACCTGCGCTCAGTGCGCGAATCCTTCACTGCGATCGCCAACGCCCTGCGCTGTCCCACCAGCACCACCAGCTTGCGGGCCCGCGTAATTCCGGTATAGAGCAGATTACGCCGCAGCATCAGATAATGTTGTGTGGAAAGCGGAATCACCACCGCTGGATATTCCGACCCCTGCGCCTTATGGATTGTCATTGCATAGGCGGGTGAGACCTCGTCGAGTTCGCCAAAGTCATAGGTAACC
>JBEKLA010000177.1:0-9008 GCA_050010455.1 Binataceae bacterium (SeqCode) | reverse complement strand
CAGATCGATCCCAAGCGTAGTAACCTGCATCTTCGGACCCTCCCTGCTTCGATTGTTGATGGTCGAAGTTACCACCATGGCCCATTGAGGCCCTTATCAGCAGGGAGCGGTCCATCCCATCAGGCCATTGAACCATGCCTATACGGTATTCTCGGTGCGGCTATTCAGTGGACGAGGCGCACTGGATCTTGGCGGCCTCTACAACGTGCTCCGGTGTGAAGCCGAATTTTGTCTGCAAAGACTTTAAGGGGGCCGAGGCACCGAAGAAGTGCATGCCGAGACTTTTGCCCTCCTCTCCCACGTACCGTTCCCAGCCGAAGGTAGACCCCTCCTCGACTGAGACCCGGGCTTTGACACTCGGCGGAAGGACGCTATCGCGATACTCTTCATCCTCGGCTTCAAACAGCCGCCAGCAGGGCATGCTGACGACGCGAGCCCTGATTCCCTCGCGGGCAAGTTGCTCGTAGGCCTGGACGCACAAAGCGACCTCGCTGCCGGTAGCGAGCAAGAGGACGTCGGGGTTGCCGTCAGGCGCATCGGCCAGGACGTACGCACCGCGCGCGAGGCCGCTTGCGGACGCGTATTTTGCTCGATCCAAGGTGGGCAACGCTTGACGGGTCAGGATCAAGGCCACGGGGGCGTGGTGCTGCTTCATGATGACTTTCCAGGCCTCGACCACCTCATTCGCATCGCACGGGCGGATCACCAGGAGGCCAGGCAGGGCGCGCAGGTTAGCTAGCTGCTCGATTGGCTGGTGGGTCGGGCCGTCCTCGCCGACGCCGATTGAATCATGGGTGAAGATGTGAATGATCGGCAGCTCCATCAGGGCGCCGAGACGAACAGCGCCACGCGCGTAGTCACTGAAGATGAAGAACCCCGATCCATAAGGACGCACTTTCATAAGGCTCATGCCGTTCAAGATAGCCGCCATCGCGTGCTCGCGGATTCCAAAGTGGAGATTGCGACCATCGCGGCTGCCGGCCTGAAAATCGCCGGCGCCTTCGAAGGTCAGCCGGGTCTTGGTGGATGGGGTCAAATCCGCCGATCCACCCATGAGCCACGGAACTCTCTTTGCAATCGCATTCAGTACCTGGCCGGAAGAGTCGCGCGAAGCCAAACCCTTGGGGTCCGCAGTGAAGATGGGCAGTTCCTTGTCCCAGCCGTCCGGCAGCTCGCGCTTCTGCATTCGTTCGATCTCATCCGCAAGTTGCGGAAACTGTAGCTTGTATTCCCGGAAGTCAGCTTCCCACGCAGTTCGTAGTTCACGACCCCTTTTGCCGATACCTTCTGCGAAGTGTTCGCGAACACCCTCTGGCACGAGGAATTTCGCGTCCTCGGGCCATCCGTAGTCGCGCTTGGTCAACTTGACCTCTTCTTCACCGAGCGGTTCACCGTGAGCGGCAGGACTATCTTGCTTATGCGGAGAGCCGTAGCCGATGTGGCTATCGACGATAATGAGGCTGGGCCGGTCGGACATTTTCTTGAACGTACGGTATGCCCGCTCCAGCATATCCAGATCGTTGGCATCGCCTACGCGTTGGACATTCCAGCCGTATGATAGGAAGCGTGAGGCAACGTCGTCTCGAAAGGTAATATTGGTGTGACCCTCAATGGTCACGTGATTGTTGTCGTAAATCCAGCAAAGGTTATCGAGTTGGAGATGGCCGGCGAGCGAAGCTGCTTCGTTGGAGATGCCCTCCATCATGCAACCGTCGCCGCACAGTGCGTAGACATCGGCGGTGAAGAGGTCGAAGCCGGGGCGGTTGTACCGGGTGGCAAGCCACTTATTGGCGATCGCCATGCCAACGCTCGTAGCAACGCCTTGGCCAAGCGGACCTGTCGTGGTTTCGACACCCGAGGTCCAACGATATTCCGGGTGGCCGGGGCAGCGGCTGCCGAGTTGGCGAAACGTCTTGATGTCGTCGAGGGAAACGGAAGGCTTGCCGACGATCTCGTAGTCGGGGTCAACCGCCTTAACGCCGGTGAGGTAGAGCATCGAATAGAGCAGCATCGATGCGTGTCCGGCGGAGAGCACGAAACGGTCGCGATTCGGCCAGATGGGATCCTCGGGATCAAACCGGAGGAAGCGCTGCCACAAGCAATACACCACCGGCGCCATGCCCATTGGAGTGCCAGGATGCCCGGAGTTGGCTTTCTGAATAGCGTCGATAGCTAGCGTGCGAATGGTATTGATCGCCAGTTGCTCGATTTGTTTGTCTGTCACTGGTTGTTCCTTTTTTTCAACTGCAGCGAGCGGCCGTTAGCGAACGAACCCACTCTTATTCGGCTTGTGCTTTTTCAAAGACGTCGACGAACTCGCGATACCGCCGTGCAACCTCGTTGACGGCAGCCTCACGCGTGGTTCTTTTCGCCCGCCATCCGGCCAGGGGTTCCCAGAAGTCGGTGCGCCCAACGGCGAAGCCGATGAAGCCTGGAACGGTAGCCGCAATTGTCAGCCACTCGCGAACCTTCTTGTCGTCCTCCCCCCGCCCCAGAACGATGCAACCGACTTTGTCCCGGCCCCCGTAGCGGGCAGTCGCCACGATGCGCTCGCAATCCTCCCGGCGATCGAGACCTTCGATTTTCCAGAGGTCAGGTTCGACGTGCGCGTCCTGCAACTCCTCGATGGTCTGCACCATAAGCCGAGGGCGAATCTCCAGGTCGTAACGCTTTTTGTCGCCCTTGACCTTTTCAAGTTGCGCCTTCTCCGCCGGGACCAGCAGCTCAAACATAAAAAAGCTTGGACTCTGGCTGTGCAGGTAATCGGACAACCGTTTGAGCCGGTCTGCTTGTCTCCGGTTGAGAGCTTGGTTGCCCTCCGGGTTGTATCGCACCAGCACTTTGCTGAATGTCGGCTGAAATGCCTCGATATGGCTGGGGAAGTTTTCGCCGTACTCAAAATCGAACTCATCCTGTCCGCTCTTCTCGACCGGACAAGCGATCGTAAAACCGTCCGCCTTGGCATCGCGCAGTATGGCTGCCCCGAATTGCTCGTCTACTAGGATTCCTGCCTTCTGCTTCGGCACGCCGGCGGCGACGGCTGCCTTGAAACCGTCGTAGATTACCTGTTTTGCCTCAGCGATCTGCGCCGTCTGTTCGGGGGTCAGTGCGCCCTCCCAGCCGAACATGCCCGTCTCGAACGAGCCCCGGTGGTCGAAGGGCAGGATATACAGTGGCTGGTCAAATCCGAGCGTCATCGTGAAGTCTCCTTTAGCCTGCGGTACCGAAGGACCAGACTATTCGTCGAACTATCATGTTCGAGCTTGGGCTCGGCCTTGCTCTCGAGTTCGGGGATGATGCGCTGGGCCAGGACCTTGCCCAACTCAACGCCCCATTGGTCAAAGGAATCAATGTTCCATATCGCTCCCTGCGTGAAGAACGCTGTGCTCGTAAAGCGCAACCAGTTTACCGAGGGCGGCGGGCGTCAATCGGTCCATCAGAATGGTGTTGGATGGCCGATTACCCTCGAACACCCGATGATGAACGAGCCAATCCGGTGTGCCCTCGGCCTTTACTTGCTCGGCCGTCTTGCCGAACGCGAGTGCTTCGGTCTGGGCGAAGACGTTCGCGACGAGCATGTCATGATGGCGGCCCAGGGGATTGAGCGAGTGGCTGAACGCGATGAAATCGGCAGGGATTAGCCTCGTCCCTTGATGGATCATTTGATAGAAGGAGTGCTGACTGTTGGTTCCGGGCTCGCCCCAGTAGATGGGTCCGGTCTGGTAATCTACTTCGGTTCCTTCGAGCGTGACGTGCTTGCCATTGCTCTCCATGGTCAACTGCTGGAGATAGGCCGGGAAGCGCTTGAGGTATTGCTCGTACGGAAAGACTCCGACCGTCTGCGCGCCGAAAAAATCGTTGCACCAGACGGACAGAAGCCCCATCAGCACCGGCAGGTTGCACTCCAACGGAGCGGTACGGAAATGCTCATCCATCTGGCGGAAACCATCCAGCATGGCCCGGAAGTTGTCGGCGCCGATGGCCAGCATAGTCGAAAGACCGATCGCGGAATCCATCGAATAGCGCCCGCCAACCCAGTCCCAGAAGCCGAACATGTTGGCGGTATCGATGCCGAACTTCGCCACTTCTTCTGCGTTGGTTGAGACCGCGACAAAATGCTTGGCGACCGATTTTTCGTTGTTCCCCAGCCCTGCGATCGACCATAGCCGGGCCGTGTGCGCGTTGGTCATGGTCTAGAGCGTTGTAAACGTCTTCGAAGAGATGATGAAGAGCGTTTCGGCCGGATCGAGGTCCCGCGTGGCCTCGAAGAAATCGGTGGCATCGATATTGGAAACGAAGCGAAAGATGATCGAGCGATCGCTGTAATGTCTCAGCGCTTCGTATGCCATTACGGGTCCGAGATCGGAGCCGCCGATGCCGATATTGACGACGTTGCGTATCGCCTTACCCGTGTGGCCCCTCCATTCGCCGGCGGCGGACGCGGTTGGAAAAATCGGTCATCTTGTCCAGGACGGCAGGAACCTGAGGCACCACGTTGTGGCCGTCGACGACAATCGATGCTCCTTTCGGGGCCCGCAGGGCCACATGCAACACAGCCCGCTTTTCGGTGACATTTATCTTCTCGCCGCGGAACATCGCGTCGCGCCGCTCCGCGACGCCTCGCTCCTTGACAAGCTGCACGAGCAATTGAACTGTTTCATCGGTTATATCGGTTATACGGTTTTTGGAGTAGTCTAGGTACAGCTGCGTGCCTTCGATGGTAAAGCGTTCTCCCCGGTCTGGATCGTCTGCGAACAGCTGCCGTAAGTGGACGTCTTTAATTTTCTCGTAGTGCGCCTGCAGCGCGCTCCAGGCGGAAGTCTCATTCAGCAGGCTGCCTTCCATTGGTCCGTTCCTTCGCGCCGATTACTTCAACGCCTGACTCTTGGCCTGAATCGCGTTCAACAGGTCCTGCCAGGAGTCGTCAAAAGATTTGGTTCCCTCGTTTTGCAGATCTACGCCAAGTTTTGCCACATCAACTCCAACCCGGCCGAACTCTGCGAGCACTTGCTCACAGTCGCCGCCGCCGCGGGGAATGGCGCCACTTACCCGACCGTGTTCACTGAACGCGAGCAAGGTTTCTTCGGGCATAGTGTTGACGGTATTGGGAGCGGCTAACGCGCCTATATAAAGGATATCGGAGGCCTTGGGATCTTTGGTGCCGGTGCTCGCGAAGAGCAACCGTTGTGCGCACGCGCCACAATTGGCCAGCCGCTGCCAGCGATCTGACTCGAGCAGATCGCGGTATGCCGCGTAAACTTGCTGGCCGATGGCGACGCCCAGTCTGTCGCGATCCTTCTCGGGCACTTTATCCATCGTGGCCTTGTCCCAGCGGCTGATGAAGAGCGATGCCACCGAACGGACGTCAGGACTCAGACCGGCAGCGACTCGTCGCTCCAGTCCGCTCATATAAGCCTCGGCGGCGGCCACGTAATGATCACGCGTGAAAAGCAAAGTCACATTCACCGGTACACCCGAAAAGATCGCGTCTTCGACCGCTGGCGCTCCTTCCTTGGTGCCGGGAATTTTGATGAACAGGTTGTGCCGATTGGCCTTTTTATGGAGTGCTTTGGCCTCAACCACCGTGGCCTTGGCGTCGTAGGCAAGAAGCGGCGAGACTTCCAGCGATACCCAGCCGTCAACGCCAGCGGTGCGTTCGTGTATCGGAGCGAACAGATCGGCGGCACGGGTCAAGTCCTGCAGCGCCAGCTCAAAAAACAATGCTTCACCGGAGAGCCCAGTGCTCAGGAGGCGCTGAATTTCTGAATCGTACGATTTGCTATGGGTGATGGCGTGGTCGAAGATCGTTGGATTCGACGTGAGTCCCGTCACCGACAGATCGTCGATGTAGCGCTTGAGCGTGCCGCCGTCGAGCAAATCGCGCGTGATGTTGTCGAGCCAGAGACTCTGGCCTAGGTTATGGAGCAGCTGAGTCGCTCTCATGGTGTGGCCTCCATCGATTCGTTGCTTTAGTCAGATCGCGCAGCTGCTCGAAGGCTGGTGCTGAGAGCATTTCCTCCTTGCAGCGCCAGCGCCAATTACCTCCGGGACGGCCGGGCACGTTCATACGTGCTTCGCTTCCCAAGTTGAGCAGATCCTGCAGCGGAGCCAGCGCCAGCCCAGCGGCCGACGACCACACGGTTTGCATTAAGGCTGGTGCAACCTCCCGACTGTCGGCCTCGGGTCGGTTCAGGTATTTCCACACGCGCTGCCGCTGTTGACTCGGCAGCTCTTCAAACCAGCCACGCGTCGTGTTGTTGTCATGAGTGCCGGTATACGCGATCACATTACGAGGGTAGCGCTGCGGCAGGTGCGGATTTTCCGGATTGCCGTCGAAGGCGAACTGAAGCACTCTCGTCCCAGGGATACGAAACTGGTCGCGCAATGCGCACACGTCGGGCGTGATCACTCCCAAGTCCTCGGCAAAAAATGGAAGGGCGCCCAACTTCTTCTGTACTGCGCTGAAAAGCTCGGCGGCCGGGCCTGGCACCCAATGTCCAACTTTGGCGGTGGATTCTCCAGCTGGCACATGCCATGCCGCAGCGAATCCACGAAAGTGATCCAGCCGAATCGCGTCGACGTGCGAGAGCAAGGCGCGCACCCGATCGATGCACCAGCGAAAGCCGGTTCGCCGATGGGCCTCCCAGTCGTACACCGGGCTGCCCCAAAGCTGTCCATCGGCGCTGAAGTAGTCTGGCGGTACGCCGGCTACGAAAAGTGGGTGGAGGTGATCATCGAGCAGGAACAGCTCGGGGTTGGCCCAAACATCGCTCGAATCCCCAGAAACAAAAAAGGGCAGATCGCCAATCAAGCGGACGCCCTTGGCATGCGCATATTCTTTAAGCCGTTCGCCCTGCCGAAATAACAAAAACTGAGCAAGGCAGACCTTCTCGATTCGTTCCGACAACTCAACCCGGGCCCGAGCCAGTGCTGCGGGGACACGCTGAACCACATCTACGGGCCACTCGAGATAATATGCCCCGTTGTACTTCAACTTCAGCGCACGGAAAAGGCTGTAATCGTCCAGCCAATGCGCTTCGCCGTGGCGGAACTCATCGAAAGCGGCCTGCAGATCCCGGCGGGCCCCCTGTTTGAAGTTGGTCCATGCCGTTTCGAGCAGATGGCGTTTAAACGCAATGACGACATCGTAGTCGATGGCGGGCGAGCACGAATGACGAGAGTATTCGTTGACTCGTAACAGTCCGTCCCCGTTGAGAGACTCTGGGCTGACCAGGAGCTCGTTGCCGGCGAAGGATGACAGCGATTGATACGGAGAGTTGCCATACCCGGTGGGGCCGAGAGGCAGCGCCTGCCACCAGCTTTGACCTGCTTCTTGGAGACGGTCTAGCCACGCAAACGCCGAGGGTCCCACGTCGCCGATCCCGTACGCTGAGGGCAGCGACGTAATGTGCAGCAACAAGCCTGAGGCACGGTAGTCAGAGGGAAACGGCGGAAGAGATAAATGTCGGTCGTTGTTGCTCATTGTCGCGCTGCTCGCGAGCCGCGGTCTGGTTCAGACGAGTCCAACGCGCGTTTCACGATTGCCTGAGCTTCGCTGACGATGGCGTTCAGATGATCTCGGTCCTTGAAACTTTCCGCATAGATTTTGTAGATGCTCTCCGTTCCGGAAGGACGCGCCGCGAACCAGCCGCTAGCAGCAATCACCTTCAAGCCGCCGATTGGGGCCTGGTTGCCGGGCGCGTTCGTCAGCTTGGCGATGATCGGCTCGTCCGCTAGCGTCGATGCGGTAATCGCTTCTGGCGAAAGCTTTGCCAGCCTGGCTTTCTGTTCCGGTGTTGCGGGTGCGTCGAGGCGTTCGTAAAACGGCTCACCAAACTCAGCCGCCAATTTGCGATAATGTTCACCCGGGTCGCTGCCGGTGCGTGCGGTTATCTCGGCCGCAAGCAGGTTGGGAATAATTCCGTCTTTGTCGGTCGTCCACACGGTGCCGTCGCGCCGCAGAAACGTTGCCCCCGAGCTCTCCTCGCCGCAGAATCCGACGCTGCCATCGATGAGTCCGTCGACGAACCACTTGAATCCCACCGGCACTTCGATCAGTCGGCGCTTCAAACCCTCTGCCACCCGATCGATCATGCCGCTGCTGACGATGGTCTTGCCAACGGCTACCTCTTTGGACCACTGCGGACGATTCGCGAAGAGGTACGAAATCGCAACCGAAAGATAATGGTTCGGATCGAGTAGCTCTTGACTGCGGCTTACGATTCCATGGCGATCGGCATCGGTGTCGCTTGCGAAGGCGACGTCGAATCGGTCTTTCAGGCCGACGATGCGCGCCATCGCGTACACCGATGAAGGGTCCATTCGGATCTGGCCGTCCCAATCGACCGTCATGAACCTGAACGTCGGGTCGACGGCGTGATTGACGACCTCTAGGTTGAGTCCATAGCGATCGCGTATGGCATCCCAGTAGGCCACGCTGGCGCCGCCCAGCGGATCGACCCCGATGCGAACCTTGCTGTGGCTAATCGCATCAAGGTCCACCACAGCGGGGAGATCGTTCACATAAGAATTTAAATAGTCATGCTGATGGACCGTTGGAGTCGTGCGTGCTCGTTCGATCGGTACCCGCGCGACGCTGCGTAGTTGGTCCGAAATGAGTGCGTTAGCCTGTTCTTCAATCCATGTTGTCACGTGAGTGTCAGCAGGACCGCCGTGCGGCGGGTCGTATTTGAAGCCGCCGAATCGCGGCGGATTATGCGACGGCGTGATAACTATGCCATCCGCAAGTCCGCGCCGGCGGCCCCGGTTGTAGCTGAGAATCGCATGCGAGATCACGGGCGTGGGTGTATAGCCGTTCCCGGCATCGACCATCACTTCGATGCTGTTGCCCGCCAGCACCTCCAATGCACTCTTGAAAGCGGGTTCGGAAAGCGCGTGCGTGTCGAAACCGATGTACAGCGGCCCGTCGATGCGCTGTTGCTTGCGGTAGAGGCAGATCGCCTGAGTAATCGCGAGGATGTGTGCCTCATTGAAGGAGTCCTCGAGCG
>JBEKLA010000176.1:0-9035 GCA_050010455.1 Binataceae bacterium (SeqCode) | reverse complement strand
TGGGGGAGCGACGGGCACAAAATCGTCGCAATCGTCGCGGCGGACAACCTCACAGCCGCAGCACAAAGCCATGTTGCGAACATCCTTGGCGTGCCGGCGAATCAAATAGGGACCGCGATGGAATTGGCCTCTGTCCGCCCGGACTCCGAGTTCCGCGAAGAAGATCGTTCGACGGCACCATGGCACTTCATTGATATTTGCCTGCAAGACGGGCGAATCGACGTTCCCGCGCGATGCCCCGGCGGTAACTGTGTTACTGGCAAAATCGACGAATACTCGAGACGGAAGTGTTGCAACTTTGAAAACGGTGCGGAGGACGCCGCGGGCGGAACTGGGCGGCGAGGTCTCAGGCCGCCAGATCGAACAGCTGGTCGATGAACTGATTCTGTTTGCGAACGTCATCGTCGCCGACCCACCGCACCTGCCCCTTCCGGATCATGTGCATCGCTTCGTATCCCTCGATCGTTCGCCGGGCCGCTTGGAACTCACGAAAGCTCTGCTTGGCCTTCACTCGTCGTTTGATCGCTCGATGATCCTGCTCCAGGATGTTGTTCAAGTATTGCACCGGTCGATGACGGCAGCGGCGGCGCAGGGTTCCTGCCGCTTTCACTGCTGCAATGGCCGAGCAATAGAGGCGGGCCTTATCGGTGTTAATGACGCGGGGCTGGGGATGCGATGGTTCGCTGAGAGCCTTGCGGAACAGGCGTTGGGCCGCCGGAGCATCGCGCAATGCCGACAGCAGGAAATCGATAGTGGCACCAGTGGAATCGATGGCCCGGTAAAGGTAACACCAGCGGCCCCGCACTCGAATATACGTCTCGTCAACACGCCAGGATTTGTTGGTCGGTTTGAGATGACGCCGCAGGCGCTGTTCCAGTTCGGGACCGTAACGTTGTACCCAACGCCAGATGGTCGTGTGATCCGCCTCCAGACCGCGCTCGACGAACAACTCTTCCACATCGCGGAGCGAGAGCGAGTAGCGAAGATACCAGCGCACGGCACAAACAATCAGCTCCGGTGCCGTCTGTCGCCACTTGAAAATCGCCGGTCGGGTTGTGTTCTTCACGGGCTTTTCAGACTACCAGCCTCCCCCGCCAAAGTTGCAATACATCCGTCCCGGCGGCTACCACGCCTTCGTCGTTCCGGCTGGGCAGGTGGTTTGTAGAGTGCAAACCGAAGCAGCGGACCAAGTTGAAATCCATGCGCAGCCGCGCGTTTACTACATCAGGGAAGAGTTCGGATGGGGCGTTCTGACCGGCCATCCCCACCTCAATCCGATCGATACCGACGAGGCTCAGTCGGAAATTCAGAGCTGCGGCGTGCTAGAGCCTCAGCAAGAAGCCGCGCCGCGTCCCTAGTCCGGCGCGTGGACGAAATCCGCATGCCAGGATGCGTGGAACCACGGCTCGCCCGCGCGCTCGCCATAAACTTTCGCCTGCACACGCATCGTGCCCTGGTCGATTTTCGCGCTCAGGTTGGTGAGCTCGTCGACGCCGAAAGTTTCGCCACGACGCGACCCCGAGCGGTACTCGTCGAAATGCAACAAGGCGCGCATCTGCGCGTAACTGCGGCCGTCGGTGGATAGCACCTTGAGCCGACCCTGCGGATTGGTGATCATCTGGCTGCGCTTCACACCAGCGTCGGCAAAGGTCAGTTCGAACGGGCCGTTGCCGACGCGCCGGTAGCACAGCCGATAAGTCTTCGCTACCCAGAACCCGATCGGCTGCCCGCCCGGGAAGCGCTGGATCGAATCGAGTTTCCGCACTACCCCTTGCCAGCACCCTCGGAAAATCTCCGGCAACGGCATCGGCGGAGAAGCCGGCGCTCTGGTTTCCGCCTCGGGTTCGGGTGGCTCGCTATCTGGCACAGGCTCGGATGATTCCTCACGCGGCGGCGCCTGCTCTTCTGGCGGCAGAGCCTGCTGGAGAAGCTCAAGCGTCGCTCCCGGTTTTGGCGGCGTGGAAGGCTTAGGCGGCATGATCGGAGCGCTCGCCTGGCCGGGAGGCACCGGCACTTCCAATTGGGATTGGGCGCGCGCGCCGGCCGCGACCAAGATAATCAGGAGTGCGGCCAGGGCGGAGAATTCTGCGATTTGCCGAACCATCTGTATACAGTAGCCGGGGAGAGGGGAGACGTCATCCACAAGGTCAGCCGCATCGATACGGAGCCGTTGGCGAAACCGTAGGCTGGTTTAAGAGCCAGTAGCTCGCGGGCGTCGGGATGCTTGGTCACTAGCTCGTGTGAAAAGTTCTGCTTCATTTGGGCGATCGCTTTTTGGAAGGCTTCCGCGTGAGGGTTGGGGACGGGAGCGATCGCGAGCGAGCTCGCGCGAGGGATGGAATCGTCCGCCGGAGCGATAGGTATCGCCTCTATGGGAGCATGGCGATCGAGAACGTCGGTGACGCTGCCGACGTTGCGCTGGTCTACGTAGGGTGAGTAGCTGGCGTGGGCGTCAAACTTTTGCGCGATGAACTTGAGTATCGAAATGTGATCGAGATTCTTGTCTCCGGGGTTTTGCCCGTTCAAACTGCACCAAGTGCCAGTTCCGCTCGGAGCGTCCTCCGTCAGCGTTTTCAAAGTTGCAACACTTCCACAAGAAGCGCTCAAAAGCATATGCGAAACCGAAAGCGGCCGGACTAAGGCGGGGAGGGCGGTCAAATCTCCACGTTCGGTCGAGCGTAGACCGCGCGCGGGGAAACGATTAGAGTTTTGTCGATCGAGGCCGCTTCAGATAGTCGAGAATCAAGATGCTGCACGTTTACAGCGTGCGCGCACTTCCGAGGAGATTACTCAGACGCGCTTGGCGCATGACGTTCAGGATATGAAAGACCTGTACTGATCATCCCCCATGGCATTCCTGAAAACCGAGTCTCCGGCGCCCCTGCATGTGACTCGGGGCACGCTAGCGCCGCTTAGTTATCCGGTCTTCCGAACGCTGCTGATAGTCAGTTTCGCAGCGAATGCGGGCACCTGGGTACAAGACGTCGGGTCCTCATGGCTGATGACCTCTCTCGCGCCGTCGCCGCTAATGGTCTCGTTGATTCAGACCGCGGGCAACCTGCCCTATTTTCTTCTCGGACTGCTGGCTGGGACGCTGGCGGATATCGCCGACCGTCGACGGCTGCTGATCGTGTCGCAGGTTTGGATAGTGGTATCGGCGGGTACGCTTGGGATTCTTACGCTGCTTCACCTGACTACTCCATGGGTACTGCTGGGATTGAGCTTTTCGGTTGGTCTCGGAGCTGCTCTAGGTGGCCCCGCGTTTCAGGCGGTTGTGCCCGAGCTTGTTCCACGCGACCAAGTTCCTGATGCGATCGCACTCAACAGCATGCAATTCAATGTCGCGCGGGGAATCGGACCTGCTATCGGTGGAATAATCGTAAATGCCTGGGGCGCAGGCTCGGCATTTCTAACCAATGCGGCATCGTTCATAGGAGTTCTCGGCGTACTGATAGCCTGGCGACGTCAACCTAATAAGAGCGTGCTTCCGGCAGAGCGGGTGTATGGCGGCATCCGCGCCGGGGTGCGTTACGTTCGATATTCCCCGGTTCTACGCGCCGTGCTGGCGCGGAGCTTTCTCTTTGGCTTGGGCACAAGTGCGCTATGGGCTCTCTTGCCGCTGGCAGCTCGTGTCCACTTTCACACCGATGCAGCCGGCTATGGAGTGATTGTGGCCTTCTTTGGCATCGGCGCTGCTGCCTGCGGCTCCGGCTTGTCGATGTTGCGTCGCGCGCTTTCGACTGACTGGCTCGCAATGAGCGGCGGAGTGGCGTTCGCGTTGGCAAACGCAACGGTCGCGGCGGCCAATCGGGTGTCTCTGCTCTGGTTTGCGACTTTTCTCGCGGGCGCAGCGTGGGTCGCGACGACCGCGATGTACAACAGTTCGGCGCAGATGGCGCTGCCCTCATGGGTACGCGCTCGCGCGCTGTCTTTATATCTGCTCGCACTGCAGGGCGGCCTCGCGCTCGGCAGTTTGGGATGGGGCTACCTGGCGACGCGGGTTGGAATTAGCGCCGCGCTCGATGCGTCAGCGCTCTTCCTCGCTGTGAATTTGCTGACCGCTATGCGCTTTCCGCTCGGCGGCGCTGAGCGTTTCGCTCCTAGCCCGTGGCTGCTCCAGGAAATTCCAGATTTGGCCAAGGGGCCATCCATGGACCAGGGTCCGGTCATGGTCTACCTGGAGTTTCGGATCGAGCCCTCACGTGCCGCCGAATTCGAACAGGCGATGAGAGAGCTCGAACCGATCCGCCGCCGCGACGGCGCCGTCATGTGGAGCTTCTTCTCCGATATCGCCGACCCCGGACGCTACGTCGAGGCCTACATGGTCGAAACTTGGGGTGAGCACGTGCGCCAGCACTATCGAGGAACCGCCAGCGACAGCGAGTCCTGGCAACGCGTTCGCGCGTTCCACATCAGACCAGAGCCACCGGTGGTGTTACATCTGATCGCTCCACCGACGGCGAACCATTTTCATCACGGTGGGCCCAGTTTTCTGAAACCAGCCAACAGCCCTCCAATATCACCAAAGTAGCGCCTGGAAAAACAGAGACCGATCGGCTCGATCCGGCTGTGGTTCCTTACAACTTGATCGGCGGATTCTGTGTGTGGCGAATTGCTACTTATTGCCCAGGCTCAACAATTCGCCCACACACGAGAAGCGCCCAAAGGCATCTGCGAAACCGAAAGCGGCTGGGTAGGGGGGCAAAATCTCTACAGTCGGTCGAGCGTAGACCGCGGCGCTGGCCACGCGCGCGCGCCCGCAGGTTAGGGGGGAGGGGGTCAAAATCTGGTACTGGCTTAATTTGGGGTTGACTGTCTTAAGTTCAAATCGCGAGTGGCTTATTTTGCGGGAACTGACCGGGCTGATCATCTAACCGCTACGTCAAAGGCGTTAGTGGCGTAACGGACTCGTTTTACAAAATGTCAGCCCGGCAAGCGGTAGACGGCTTTCCCGTCGCTTTCGTTTACAAGCGTGAGCGCGGCGGCGTGGCGGATCGCGGGAGTTAGCACCTATAGCCAACGTCGCGAGGGCAAACCGGCCAAATCCTACTTGGGGCACGGACCCTGATTTTGCTGAATGAGGGTTAAATCTTCGCCGTTAGTCAACCCATCCTGGTTGATATCAGCCCAACTAGACATGCCGTCCGATAGCAAATAGAACACGCTCCACAGATCGAGGTCCTCCTGGTTCACCACGCCGTCGATGTTGACGTCGCCGGGGCAGGCAGGCTGGGATGCGCGCAGTTCATTGAGCTGAGCCGTCAGCGCGTTATAATTGGCCCTTTGGATCGGGGTGAGCTTGCCGCTGCTGAGCAAGTCGGTACCTTCCCTGTCCAGCTTAGGCACCGGGGCTTCGTTGATTTCGTAGAATTCGGTGCTTTGTGTGGCAGCGCACGCATTAGAGGGCGCATCGTACGACTGGTACTTATTGATCACGAGTTTGTAATTGTCGTTACGCATTGCGTACGCTTGCAGTGGGTAGATGTTCATAATCGTGACCGTCCCGCCGTGATCGTGCTGCCAGATCGCTACGTCGCAGCATAGCGCCAGTCCTTCTGCAGGAATCCCGTCCGTGCTCGGGTCGGTAGCGCCTTGACCCCACCATACGCCATTGTTGTCTTCGCATACGCCCTTGCTCGGGGCGATCTGCGTGCAAGTGGCCCCGCTGCTGTATAGACAGGGTCCATTGATCACGCCGTTCGCGTGCTGATTGGTGCCGATCTCGGTGTAGTTGGTCTTACGGATGCTCGGCTGATTCGGATTTTCGAGATACGGAAGCATCGGGCTGGAATCGACGATCCGCGGCACTGCTTTGTGCACGTCGATGCCGGCAAGCTCGCCGACCAGTTGATAGACATCGACGATGTTGACCATTGCGTTCACCCGGCGCCCAGGCCTGTTCACACCCGGACCCGCAACAAATGCCGGAACCCAGACTCCGGTCTGATACGCAGTGGATTTGGCGCGGCTCGGATCAAATGGCACCTTGACCACGGTGCCAAGGCTCCCGTTGTCGGTGACAAATATCACATAGGTGTCGGTCTTCCGCGGATTGTAGATTAACTGGCCATTTGGCCCGGCTTTCGCCAGCCCGATTGCAATCATGAAGCGTCCGATCTCATAGTCCAGCGCTTCTTCCATCTCATTCGAGATGGTTCGCAGATCAGCAACGGTGCTGCAGGTGGTACCGCACCTGCCCCCCGTCGTGGAATCGCCGCTGCCTGATCCGCAGTTCAGATTGCTCGAATCGGGCTCCAGGTTCGGCAGAGTTTGAGCCGGCGGTTGCATTAGCGGAGTGTGAGCGGTGGCGACACTCTGGATTGCCAGCCACGGTTGGCTTGGCGGTTGCTGGTTGACCCAAGCGATCGCAGCGTCGACTGTCTCGATTCCTCGATACGTCCGGGCTCGAATGTCGGTCGGCGGCACCTGCTCGATCGTTCCATCGTTGCCGGTAATCACCAACGGCGATACGTAGTGCCCGCTCAGCGTCCTGAAGTCGATGTAGCTCGGTGGCGGGCTGCTGCACGACGAGGAGGTGGGATCGAAGATGCCGCCGGAATCTCTGCACACGCGGCCGGGCGCCTCCGCCCCTATCTTGGTGAGCACCGAACAAGTGCCGTCTGCGGCGTAGCATGGCCCGGTATCCGCACCGCCATGGGCGGCATCCTGGACAAAACCGCACGACCACGTGCCGGGTACACCGCCGGCCGTGATGTCAATCGATGAAGGATCGCCGGTCGCATCCAGCCACCCATCGAAATAGTCAAAACCGAGCGCTTGCACCATTCCGTAGCCGAATGGATCGTTGCTCTGGATTCCTAGATGGAACTTGCCGAATAGCGCACTCTGATAGCCGCGTTGCTTGAGTAGCCTCGGCAGGGTGATCTCGCTTGGGTTCACCATGTAGTTCGCAAGGTCGTCGGTGCCGAGCGCAGTGAGGACATTAGTACGCAGTGGGAAGCGACCCGTGAACAGCGCGGCTCGCCCGTTGGAGCACGCAGGCATCGACCACATATTGTGAAATTTGACACCCTGATTGGCGATCGTCTCCAGGTTCGGCGTCGCCGCAGGTGTTCCACCGCCATAGCCGAAGAGCTCCCACTGATCGATGCCCATGTCGTCCATTATGACGAGCACGATGTTCGGCAGCTTGCGCCCAGCCGATTTGGCCGTAATTGCGTTTGTCGCCTGTTCTCCCGCAAATGCAGCTTCGGTGAGAACGATAGACCTCTGGGACTTCCCGGAAAGCGGAACTGCCAGACCGAGAAATAGGGACACAAGCACTGCTAGTAGTTTGTGATGTTTAGCTGAAATCGCGGTAATCCTCCCACCCACACCGTTCGCGCCTGGGCTAGCGATGGACCCGTACTGCGCCATCGTCTAATTGAACAAACTCACGACGATGAATGGTCCTCGTCCACCCGATCCACCGTCGAGAACAACCTTTCGCTCGCGCATCGAAGATAAAGAGGCCTTCACTTAGCACGATAAAATGCCAATCTCAAGCAACTACAATCGCTCGCTCGGTAGTATCCTAATTTGACAAATTAGGACACTACCCAAATCCGTGGACGTTTCGGCAGTGGTTCAGTTTCGCCATTACCGACACCAGTATTGTTAGCCGCGGCGAGCGTGGCGAAACTCTACCGCCACATGACTTCACGCAATCAATTTGGATCGCGTGCGGAGTTCATCAAGCCTTGTTCCTCACAGCGCCGAGGGGCGCCGGCACTGCGGGCAAGTGGGCCACGAAGGGTTTGCGATGAGTCGCCACGCTCCAGACCGCGGTCAACAGCGCATCGCCGCGATCACCGCGACCTTGCCGGGTTTGCCCGCACCCCGAAGGCGCTCATAGTACTGGCGCAGCCAGGGATTGCATCGCACGCCGTTGAGAACCACCATCCAGAGCGCCTTGCGCAAGCGAGTGTTTCCGAACGGAATTGTTGGCCTGCCGGAGAAGCGCTTCTTGCCCGATTGCCGCAGCCGCGGGGCAACGCCGACATAGCTCGCGATCGCGCCAGCGCTGCACGCATTGCTGGCCCGCGAGACGCCGGGCGAACTGATGCTTATCGACGACCATCTGCGCGCCGAAACGTGTGTATGGCGAATTGCTACTTATTGCCAGGCTCAACAATTCGCCCACACAAGAACCGCCCAAAAGCATCTGCAAAGCCTGAAGCGGCCGGATTAGCTGGGAGGCGGTCAAAATCTCTAGAATGGGGCGGCGCAGGACCGCGGCGCTAGCCACGCGCGCGCGACCGCGAATTTCGATTTTTGGGTTTATGAGCCTTTTGAAGCCTATCCGGCGTAAGCACAGGGACGCTGTGATGGGCTGATTGACGCGAAAGTTACCAGCCAGTCAACTGTTTTCCGAGTGTTTTCCGCCCGTTTGAGCACGATTTTCGCCTGTTTGGAGAGGATTTCCGCGTGTTTTGAGCGGGCATGCAAAGTTGACCGCTTGGGGGCTGGTACTTTGGGCCAGGAAGCCGCGTGCGATGCCTGCGGAGGCGAGCGCGAAAGCAGCTGCGGTGCGGCCAGGCGCTGCGCGTGGCCGACGCCGCCAGCATCACAAAGTCGGCTTCCGCTCTAAGCGATGGTTGTAGACCGCAAGCAGCTGATCGGCGCCGGCAGTGGTCGAGATTGCGGTGCGGAACGACATGCCAGCCGAACTTGAGGCCGTCTGTCGCTGAAGAACTTTCGCTGGTAGTTCTTGCGGAGAGGAGCCTTGTCGGGCCAGCCTGAACGTGGCTCTGACGGCGTTTCCGCTCGAATGCGGGCCATTCCCGTTCGCGTCGCACCAAGCTGACGCTCGGCAAAGAGTTCAAATTGCGGGTGGATTAATTTGCCTTGAGGCGAGGATCTTCGCTGGCAACGCAAGCTGCATGACCCATGCGGATAGCCGCATCTCCAGCTTGCTCCTGAGTAGCCAACCGAGCCGCCTCGCATGCTTCCGCCTTGTCGAATGACCGCTCAGTCGTCCACCTACTGAGTGGGGCGGCATCATCGTAGCGTTCCGGGCCGATCCACCAGGTTCT
>JBEKLA010000175.1:0-9180 GCA_050010455.1 Binataceae bacterium (SeqCode) | reverse complement strand
GGGGTTGGTCGACTTGCTCAATTGTCCCGTCATGAGCACGCAGGCGGCGCGATCTTCGGTTCCGCTCGACCATCCCAACTTCTTGCACGGGTACAGCCCAGCCGGTGACGCCGCGAGGCGCGAGGCCGACGTGGTGTTGGTGGCTGGATCCCGGCTGGGAAACCTCGACACTCCCTACGACAAATACTGGGGCGATCCCGCGCGCCAGCGCCTGATCCAAATCGATATCGAACCGCGTGATCTCGGCGTCACGCGGCCGCTTGCTCTCGGAATCGTCTCCGATGTGAAGCCAGCCCTGGAGGGATTACATCGCTCGCTCGGCACTAGGCCTATCCGATCTAACACCAGAGAAAACACGGGGCGCCTTGTCGCTGATTCGCAGCGATGGCGCGCGGAGAAGGCTGCGGTCATAGCGGAATGGAAGGGGCCGGGAATCCATCCGGCGCACGCGATGCTAGTTGTCGGCACGGTGTTCGGCCGCGACGCGATTTACGTCACCGATGGCGGCAACACGTCGCTGTGGGCGCACGCGACGCTTCCACCCACGCGGCCGCGCTCTTACCTGAATATCCTTGAACTCGGGATGCTTGGCACCGGCATTCCGTCAGCGATCGGCGCCCAGCTCGGCAATCCGTCGCGGGAGGTCGTATGCGTAACCGGCGACGGCGCGGCTGGATTCCACTTCATGGAGATGCAGTCGGCGGCCCGCGAGCAATTGCCGATTCGTACGATTGTATTTGCCGAAGGCTCGTGGACTATGGAGGAGCTGAACGAGCGGATGCTCTACGGCAAGACGTTCGGCACGGAGATGGGCACGGTGCGTTGGGATCGGGTGGGCGAGGGGCTGGGATGCGCAGGATTTTATGTCGATCGTATCGAGGACCTTGAAGCGGCGCTCACTCGCGCCCGGGAGGTGAAAGGACCGGCGGTGGTATGTATCCGCACCTCCCGCGAAGCCAACCTTGCGATTCCCGGCGACATGTTGATGCGTTTCGTCGAGGTCTATCAGGGTCCGATGGGCCAGTAGCGGGCTCGGCAGTTGTCCTCGCTCGGCGATAAACCCGAATCGCTCTCGCCTCCCTGCCTACCACTGGCAAAAGGGGTGCGCTACGAGGTTTGAATTAAAGTAGCGCGGGTCGTCTGTCACTTCGGCTCCGATCCAACCGGGAATTGAAATCGCCTGATTCTCGTCGGCAAGCTCAACTTCGGCTGTGACCAGACCGCGATTCTCGCCCTGGAATTCGTCGACTTCCCACGTGACGCCGGCAGCCGGAATGCGATAGCGGATTTTCTCGATCAGCGGGCGTTCGCATAGATGGTCGAGCATCTCGTTGGCATCGGCCAGCGGGATCTCATATTCGTACTCCGACCTGGTCGCTCCGACGGTAGGCCCTTTGACCGTGATGTAGCCCTTGTCACCGGCGCTACGAACGCGGACGGTCCGCTCCTTGACCGTGCTCAGATAGCCCTGGCGGTAAGGCTTGCCACTGGCCAAGTTGCGCCAGGAGTTTGCCTTTACCAGAAACTTACGCTCGATTTCCTTCGCCATTCAGATTCTTACTATCAGCGGGCGCAAGCCGAGCCGGCGCGACCATAGCCGCTCACCCGAGCCCCAGCATACGTTTGATGTAGCGCACATAGCTAAGGTTTTCCGCGCCGTCGAGTCCGATTTCATGGATTAGCCGCAACGCCTCGTTGGGAGATGCCGATTCGATCGCCACTGTATCGCGTGTCAAGCCGTTGAAGATAACCACGGTGAACTCGGCGAGGCAGGTAACCAGGTCGAATTGAAGGCGCGTTTTGGCAACCTCAACGATTGCGATTCCCGGCTGCGTAGCCATAACCTCGTTGAGGAATTCACTCGTCTGGTATCGAGGTCTGGGAAGCTGCGGCGTTTGAATGCCCAGGTTCGGAAAGATCTGGCTGGCTATGAATCCCCGGTCGAGGGGAAACGCCGCCTTGATAACCGGATGCCATTGTTCCAGGCCCTGACTTTCCGCGAGCAGTATCTTGATATCGATCAGACCGGCCCGGATTTTGGCGTTGCATCTGTCGGTCGCGTGCGAAACGAGGTAGGTTTCGCGGCTTACGGCCCTAACCGGCGTAGCGCGGCGCTCAAGCGTCTGTCTAAGGTCCGTCAGACTCTCGCCCCAAACCCGAAATTCGTAGCGCGCGCCGATGTCGCTCACAACTCATTCTTCGGAGAATCAATGAGGGAACGTTTAGGCCGATATAACCATCACTGCAATTGAAACGTTCGCCGTGCCACAATCTACGATTTCTCAGGCGCGAAGAACAAAATCGTGCGCGCTTCGATACTCTCGCGCGGCGCCGCGTTGGGTGGTGAACTTGGATCCTCGAAGGCTGAATGAGCCGTGAAGCGCGTGCGCCGTTCGTCGGAGTCGAAACACTTGAGTAGTAACGCTTCGTTGGTCTGCATTCGCGGAAAATAAACCCATAGGTGGTTCGGGCTGTAAGTGACCGAATAGACCTCGCCCGTGCGATCGCGATATTTCAGATCGGTCGCGACGAAATCCTTGAACGCGACCGTCCGCCCGTCACAGACCGCGAGCGGAGACTCTTCGATCGGGCCGCGCACCGGACGCCATACGTTGATGAAGGCGTAGCGATGCTTGAGCAGCTCTTCCGCCTCGGCGTCGCCGACCAGCTCGCGCACCCGCTGCGGAGCCGATTTGATCGTGTAATCGTTGTGCGCGTATTTGACCGGCTCGCGCACGCCCAGTCTGTCGCGCGCCTCCTTGGAGCCGTTGCGCACGTTATGGTCGAAGACGATTACACGCGTCGCGCCGGTTTTCTCCTTCACCAGCAGCTCGACTTCCGGGTAATAAACCCTGCGTACCTCATCTGCGTTATAGAAATCGCGCACCGCCGTGTCGTGATGCGTCAGCATGAACCCTTGTTCATCGAGGGTGAACTTGTCGGCCAGCGGCCGCCCATTGATGATGCAGACGGTTTGTTTGTCGATCTTCCCGGACCGCTGCGGCACACCCGGAGGAGGCTCGTAAGTATAGGAAACCGGCTTTTCGCCGGTATCGAGCAGATAGTTCATCGTCGCCGCGATCCGCTCGCTAGCGTTGATTTGGCCCTCGATCGTTCTAGTCATCGTTCTAAGTGTAATCCGGTGCCCGCGCGGACGACATCAACTACGTATCGTCGATGTCGTCCGCTGCCTGGCGGGAGTTTCGTCCGTCGCGATGCCGCTGTGTTCTAGCGGATTTTGTCGCTGAAGCGGGGGAAGACCTTGGTAGTCATCAGCTCCAACGACCGCATCATTGCCTTTTGTGGAATCAATTCGTTGTATAAGAAGGCCCAGAAGTATTCCGCCGGCAAAACCTTGAGCAGCGCTTCCAACTTGCGCGAAACCGTGTCCGGGCTGCCGCAGAGGGTTAGTCCGCGGTCGACCATCGATTCAAACGTATTGGGGATGTCCTTGTAATTCTCTCCCGGATGAGCGAGCGCGGCGTTGAAGCCGAACGGCTCGAAGAAGTTGGTCCAGATGAAGCATCCGCTCTCACGCGCGAGCGCCATCGCCTCCTCGTCGGTGTCGGCGACCACCATCTCTCGCGCGATGCCGATTCCCTGGCCGAAATTGATCTTTCTGCCGGCCTGCGCCGCGCCGTCCTGGCAGGCCCTGAACTGATCGGCGCAAATCTGGGTGTCACACACGATCGTGATCGGGACGACATTGTTTTTCGCCGCCCATTTCACCGAGGACTCCGAAAAGCTGAAGGGCTGAAACAGGGGCGGATGCGGCTTTTGATACGGTTCCGGCACGGTGCCGATCTCCTTGATAAAGCCTTTCTCGTCGACTCCTCGCCCGTAGTTTCGGGTGACTTGGTGCGCGGCCCAAAAGACATTGGGTGGTGGAATCTGCCAATCCTTGCCGTGATGGCTGAAGGTCGGATTGGTCCATGCCTTGATAATGATCTCGAAGTGCTCTTCGTACAGTTCTTTTTTGCGCTTCTCGTATTCTTCGGGGTTGGTGAAGCTGTCCGTCATGCCCGGATAGTGCTGGCCGAGCGTGTTGACCCATCGGGGCTGATAGCCGCGCGCGAAGCCGACGAATGCGCGCCCTTTGGTCATCTGGTCAAGCATCGCAGTGTCTTCCGCGAGCCGAATCGGATGCTGGCAGGGCAGCACCAGCCCCAACTGTCCAACCCGCAGACGCTTGGTTTGAAGGCCCAGGTACAGGTCAATCAGGATCGGATTGGTGGAGACCTCCTCGCCCTCGATGTGAAAGTGATGCTCAGTGGTAGCGACGCCGTAATAACCGTGTTCGTCAAGATAACGCGCCTGCTCCGCTAGATTCACCAGCATCCGCTGGTAAAGATCAGTTCTCCGGCCTGCCATGCCCGCGCTGATCTCCGCCTTGTTACCGATGCTTGGCAGATAAAACACGCCAATTTCCATTAGGAACCCTCCGAACGGTATCTCGACCGTCTTATGATCTATCTAGGAGCTTCTACCACGTCGGCGGAGCCAACGTGAATAGAAAAGTTAGGGATTCAGCCGACTCTAGTGGCTTTTCGGACCAGAGGGTCTTCTGATGCAAGGCGGACCGGCGGTTTTTGGCTCGGGTGCTTGCCACAGCGCCGGTAGCGGTCAGTCTGGCCACTGGCCTCAGAGGGGCCATTGTCCGATTAGTCTCACCAGGCATAGGTAGAAAAACCGAGTGCGGAAATCGAGAGTGGAACTAATAGTCCCGCGCCCTCCGTCAGATGCTTAGCGCCGCAGGAGAGTCTGGCATTTGAGGTACCATCGCTTGGCGACGCGAATGGGGCCGGTGCTTCGAATCGAGCGGAGCTCGACTGCCAGATTATCGATCTGGTGCATACGCTCGAACAGCAGCTGCTGAGAATTTCGCTGAGTCGCCAAGTCAATCGCTGACTGGGGCCAGTTCTCTCTCGGCTGTGCGGCGGATTTGGCAGAGAGGGAAAAGATGCCGCGAACACTTTTTCGACGGCCTGCTAGTGGCAAGCGCGAAGTGCTCGATGGCATACTAGCGCGACATCCGTACGCGTCATCGGCGACGGAACCGTCCCTTGCGGCGCGTCAGGCGTCAAAGCCGGGACGGTGGTGGTCAGACGGCCGTATGGAAAGCGATATTCGCGCGGAGAGGTGGCCGAGCCCGGTTTAAGGCGCACGCCTGGAGAGCGTGTAGACTCGGAAGGGTCTCGGGGGTTCAAATCCCCCCCTCTCCGCCAAGCAGTCTGCGATCTTCGGCATTCTCTGGATAAGCTCGCGAAATTCGCGCGTGCGCGCGAGTTTCCGCAGTCGTAAGGGCACCGGAGAGGGCGCGATACGGACCCGTTCGGGCCGATTCCGCAGATTTCTCTCCGCGGCGAGGTGACTCGGGCCCCTTCGCTGATACCGGCTTCGAAAGGCCGCCCCATTTCGCCATTCAATCGTCGCCCGCCGAAGGTCTTTCATCACAATAAGGTTCGAGAGCCTAGTTAGAGGATCGGCTGCTGATCCTTCCAATCCAGCGGCAGCGCCTGGCGGCCGTCCATCAACATCTGCAGGTTGATCCCAGCGGGTGCACGCCCTGCGGCGACCGCTTCTGCGACGGCTGGGGAAACAAACGCCAGTCGGGTGAGCCGGGTGACGTAGCGCTTGGGGAGCCCTTCGCGTCGCGCGATCTCGACCAGGGATTGGGCACGGCCGGAGGCCACCTCCTCGAACCAGCATCGCGCGCGAGCGATCCCCTTGAGCAACGCCGGGTCAACCCGCTCAGGCGCTTGGGGTTGCCCGTCGAGAATGATCCGCATCTCGACACCACGGCGTTTGACTTTCATCGGCACAAAATGAGCGAGGCGCAGCCCCGGAGGAGATGCCTGCTCTTCGCTGCCCGACGGAATCGGTACCTTGAGCTCGATTCGAATGCCTTTGTCGGTGAGTTGCATGCTTGCGATCAATTCGCCGATTGCGGCTGACGCTTCGGTTTCGGACGCAAGCCGCTGGCGCCAGCCCGAAGCGATCGTAAGGATCTGATTGACGTCTGAGATTTCAGTTCCGGACTCTTGGAGCGCGGCAATCATCGATGCCGGATTGTCGAGGATGGTTCTAACCGCGCCGGTCACCGCCCGCTCAAGCTCCCGCGCCGGTACGCGCCACCCGCGTTGTCCGTCATTTGCCGTACCTCTAACCAGATCCCTCGACACGTAGTACCGATATCGACGACCGGCTTTGGCCGCTCCCTGCGCATAGAGCGGCTTGCCGTTTTCGTCGAACAGTTTCCCGGCCAGCGGGCTCGGTGGAGCCTGGGTCGCGGACTCGCCGTCTCGGCGTGCGTGATCGCGCAAACGCTCTTGGACCTTTTCCCAGAAGTAGCGCTCGAGGATGAGCTCGTGTTGCCCGGGATGACGTTCCCGCTTGTGGCGAATCTCTCCGATGTAGATCGGGTTGGACAGCAGCTCGTATAACGCGCCCCGCGAAAAACTCCGCCCGCCCGATTCAATCCCTTTCCGCGACACGCGAACCTTCGAAACGATCCCGCGGCGGTCGAGGTCGTTTTTGAGAAGCCGGATGCTGCCCAGTTCCAGATAACGGTCGTAGATCAGCTTCACAATCGCTGCTTCCGCCTCGTTGACGACCAGACCGCGATCGTAAGCGTCGTAGCCAAGCGGTACCGTGCCGCCCATCCACAGACCTTTGCGCTTGGAGGCCGCGATCTTGTCCCGGATCCGTTCTCCGGTGACTTCCCGTTCGAACTGCGCGAACGACAGCAGGACGTTGAGCGTGAGGCGGCCCATCGAGGTGGTGGTGTTGAACTGTTGGGTCACTGCCACGAACGAGACTCCATGGCCATCGAAGATCTCGACCATCTTCGCGAAGTCGGCCAGGGATCGGGTCAGCCGGTCGACCTTGTACACGACCACCACGTCGACCAGCCCGCGGCCGATGTCATCCAGCAGCCGTTGCAGGGCCGGACGTTCCATAGTTCCGCCCGAAATGCCGCCGTCGTCATAGGCGGTCTTGATCAATCTCCAGCCTTCTCCTTGTTGGCTTGCGATGAACGCTTCGCACGCCTCGCGCTGCGCGTGCAGCGAGTTGAAGTCCTGTTCGAGACCTTCCTCCGAAGACTTCCGGGTGTAGACTGCGCAGCGGCGAATCGCATGTTTAGCGCGCTCCATCGGCGGAAGCCTCCTTGGGCCGGGCCTTCAACCCGAAGAACAACGGCCCCGACCAGCGGTTGCCGGTGATCACGCGCGCGACTTCGGACAGCGATCGATACGGCTTGCCGCGGAACATAACGCCGCTCTCCAGCACCCTCACCTGATGCTTGGTTCCGCCCCACTCGCGGACCAGAATTGCTCCTGGTGCGAGCTGGCGCACGGGTGCGACTCTTATTGGCCGCCGCGCACGCGCAGCCTGAGCCACGCGCTCGAACAGCCGGCGCGTGGCAGGCTTGAGACTGCCGAGGACGCGCTCCTGCATCCGATAGGCGACCGCGCGCATCAGCAGATCGCGGCTGAAGCGCGTCGGCGCCTCGGTTTCGTAGAGGATCTTCCAGCGCGCTCTCAATTGGTCGACGTCCAGTGATTCGAGAAGCGCAATCTCAGCGGAGAGCTTCTGGCGTTCCCTGTCTGTGACGTTTCGGGTCATGGATTGCCCGCCTCCGTCACGGGCAGTCACACACATTGCTCTGCGCCCCTGCTAAGTCGAGTCGCGAACTCCCCGGCTCCGCTTGACTGTCGACTGGAATCGAGCGTCAGGGCCAATGCGCGCCGCGTTAACGAATTAGCGACAACGTGGCGCAGGGGGACGTTCTCATTTCGCAGACGGCCAGCAGGAATCCTGGAGCTGCCCCGATCCGGTAGAGGGTGTTGGGCTTGAGTAGTTCAATGGTTTAGCACCTGCGAGCTTGTGTTAAGGATTTGGTCTGAGTCCAGCTTTTCGGCCCCAGCCTTCACCGCAGCCGAGGGCGGGGCCGAAAAGGTTGACGGTGAATCGCTCCACCGCCACGCAAGACTCGCTTCCGGATGGCTGGCCTGCCTTTCCGGGCGGGGTTGGTTACCCGCTGGGTCCCAACGAAAGGTTTCAGGTTGTCTCATCCTCCTCTCTCAGGCTTCACCTGGCGCACCCAAATGTAAGTATCAAAGTGGGTCAGACCGCATTGTCAAAAGCAGGGAGATCATACTTGGTGCTGGTATACTTCGCCGGGCGGATCAACGATACTTCAACTCTACTTATGACAGGTGGTAACGTGAGTAGAGTAGCTTGATGGTTCTTTAGGCTTCGGGGGAGGAGGGGGCCTACTCCTAAACTGGCTTCCGCTCGGGCTCCCTCAAGACAGAGAAGGAGGGTCGGCAGAGCGATGAGCACGTCTTCCGAAAGAGGAACCTCTGAGACGGCTTCTGATCGTCGCTTCACATCCGTTTACGCACCACTCGTGCCCTCAGGGCCCCTACCCCCGGGCGTCACCGAAGAGGCTGTCGCCAATGCGTACAAGAGTTTTTCCAGCATGCGCCCAAAGCGGGTACTCCTAACGCTGGGTATCAAACACGCTCGCGAACTCCCTGCGCAACGGTTGCGAAAGGCGATTGACCGACCTGAAGCGAGGCTGGCACGCAAAGAGGATAAGAAAGAAAAGCGTCGTCCTTTTTTTCACGAAGCTCTCTATAGCTACCTCAAAAAGAGCCCTCAAGGACGAAACGTATACGCCCGCCTGGTCGAGCCTGCCGAATACACGGTTGACGAACACACGTACCTTGATGCGGCGCGATTCAGATCACTGATCGAAGCTGAGAAGGCCCAGACGGGTGACGTCTCCTACCCGATTTCGCCTCGGACCGAAAACGAAGCGCTCGCTCTGTTCGCGCTAGCGTTTGGGCTGCTCGAGCCCGAAGATTCCTACGCAATCCTCGAGCCGCTGCTCCTAATGGGTGCGGGCTTTCGGCAGTTTTTCGGCATCGGCGAAAGTGCGCCAGATGTTTCGGAACAGGAGTCGTCGACTGCCGGCAGCCGAAGCAGCGTGCAGAAGGCCACCACAAGGGACTCCGTTAACGCTGATGGGCGAAACGTCGCAGTCTCTAACGTCGAACACCAACCTAACGAGGTCACACTGGTAAAGGCAGCGGAAAAGACGGCCAATTCAAGCAACGCTATTTGTGAACAAGTCCGTTCCGACGCTGAACCTCGGACAAGCGCCGACGCCGG
>JBEKLA010000174.1:0-9212 GCA_050010455.1 Binataceae bacterium (SeqCode) | reverse complement strand
TACTGCTTCTGACTGCGACAGTCGTAGTCTGCGCGATAGCCTATCCACTCGCTGTGTGGGCTATAGGACAAACATTCTTTCCCTTTACGGCCAACGGTAGCATGGTCAACGGACCTGACGGCAAGCCTGTCGGATCGCTGATGATTGCGCAGCCATTCACTAAAGACGAATACTTTCAGCCCCGGCCTTCGGCAGCGTCGTATGACGCCTCGGCCGGAACTTCATCTGCGCTCTCGGCATCCAACTACGCGCTGCGGAATCGCGTCGCCACTATTCTTGGCCCGATCGTCAAATACAGTACCGAGCCAAAAGCTGGACAGTTGGTAGCCCCCGACATCGAAGCGTGGTTCCAGAAAGACCAGTTTGGAGGACAGCCTCATATCGTGGCGCAGTGGGCTGATGCGCATAACTCAATCGCGCAAGCATGGGTAAGCGCCGACCCGACCCACGCGCAATATATTACCGACTGGGCCAAAAGCCATAAGAGCGCCGTGGACGATTGGATAAAGCAGAACCCGGGCACGCCTAACCAGCAGCCTGCCGATCTTGCCGTGCTATTCTTCGAAAACTTCTCGAAAGACAATCCGGGCAAGTTTCCATCGGCGGTGACCAAACAGTTGCCTAACGGCAAATCGCAGACCGATATCGAGCCGGTCGCGAGCGGATCTGACATTCAGTCGAATTTCTTCGATATGTGGCGGCAGGACCATCCGGACGCGCCGCTTCAGGACGTTCCCGGCGATATGGTAACGGCGTCGGCTTCGGGGCTCGACCCTGATATCACCTTGGAAAACGCGGAATATCAGCTGGATCGCGTCTCGCAGAAGTGGGCCGCCGACAAGAAAATTGATCTCAAGCAGGTACACGACCAAATCGAACAGATCCTCCAGGAAAATGCGTCCGCGCCGCTGGGCGGTCTGGCTGGAGAAAAATTCGTCAATGTTCTTCAGGTCAATCTGCAATTGGCGAGTAAGTTTGGACAGCCTCAATAGCAGGCTGGAGTTTCGACCATCTGACTGAAGGTTTGCGGGATCCGCCGGCGGATCCCGCAAACCTTTGTATCCGCTCGCTACATCGTCGCGGGCCCCTTCGCTAGATTGTCACAGCCGCTGATGCGGCCTTCGACCTTTCGGCGCCTTTCGATTCGCAGTGGCCGCTTATCATTTTGAAATCCTCGCAAACCAGCCTCCGCCGAGAAAATCAACATTCGCAATGGAAAACCCAGAGGCACGCTTTATGCTGTTCTCAGAATCCGAGGCTTAACTAATGCTCGACACAATTTTCTTCATCGCGACCGCGGTCTTCTTTTTGGTCGCAGTCGCCTACGTATGTGGGTGCGAAAAACTATGACGCCCTGGGAAATAGCAATGGGCTCGATAATGGCTATAGGTCTGACCGTGTATCTGGTCTACGCGTTGTTGCGGCCAGAAAGGTTTTAAAGGCGAGAAAACAAAGTGTTCAGCAACGCTCTCATTCAAGTCGGTTTCTACTCGGTCGTTCTAACCGCCATCAGCGTGCCGCTCGGGCTTTACATGGCGCGCGTTTTTGCGGGCGGGCGCACGTTTTTGGATCCAGTCCTGACGCCGGTCGAACGTCTGATCTATCGGCTGTGCGGTGTTCATCCGGCAACGGAGCAGACTTGGGTGGAATACACTATCTCGATGCTGGTCTTCAGCGTCGTCGGAATGCTGTCGCTGTATGTGCTACAGCGGCTGCAGTACTATCTACCACTCAATCCGCAGGGCTTTGCCGGAGTCGAACCCGGACTGGCGTTCAACACCGCGGCAAGTTTCACTACCAACACCAACTGGCAGGCTTACTCGGGTGAAGCCACCATGAGTTACCTGACCCAGATGATGGGCCTTGCTTTTCACAACTTCGTATCGGCGGCGGCAGGTCTAGCGATCGCGATTGCTGTCATTCGCGGTTTTGCCCGACACGGCGGCCGTACCATTGGAAACTTCTGGTATGATTTGGTTCGCGCGACGCTCTGGGTACTGATTCCAATTTGCATAGTCTTCACCTTGGTTCTGATCTGGCAGGGCGTACCGCAGAACTTCAGCGCCTACACCTCGGTTAAGACTGTTGAGGGAGCCGCACAGAGCATCGCCCAAGGCCCGGTAGCGTCTCAGATTGCGATCAAGCAACTGGGCACCAATGGCGGTGGTTTCTTCAACGCCAACTCTGCGCATCCGTTCGAGAACCCAACACCACTCACTAATTTTCTCGAAGTCTTCGCGATCTTCATCCTCGGCGCCGCATTGCCGCATACATTTGGCAAGATGGTCGGGGACAAGCGCCAGGGATGGGCGCTCTACGCAACGATGGGCTTCCTATTCCTTGGCGCCGTCGTTGTTTGCACCCGAGCCGAACAGCGCGGCAATCCGCAGTTCGCCTCCATTGGAATCAATCAGACCGCAAGCGCTCAGCAGAGCGGCGGCAATATGGAAGGTAAGGAGGTGCGCTTCGGCATCGTCAACTCGACGCTTTGGGCCACGGCTACCACCGACGCGTCCAACGGCTCCGTCAACTCGATGCATGACAGCTTCACTCCGATAGGCGGCCTGGTTCCGCTGTTCAATCTACACCTCGGCGAAGTCGTCTACGGCGGCGTGGGTACGGGTCTCGCCGGCATGATCGTGATGGCTCTTCTGACGGTCTTCATCGCCGGGCTGATGGTGGGTCGCACGCCGGAGTATTTGGGTAAGAAGATTCAGGCGCGCGAAATGAAATTGGCGATGCTCTATATCCTGATGTTCGCTGCGGTAATCCTACTTCCAACGGCCGCTGCGGTAGTCAATAAGGGCGCGCTGTCGTCAATAGCTAATGCGGGACCGCATGGCTTCAGCGAAATTCTGTATGCGTTCTCTTCATCAGCGGCTAACAATGGGTCGGCGTTTGCCGGACTAAACGCCAACACTATGTTTTACAACGTCTTACTGGGAGCGGTGATGTTGTTTGGGCGCTTCGGCACCATGATTCCAGTCCTGGCAATTGCCGGATCAGTGGTGGAAAAGAAAGCGGTGCCGGTGAGTGCGGGCACGTTCCCAACTAACGGTGGATTGTTTGTAATCCTGCTCGCCGCGGTGGTGCTTATCGTCGGCGCGCTAACCTTTTTTGCCAGCTGGTCACTAGGTCCTATCGTTGAACATTTGGCGATGATGGCTGGAAAGCTTTACTAACGAGGCTGAACTGAAGTGGCTAATACGACAGAACGTAAGGCAACGCCCTTGTGGCAGCCGGAAATTGTAAAACGCGCCGCGATCGAATCGCTCGGCAAGCTCGACCCCCGCATCCAGGCACGCAACCCTGTGATGTTTGTGGTCGAGGTTACGGCCTTGGCGGTAACGATCATCATCTTCCGCGACCTATTCACAGGCAAAGCCGGACTCATCGGATTCGAGCTGCAGATTGCAATATGGCTGTGGTTCACCGTGCTCTTCGCCAATTTCGCGGAGGCGATGGCAGAAGGACGGGGCAAGGCGCAGGCGGACAACCTGCGTAAGACTCGGGTCGAAATGCAGGCCAGAGTGCTGCGTGCCGGTAAGGAAGAGACAGTACCGGCAACCTCACTGCGCCGCGGCGACGTGGTCATAGTACGCGCCGGTCAGTTGATTCCCGGCGACGGTGAGGTGACCGAGGGAATGGCGGCGGTCAACGAGGCTGCCATCACCGGCGAATCTGCGCCAGTGATTCGCGAAAGCGGCGGCGACCGCAGCGCCGTCACGGGCGGCACCACTGTTATCTCCGACTGGATCAAGGTGCGAATCACCGCCAATCCAGGCGAGACCTTCCTCGACCGCATGATCGCTCTCGTCGAAGGCGCAGCCCGCCAAAAAACGCCCAACGAGATCGCCCTGAGCATTTTGCTGTCAGGCCTGACCCTGGTGTTCATGCTCGTTTGCGTGAGCCTCTATCCGTTCGGTCTCTATGGTAATGCGTCATTGACGCTGCCCGTGCTGGTGGCGCTGCTGGTGTGCCTTATCCCGACGACCATCGGGGGACTCTTGTCCGCCATAGGTATCGCCGGAATGGATCGCCTGGTGCAGCATAATGTGCTGGCGATGTCAGGACGAGCGGTGGAAGCTGCGGGCGACGTCGATACCCTTCTGCTCGACAAAACCGGAACGATCACGCTCGGCAACCGCATGGCGGTGGAGTTCATTCCGGTAGTTGATGTGCCGGTTGAACAACTTGCCGACGCGGCACAGCTCGCATCGCTGGCGGATGAAACCCCTGAGGGGCGGTCGATCGTGGTTCTCGCCAAGCGCGAATTCAGCATCCGTGGGCGCGAACTGTCGGAGAAAGAGGCCGAGTTCATCCCGTTCTCGGCGCAAACGCGGATGAGCGGTGTGAACATTCAGGGGCGCAAAATCCGTAAGGGCGCCGCGGATCGAGTAGTCAAGTTCGTTCGCGAGGCTGGTGGTAGCATTCCAAACGAACTCGAAGGAATGGTGGAGCGAATCTCAAAGAGCGGAGGCACTCCGCTGGTGGTAGCTGAAAACACTCGTGTCCTCGGAGTTATCCATCTTAAGGACGTTATCAAGGAAGGGATCAAGGAACGCTTTGCGCGACTGCGCGCGATGGGACTGCGGACCGTGATGATAACAGGGGATAACCCGCTGACCGCATCCGCCATCGCCTATGAGGCCGGAGTCGATGACTTTCGAGCTGAAGCGACTCCTGAGACCAAGCTGCGCTTGATTCGCGACGAGCAGGCCCAGGGCAAGCTGGTTGCGATGATCGGCGATGGCACCAACGACGCACCGGCACTGGCGCAGGCGGACGTGGGAATCGCGATGAACGCGGGCACACAGGCGGCGCGCGAAGCGGGAAATATGGTCGATCTTGATTCCAACCCGACCAAGATCATGGAAGTGGTCGAGATTGGAAAACAGTTACTGATCACGCGTGGTGCACTGACTACTTTCTCGGTGGCCAATGACGTAGCGAAGTACTTCGCGATTATTCCAGCGATGTTCCTGCTCGCTTATCCGGAGCTGGAGGCACTGAACATCATGCATCTCGCCACGCCGGAGAGTGCGATCTTGTCGGCGGTTATCTTCAACGCTTTGATCATCATCGCTCTGATTCCGCTGGCTCTGCGCGGCGTGCAATATCGTCCGGTGGGTGCGGCCGGAATACTCGCTCGTAACCTGCTCATCTACGGAGCGGGCGGCATCATCGCGCCGTTCATTGGTATCAAGGTGATCGACGTCCTGATTACCGCCTTCCATTTGGCGTAAAGGAGAGTTCGAATGCGTGCTCTTATAGTTGCTATAAAGATGACGGTTGTCCTGACGTTTGTGACTGGCATCCTGTATCCCCTTGCGATGTATGCGATCGGTCACACGTTGTTCCCGGTCCAGGCTGATGGCAGCCTGATCTATCGCAACGGATCGCCTGTAGGATCAGAGCTGATAGCCCAGAATTTCAAGAAAGCTGGCTACTTTCATCCTCGTCCTTCAGCAGCGGGAAACAACGGCTATGATCCGACCAGCTCGGGCGGTTCTAACCTTGGGCCGACCAACAAGAGCTTCATTGATTCTGTCAAACAGCGCGTTAAGGCTGTCGCAGAGGAAGACAGCGTGACCGCATCGCAGATACCGGTGGATATGGTCACCGCCTCCGGCAGTGGGCTCGATTCCGAGATCAGCCCCGCTGCAGCGGAGATTCAGATTGAACGCGTGGCCAAAGCTCGCGGCATCAGCGCCGATACGGTGCGCGCGCTGGTCAACGCCAACACCCGGCCGCGATGGGCTGGATTTCTCGGCGAGCCGGGAGTGAACGTCCTGGAACTGAATCTCGCGCTTGACGCCATGAGTAAGAGTCAACCGACTGCTATGAAGTAGTTGGAGCGCGAGGTTAGGCGGCAAGGAATGCGCACGAGCGCGATACAAGCCATCCAAGAGCGAATTTGCTAGCCGAGTTCTCGCGATGGGGATAGAAACCGCCTTTAGCGATAGTGATGATCGTGTCGCAGCGATAATCGACAGCCTCGACGAGCCCGCTTTTGTCCTCGATGAGTCCGATACCGTCGTTCATCTGAATCAAGCAGCGGCCGAGGTCATGGCGGTCGGCCGCAATCAGCTTGTGGGTCGGTCGCTTAACGAGCTTGACCGTCACTCCGACAGTTGCGCACGCATTCGAGCAGCCTTCAAACGGGCGAAAACCTCGGCGCCTGGTGGGCAACAGGTCGAGATCGATCTAACGACGCAAGACCGCGATCGGAGTTATGCTTTGAAGGCTGCTGCACTGCGAATGCGGGACGGTACTTCTTTTGGAACTCTGGTCCTGCTTCGTGGTGTTTCAAGGCTCGATGATAAGAGCAGAGTCCAGGACAATGGAATCGTGAGCGCAGCTCAGCGACTCAACACGCCACTCACCTCCTTATCGCTGGCAGTCGGACTGCTGGAGCGCGAAAGAGAAAAACAAAATGAGTTGATCCGCGGGATCACGGAAGATGTCGATCGGCTCAACCATGCGTCGGCTGATTTTCTGAACGTCATGCGCGAGCAGCGCGGGTCGATAGCGCTTCGGAGCGTCGGGGTCGATCTCAGGACCGTCTTCGCCAACGTTTCCAGAAAGTTTGAAGATCGAATCGAGCACAAGAAGATCGAATTCGCGATCCATACTGAAGGAAATCTGAAAGTGAACGGCGATCCGCTGAAGCTGTCGTGGGTGATGGCCACTATCGTCGGCAATGCTCTCCGCCATAGCCCGGAGACGGGAAAGGTCGATTTGACCGCCGAGAAGGAGGACGATCTCATCAGGATTACTGTCTGGGACGGAGGGCCCGGAATCCCACCGGAAACGCGAGAACTGGTCTTCGGCAGCTCGCTCGAGAGCGGCAACGCTCTTCATTGCTTCGAAACCGGCTTCAGTCTCAGCATCGCGAGGGAAATCGTCGAAGCGCACGGTGGCAGATTGTTCGCTGAGAAACTGGAAGATGGCGGCAGCGTGAGTTTAACGCTCCCGCATTCGCAGGAAGTGTAATGGCCAAACTGCTAATCGTCGACGACGAAAAGAACATCCGGCAGACGGTCGCCAGGTTCCTCGAGTCGTGCAACTACCAGGTGGCGACGGCCGACAGCGGCCGCCAGGCGCTGGAACTGATGTCGAAGTGCGGCGAGTTCGACCTGGTGCTCAGCGATTGGCGAATGGCCGGGATGAATGGCCTCGAGCTGCTCAAGAACATCAAACAGAAGTTTCCCGACACGGTCGTGATTCTCATGACCGCCTACGGCACGATCGACAACGCGGTCGCCGCGATGAAGGCGGGCGCATACGACTATTTCATCAAGCCTTTTTCGCTCGATCAGGTTCAGCACGCGGTCGAGCGCGCGCTTGAGGTCAAGGAGCTGCGGTCACAAAATCGTGCGCTGCGCGACTCAATCGAGGGCGTTCCCTTGCTGGCGTCGGCGAGCCCTCGATTTCGGGAGGTGATCGAGGTCGCGTTCACAGCGGCCGGCAGCGAGGCAAGTATTCTGCTGACGGGCGAGAGCGGTACCGGCAAGAATGTTCTCGCGCGTCAGATTCACGAATGGAGCCCGCGACACGAGGATCCTTTCGTGATGGTCAATTGCACCACTCTCTCGGAGCATCTGCTGGAGAGCGAGCTGTTCGGCCATATGAAGGGGTCCTTCACGGGCGCGATCAAGGACAAACCGGGCCGGCTGGAAGCGGCAGATCGCGGCACGCTGTTTCTTGATGAGATTGCCGAGCTGTCGCTGCCTCTTCAGACAAAGTTTCTACGGTTTTTGCAGGACGGATGCTTCGAAAGGATTGGCGGACAGGACACGATCAGGGTCGACACGCGAATTATCGCCGCCACCAACCGCGATCTGCAACAAGAGATTGCGGCCGGACGTTTCCGAGCCGACTTGTATTATCGCCTCAACGTAATAAGCCTCCGAGTTCCGTCGCTCCGTGAGCACGCGGAGGATATACTGCCACTGGCTGAGAAGCTGTTGGGCGAGGCGGCTGCGCGAAATCGCCGCCCTGATTTGCGGTTCTCAGAAGAAGCCAAGAAGGCCCTGCTCCGGTATTCCTGGCCGGGCAACATCAGAGAGCTCCGCAACGTGGTGGAGCGTGCGGTCGTTCTCAGCCGCGGCGCAGTAATACGCAAGGAAGATCTCTCCGACGTACTCTTTGCGCCGAGTACCCAACGACCTATCCAGCTATCCGCGGATTCCAGCCTCGAGGAACTCGAGGAGGAACACATCAAGCGCGTGTTGGCGGTTGCTCCGACCCTCGAGGATGCCGCTGCGACCCTTGGCATAAGCATCCCAACGCTCTGGCGTAAGAGGAAGCGCTACCACATTGAATGACGTGTCTGTGGCGAATTCCAATTTAGGCGGCAGCTGGGGTCTGAAATAAGCCGTTGCAGTGTTGTCGCCAGCGATATGAGTCAAGGTTTGCGATTGGCTGTGCGGGTGCGCCACTGCTTTCAGCCGGCGTAGCTCCGGCCAGCCCGGTGTGACAGCGGTGCTGGCTGTAAAAGGTCTTATAATTATCGAGCTTCCGTTCAAGATCGCCCTGGTTCCAAAATAGAGTCTGATCCAAGTACTCGCGCCGTACGGTCCCGATCAATCGCTCAACGAAAGCATGAGAACGTGGCGTACAGGGAATGGATTTGATCTCATCAACTTCAAGTATGCGAAGGTTCGCAAGCCAGCGATGAAAGCGGAACAGCGGGTCGTTATCCGAGGAAAGGTATTTCGGCGGTTTCTGCTTCGCGATCGCGCGATTGAACATCCGGCAGATGATGGGACCGTCGAGATTTGCCGCGGCGACGCCAAAGCCGATGATACGGCGCGTGAAGACGTCCATCACCACCATGACCCAGAAGCTCTTGAGCAGAATTGATTCGCTGCGAAAGAGGTCAGCGCTCCACAGGCTGTCCTTGGCGTGCCCGATGACGGTGAGCCACGAAGGACCATCACCGCCTGGTACGTGTGTGTGGCGAATTGCTACTTATTGCCAGGCTCAACAATTCGCGCACACACAAGAAGCGCCCAAAAGCATATGCAAAGCCGGAAGCGGCCGGATTAACTGGGAGGGGGCAAAATCTCTGGAACGGGGCGGCGCAGGACCGCGGCGCTAGCCACGCGCGCGCGACCGCGAAATTCGATTTTTGGGTTTATGAGCCTTTGAAGCCTATCCGGCGTAAGCACACGGACGCTGTGACGGGCTGATAGACGCGAAGGTTA
>JBEKLA010000173.1:0-9271 GCA_050010455.1 Binataceae bacterium (SeqCode) | reverse complement strand
CTAAAAAGGCTTCTCGTCGATCCCGGCTTGCTTTACGACGGCGTTGGCGGTGTGCCGGGAGCGGATATCGTTGTCGACCGGAAACTTGCGGCCGTTGATCGGGCTATACCAGATTTCGTGATCGCCCTTGCCCGGGCGATCGAAGCGGCAGTTCTTGCTTCTCAGGAATTCTTTGAGCGCGCGCGTGTAGCTCGCCATCAGGCGGCTACGGGAAAGACGATTCGCTCCTCGCCACGGAACTGCAGGACGACCTCTAACGGCTGCGTGCGGTCAATCGAAGTTTCGTTGAGTTCCAGCAGTTCGGGGATCAAGGCGGTCAGCTTGGCGACAAGCTTGTTGCGATCCTCGGCCTCGGTGACGAGGCCAGGAACGTCGTCGCTCTCTGCCACCCAGACCTTGGCTTCGTCGTCCCACTCGGCCTTGACGGTTACCGTGTTCTTCGCCATCGCATCGTTAAGGTTAGAGTCCTGCGGAGCCGCTATCAAGCTCTTTTGATGGGCGCGACGACAAAGCGCGCCGGGGCTTGGCGCGAGGCGATCAGAAGGGGCAAGTTCCGGGCGATTATACGGCGAAAAATTTTAGAATATTTAATTAAATCAATAAGTTAGCGATCGAGGTGCGAACGGGGGATCGGGCGTCTGTGAATGCGGCGCAAGGGGGTGTTAAGCCGCGCGTGGGGCGCTGGTATGATCGCTCGCTGGACGCGTCCGCGACGGGCGCGCCGCAATCGATCGCATCAGGGGTTTCAGCGATGGCCAAGCAGAAGAAATTTTCCGATCCGATGGACCAGGAAATCTACGACACCCATCGCCGCTACCTGCAGGTGATGGAAGAGCAGCGGCTCTCGACTATCAACGGCGAGAGCAAGACCTTCTATCTGACCGTACTCAAGTCGCTGACCAGCAAACTCGAAGTGCCGGGCAAGCCGCTATCGGAAGTCATACGCGAGATGATGGCCGAAGCCGCCCCGATGATCTTCCAGGTGATGCAGGGCTGACGCGGCGGCATTCCATGCCGGCGGGGCACTGCGCTCACTTCGTTCGGGTTGGTGGCAAGACTCGAAGCCCCGTAGAGAGAGACTACTGTCCCTCCTTTTCCACTTTTAGGAACCGCCCATTCTCTCGCTCAGTCGTTTTTGTTTGTCATCCCGAGCGGAGCGTAGCGTAGCGAGGGATCTACGCGGAGCGATTATTCCGGAAACTTTTACCAGACAGCCAGAAAATCGCTTCGCGTAGATTTCTCGCTTTATGCGAGCGCAGCGTGCCCTCACCCTACCCCTCTCCCGCGGCAATGCGGGAGAGGGGAGCGGAAAAGTGCGTTGGCCTTGACAATGCGCGGGCTGAGGGAGTCGCTCCGAAGACGAACCGCTTGCGAGGATTCGGGATTCCTCGCTTCGCGGACTGCGCTCGGAATGACAAGAGCGGCCTTTTTCCTGTCATTCCGAACGAAGTGAGAAATCCCGGGTTACACGGGCGTACCAGCCGTCCGGACGCTCGCTTCCTTCGAATCTTGCCACCAGCCCGAGCAACGCGAGCGCAAGCAACCGCCGGCATGGAATGCCGCATGGAATGCCGAGTGTTAGAACGAGTAGCCGGCCTCCTCGTGCTCGCTGAGGTCGAGGCCCATGCGCTCGTCGTCGGTATGGACGCGCAGGCCCACGATCGCGTCGGTCACCTTGAGCAGAATTATGCTGCCGACGAAGGCGAAGCTGATCGAGGCGAGCACCGCGATGAGCTGAATCACCAACTGGCCGGGATTGCCGTTTAGCAGGCCGTCGGCGCCGCCCGGATTGATGAGCTTGCTGGCAAAGACGCCGGTCAACAGCGCGCCGAGCGTTCCGCCGGCCCCGTGGACGCCGACTACGTCGAGCGCGTCGTCGTAGCCGAAGGAGAACTTGATGCGAACCGCGTAGAAACAGACGACGCCCGCTATCGCGCCGATGATCAGCGCTGCCATCGGTCCGACGTAGCCCGACGCGGGCGTGATCGCGACCAGGCCGGCGACGGCGCCGCTGGCGGCGCCGAGCACGGTCGGTTTGCCGCGCGCGCCCCATTCCGCGAACATCCACGACAGCGACGCCGCCGCGGTAGCGACGTGCGTCGCGACCAAGGCCGACACGGCTAATCCGTTGGCGGCCAGCGCGCTGCCGGCATTGAAGCCGAACCATCCCACCCACAGCATCCCGGCGCCGATCAGAGTGAGGGTCAGGTTATGCGGCGCCATCGGCTCCTCGGGAAATCCGATCCGCTTGCCGATCACGATCGCCGCGGCCAGCGCCGAGACTCCCGAAGAGATATGGACCACGGTGCCGCCGGCGAAATCCAGCGCGCCGAGGTTATGAATCCATCCGCCGGTGCCCCATACCCAATGGGCCAGCGGATCGTAGATGAGCGTCATCCACAATAGGCTGAACAGCACGAAGCCGCGAAACGTGATCCGCTCAGCGAAAGCGCCGCTGATCAGCGCCGGCGTAATCACCGCGAACATGCACTGATAGATCATGTAGGCCTGATGCGGGATCGTGGCGGCATAGTCGGGATTGGGCGCGGCACCGACTCCATTGAGGCCGACCCACGACAGGTTGCCGATCAATCCGTGCCAATCGGGCCCGAAGGACAGGCTGTAGCCGAACAGCACCCACTGTACCGAGACCAGGCCGCACATGATGAAGCTGTGCATCAGGGTGGCAAGCACGTTCTTGCGCCGCACCATCCCGCCATAGAACAGCGCCAGGCCCGGCGCGGTCATGAGCAGTACCAGCGCCGCCGACGTCATCACCCAGGCGGTATCGCCCGAGTCGACCTTGGCGGCTGGAGCAGTTCCTTGAGCCCATGCGGACCCAGTGGCACACACGACGGCGACGATGGATGCCGAGTAAATCGCAAGCGCGCGCTTCGAGCGCATCATTTCCTCCTCGTTCCTTATCTTCCCGGCTGCCGAGAATTAGTCCGGGTTGTGGCTATACAAATGTAACTTCACGGGCGTTTTTGGCAGAAGTTGGACGGCGGCACAAGCGAATGACATTTCAAAATGAAACGCCAAGGATACGATCGCACGGCGCGACGAAACATGGCGCGTCCTGCCATCAGCCCTTGGGAAGCTGGAGGATACGCTCGCCGATCATGTTCTTCTGCACCGGAGTGGTGCCGCCGGCGATGGTCAGCGATTCGGAATAGAGAATGCGCCTGAGCCATCCTTCGTCTTCCGGCGCAAAGGGGGTGCGATACTCGAGCATCGCGTATTGGCCGAGCAGGCGACCCGCGAACTTCGTCATCCGCTGCAACAGCTCGGTCGAGAGCATCTTGCCGATCGACGATTCGGGGCCGGGCGGCAATCCCTTGAGGCGGCGGGTCAGGCCGCGCCATCCGTTGTACTTCTTGGCCGCGGCTTCGATCGCGAACTGGGCGATCTGCTGGCGCACGGTGGGGTCTTCGCTGGCCGGGCGGCCGTCGATCAGGCATCCCTTGGCGAGATCGACCAATTGCGCCAGGGTCTGGTCGGTGCCGCTCAGCGTCTCGCTGATTCCGAACCGCTCATGCATCAGCGTCGATACCAGCACCTGCCATCCGGCGTTGAGCGGTCCGAGCAGATTTTCCTTGGGGATGCGCGCGCCGTCGAAAAAGATTTCGTTGAATTCGGATTCGCCAGTGATCTGGCGCAACGGCCTCACGGTGACGCCGGGGGTTTTCATATCGACCATCAGGCAGCTCATCCCCTTGTGCTTGGGCAGGGTGGAATCGGTGCGTACGAAGAGCTGGCAGTAGTCCGAGCGATGGGCGAGCGTGGTCCAGATCTTCTGCCCGTCGACGATAAAGTAGTCGCCTTCGAGCACGGCGCGAGTCTGAACCGCGGCGAGGTCCGATCCCGCGCCGGGTTCCGACAGGCCCTCGCACCAGATCTGATCGCCGGTCAGAATCGGCTGGAGGAAGCGGTTCTTTTGCTCTTCGGTGCCCCACTGCATCAGCGCCGGGCCGGCCATGATCACGCCCAGCACGTTGCATCCGACCGGCAGCTTGAGGCGCGCTAGCTCCTGGCTGAAGATCAGCTGTTCGATAAAGCTCGCGCCGCGGCCGCCGTACTGTTTGGGCCAACTGATACCGGCCCATCCGCCATCGTAGAGCCGCTTGTGCCAGGCTTTCAGGCGCTGCCACAGGAATTCCTCGTCGGCCGCCTCCTTCTCGGCGCGGGTCATCGGCGGCGGCTGATTCGCCTCCAGCCACGCCCTGACTTCCTTGCGATAGGCCTCTTGTTCTGCCGAGTAACCAAAGTCCATTTGCGACGACGCTCCCGCTCGGATGATTGATTGGCGCATCATAGCTCAACATCCTTCATTTATGTATCGGCTTGGACCCTGCAATCATTTGTGAAGCACGCTGGGCATTTGAGAGCGCGCAAGGTCTGCGGCTAGCGGTCGATCAGAACTGTTTCTGTTTATGGCATTATATGCCATAATATCTTTTGCCGCCGATCATTCTTGAGGCGAGGGACGTAATCGGAGGCGGGCGTTATCTGCAGGAAGTCCGAATCTCCACCTTCTCGCCCAGCTCCGAACTCCCGGAAGGAATCCGTTACTCCTTGTGCCTCGTGGACGAGCAGAGCGGCGAGGCGATCTTGCTGTACGACGTTCATCGTGGAAAGTCGCATCACCGCCACCTGCGAGGCAAGCAGACCCGATACGATTTCGTTGATGAGGACAGCTTACTGGACGATTTCCTGCGCGACGTGGACCTGATCTTGGAGGGAAAGCTATGAATGCACGCCGGCTTAACATCGGCATTCGAACCGGCACCGAGCGGTCCAAGGCGATCCGCGAAGCACTGCGGCGAGTCGCCCGCGGCGACCGTGCGCCGCGGGAGCCGGGGCTTTATTTCGAGAGTGTCGAGGAGCTTCGCCGGATCCTTACCGAGAAGCGCATGGAATTATTGCTGGCGATCAGCCGCCATCGGCCGGCCTCGGTCCACGAGTTGGCCGGATTGCTAGGGCGCGATTACAAGAACGTCAGCACGGACATCACGCTGCTTGAACGGCTCGGCCTGGTGAAGCTGGAAGCCCACGGCGGCAAGGGACGGGCGCAAGCGCCGACGGTACCGTACGACGAGATTCACGTCACGATCGATCTGCGCCGGTCGAGCGAGGCCAAGGCGGCGGTAGGAGATGCTCGACCGGGATGAGATGAAACGGGAGTCGGCCTTTTATTATCGATGCGGCGAGTGCGGGCGATGCTGCCACGATAAGGTGATCACGCTCTCGCCGTATGACGTGACGCGGATGGCGCGCGCGGCGGGAATCAGCACCGGCGATATTGTCGCCCGATATACGTTGCGGCGCGGCTCGATCCTGAGGTTCGAAGCGGATGGCGCGTGTCCGGCGTTGCGCGGCGCGCGATGCACGATCCATCCGGGACGGCCGCTCGCATGCCGGCTCTATCCGCTGGGAATCGAGCGCGCCGACGACGGCGAGCGCTTCATCCGATTGCAGCCGGCCGAGGGCTCGCTCGGTGTCTACGGAGACCATCAGACGGTCGGCGATTTCCTCGTGCGTCAGGAGACCCAACCTTATCTAGACGCTATCGCCGGTTACGAGCGATTGATCGCGGTGTTCAGAGCGCGGCTGGACGAGGTCGTCGATTTCGAGCGGATCGAGCCGCGCGCGTTCTATCGGCGAGCGGTGCGCGAGGCGCTGGCCGAGTCCAACTACGATCCGAATCCGCTAATCGACGCGCTGTTCGACTCGGATCGGATCGCCGGGTCCGTCAACGACGAGCGCGGAGCGATCGACGCCCACGTAAGCGCGCTCGAAGCGATGATTCGAAATGAATCGAACGCTGATCGGCTCGCGGCGGCGTCGGCGCTACTGGCGGTGAGCCTCGGCCATTCGCCTATCGAGCAAAGCGCTGGTTGAGCAACGTCTTCTCTGGTGTGATGAAGCGATGCACAGGCCGAAGATTCTTCCTGCGGGCTGTACTAGCAAGGCAAGCGTGCGGGTTCGTATCGCGACAGCCGCAATCGCCTTGGCGCTGATGTTCGTGGGCGTCGTCGTATCGGCCGAGGCCGGCGAAATCCTTACGCGCGCCGCTTTCGACCAATGGCTTGCGCAGTACCGTGATGCCAAACCGGAGTTCAAGCCCGGCGAGATATTGGGAGTCGCCGACCTGGAAAAGATCAGGCCCTTCGTTCCGCCGGGCTACTTCGATGAGCTGAATTTTCCGGAGCTCATGATGCCGATCATCGCGACTCAGGACCATACTCCGCGCCGCGACTTCGTGGCATGTACGCAAAAATACCAGCGGCGAGTGAAGCTGAATCCCGACGGCGTCCTCGAAGGCTATGTATGCGGCCAGCCGTTCGCCAATGCTGAGCTCAAGCCCGAAGACCCATTATCGGGACGCAAGGCGGCATGGAACTTCGACTACCGATGGCAGAACTATGGGCTGACGGCAATCGGTTTCTCGTTCGTGTTTGACGAGTTCGGCGGACAGCACGTCAACGCGGTTCCCGACGCGGTCGAGATGCCGCCAAAGGACTGGCTGCTGGGATTGAACTTCGAGAGCTTCCTGCCCACGGATCTCTCACCGAGCTTCGGCGGTGGCGGCAAATTCGTGCACAGCGCCAGCGGCACTTACCGGCGCGTGTACTTCAGCCATCTGGCGCAGCGCGAAGGCCAGGGTGGTACGCTCAACGTCCCCGACGCGGAGAAGTTCTTTTGGAAGGAGTTCCTTGCCTTCCTGTCGCCGTTCGAGATGCGCGGGCGCGCGCTTATCAACTACCGGTACGCGGATATCAACCGTCCCGTCGACGCCTGGGTGTATGCGCTGCGCCGAATCCGCAGGGTGTCGATCGAAAAGAGCGCCGACCTGATACTGGGCAGCGATCAGACCATCGACGATTTTTACAGTTTCTGGGGCCGCTCGACGGAATGGAACTGGAAGTTCCTGGGCTGGAAACAGCTTCTATCGGTTATGGACTCCAGCCACGATTACATCCATCTGTACGGCCCAAACGGCGAGCTGCTGGATGATGTCTGGTCGCTGCGCTCGTTCGCGGTGGTCGAGCGTACGCCCAAACGTCCCGGCGTGCCCTATTGCAGCGTGGTGATGTTCTGGGATGCTCAGAACTGGCAGCCGTGGCTCGCGATTGGATTCGACCAGGCGGGGAACCTTTGGAGAGTATGGACCTTCCAATCGCATTGGAGCGAGAACTTTCATGATTGGGCCGAGCTGAGCCGCGGCACTCACACGTCGGTTCTGATGGCGCAGATCGTGGCGGATTACAGTCGCCACCGATCCACGATCCTGGCGGGCTTCGGTGTAGGCAATCCCAACGCTGTCGACAAGGACGTCGACGCGCGGTTTGATCTCAGCAGCCTGGAATCACTCCATCCTTGATGCGGACGGCCTAAGGTTCCTCGCCAGAGGGCGGCTCCGTCGGCGTAGGCGAGGGCGCGGGCGTGACGGTAGGGGTCGGGGTTGGGAACGCGGCAAGAATCTCGCCGGCGTGGAGCGCCGGATCGACACGCGGATAGACCTTCAAAATCTTGCCGTTCTCGTCGATTACGTAAGTGATTCTGCGATCGAGGCCGAGAATCGGAATTCCGTTGGCGGCGCCATAGGCGGCGGCGATCTTGTGATCGGGATCGAGCAGCAGCGGGAAGGGCAGGTTAAATCTCTTGATGAAGGCTTTGTGCGCGTCAGCGCTGTCGACGCTGCATCCGAGCACCGCGATCCCGGCCTGCTGGTAGCGGGCGAAGCCGTCGCGGAACGCGCACGCCTCCTTGGTGCATCCGGGGGTGTTGTCCTTGGGATAGAAGTACAGGACCAGCTTCTTGCCGGCGAAATCGGCGAGCTTGACCGGCTTCACTTCTTCGCCGACCACCATCTGGCTGTCGAACGGCGGCGCCAGATCGCCCGCCTTCAGCATCTCCGCCCGCGCGATTCGCGGCCTAAGCGCTAGCGTTGCGCCGATCAGCGCCGCCGATACGGCGAATGACAACAGGACCAGTCTCACTATCAGTTCTCCCACCGGATTATTTCGCCGACGATCCGCGACTCGAATCGCGATGACGCCATCTCATCAACCGCTTCGCGCCCGACGCGCGGCGGGTCTAATCGTCTCGATCCAGCTCTAGATAAAATGCAGCCAGTTCCGATAGCGCGGCTCGCGTCCCTGGACGGCGGCGTGGAAGGTCTCCATCACCCGGGTCGTGATCGGGCCCGGGGTGACGCTTCCGATCCCGCGGTCGTCGAGTTCGCGCACCGGCGTAACCTCGACGGCGGTGCCGGTCATGAACACCTCGTCGGCGATATACATAGCGTCGCGCGGGAAGCGCTGCTCGATTACGAAGATCCCCATGTCGGCGAGGATTCTGATCACCGAATCGCGCGTGATTCCCGGCAGCGACGACGTAAGCGGCGGCGCCTTCACCACGCCGTCGCGGATTACGAACACATTCTCGCCGCATCCTTCGGCGACGAAGCCGTCAACGTCCAGCATCAGCGCTTCGTCGTAGCCGTTGCGGCGCGCTTCGTAGCCGGCCAGCACCGAGTTGACGTAATGGCCGGTGATCTTACCCTGCGACATCAGGGAGTTGTGATGGAAGCGCGAGAACGACGACGTCTTGAGCCGCGCGCCGCGTTTTACGCTGTCGTCGCCAAGATAGGCGCCCCACGGCCAGGCCGCGATCGCCACGCGGACCTTGTTGCCGCGCGCCGACACGCCCATCTCGCCCTCGCCGAGAAAGACCAGCGGCCGGATGTAGCACTCGGTCAGGCGATTGACGCGGACCACCTCGACGCAGGCGTCGATCAGATCGCGCTGGCTGAACGGGATTTGGATTTCGGCGATATGGCACGAGTCGAACATCCGGCGGACATGCTCGGCCACGCGGAACACCGCCGAGCGTCCGTCGGCGGTCTTGTAGCATCGAATGCCTTCGAATACGCCGAGGCCGTAATGCAGGCTATGGGTTAGAACGTGGACGTTGGCCTGGTCGTAAGGGACCATCTCACCGTCGAGCCAGATCTTGTCGGAACGTATGCCGCTCACTCTGAATATGGGTCCTTATCGTGGCGGCGCCCGCGCCCGGACGGCGGTCGGAAAGCGCCGCGAAATAGTTTTCTAAACCTAGTCGAAGGCCATCCGCCGAACAAGCCGGAGCCCGCGCGCATCCGCTTGCTACGACGTCACGCCCGACTCTTTCGCGTAGTGCGGAAATGTCTTAATGAACCGTTCTTCAGCAGCCGGAAGATTTGAAAACGACTTTCCGCATACGTCGA
>JBEKLA010000172.1:0-9284 GCA_050010455.1 Binataceae bacterium (SeqCode) | reverse complement strand
TAACGCTCAGAATCGAGATACTCGACCTATCGAACCTCGAACCTGCACCGCTACAATCCACGCCGACACTATGAAAACAGCATAGAGCGCTGCCGATCACTCGTTTTTCCGTACCCTGCTAATGCGGCGGGGCTGGCATCGTGACATTGATCTCCGCGCTTCGGTAGCCGCCGCAATAGAGAGAGAGTGCGCTCCCGCGCTTGATCGAACGGCTTCGGATCTTCTGCCGGTTCGGTGTAGACCACGTCGACTCTCGCATCGCCGTCGCCGAAGCGGTTCACCCGCCCCAAGCGCTGCGCCATGCTGTCAAATGGGGTCAAGTCGCCGACCAGATGGTCCGCCGAAATATCGATCCCGACTTCACCGGCCGACGTGCAGATCAAATAGACCGTCCCCAACACAGGTGCGGCTGTCGGTTGAGGCATGAAGCGGGCGAAGATCGTGTCATCCCTCACCATCGCGTCTCGCTCCAAGCCGCGCAACGTGCCGTTAAGCTCCAGCACCTTGAGTTTTTCGCCTCGTAGCTTCCTGGCTACGGACTCGACATCGTCCAACTTGCGAAGAAAAACGATGATCGCTCGTTCGCTGTCTCGGTAGCACAAAGCGCGCCGCACGATCTCGTCGGCTATCGCCTCGTCATCTTGCACGCGAAAGAAGGTGATGCCCTTCCGGGCGGTAAGCCGCTTTGAGACGATGGGGTGTTTGCGGTCCTCGTCGGTCAGAACGGAACTCTCGCAGTTCCGGCCGGTGCGCGGCGTCGCAGTCAGCGCCATCAAGCGGAGCGGAAGGAAATCGCCGCATCGCTTTTGCTCGCATTCGATTGTGGTCAGGAGTTCCTGGAATGCCGGTTCAAGATGAGCCTCGTCGTGTACCAACATCGAATCCTGGCCAAGAAAACCGCCGTGTAACGGGCGGGTCTTGAACCCGCGCCCATACCCCGCGAACAGCAAGCGGCTGCCGATCATGTCCACCGTACCGACAATAACCGCCGGCCGCGCCGGATCGATCCGCCATTCGGCGTTGTCGGCGAATTGTCCCCGTAGAGTGCTGATCGCAAAAGGAGTGTCCGAGGGTCGAGTTACGACAGACCGTAAGCCGCCGGCGATATCTGCGAGAGTCGGCTCGCTGACGATCGCCTGCCGGATCCGCTCGGCTTCACGCGTGGCCTGGTCCACGACGGTGCGTCGGTTCACGACATAGATCAGTCGGCGCGGGAAATCGTTGAGCGTGCCGGTACGGCCATGATGCACAAGCGCAAGAAGCCAAATCGCAATGATCGAGGTTTTACCGAGGCCGGTTGGAACATCGCAAGTCTTCCGGAATTGCTTCTGCAGGAACTCGCCAAATAGTGCCTGTTGCCAAGGGAACGGCGCATGGCCTGTTACCTTCAGGAAAAGGTCGTCGAAGGTCTCTGATTTGGCCACCGCTGTTCCGCCTCTGGACTCTGCAACCGCCTCTCTTTGAATCCTCGGCAATCCCCCAATTGCTTCCAGTGCCGAGACGATTCGGCAGCGGCAACATATAGCATCATCTTCGCGATTTGGCATCCGTAGAACCTCTCTCGCGCCGTTAAACGCCAGACCTGTAGGATCGGTTCCTCGGGAGATCATTTCCCCCGCTCTCCTCTCTTCGACAGTCCCCGGGCTCCGCTGTGAGCCGCCCCGCGAGCACTTCGTAAACTACGCGTCACGGCTCCACCCCGACGCCCTATCCAACCTACGGCTCCGCTTCGCGCCGCTCTGATCGGTGGCGTTCGCTTCACTAGCACGCCGCGCCAGCCTTTCGGGGCCGCTTCGCTGTGGCACGTCCTGCCGCCCGCTCCGCTCGCGCATCTAGAAATCTGCGCACGGCCCTCCACTTTGGGGTGTAAGGGCCGCGCGGAAAAAAGTTGCGCGGTGATGAAAACAAAGCGCAGCACGCCCTGCCCGATGACGGGAAGCGGGCGCAAGCGAACAAGGAGGTTCGTAGTCATGTCAGTTAACAAGGTGATCCTGATCGGCAATCTGGGAGCTAAGCCCGAGGTTCGCACTCTGCCCAACTCGGGGCGGATTGTGGCGAATTTCTCGATGGCTACTAAGGAGCGGTTCACCGACCGCAACGGCACCAAGCAGGAGCGAACGGAATGGCATCGCGTCGTGGCGTTCGGACAGCTTGCGGATGCCTGCGAGCGGTTTTTGAGGAAGTGTTGCAACTTTGAAAACCGTGACGGAGAACATCCCGAGCGGAACTGGGCGGCCAGGTCTCAGGCCGCCAGGTCGAATAGCTGGTCGATGAAGTGATTCTGTCGGCAAACATCATCGTCGTTGACCCACCGCGTCCTGCCCCTTGCGGATCATGTGCATCGCCTCGGGAGGGCGGTCAAATCTCCACGGTCAGCCGAGCGTAGACCGCGGCGCTAGCCACGCGCGCGCGACCGCGAAATTCGATTTTTGGGTCACATGAGCCTTCCAGCCTTCCCAATGTAAGCACACGGACGCTGTGACGGGCTGATTGACGCGAACGTTACCAACCAGTCAACTGTTTTTCAAGTTTTTTCCGCCCATTTGAGCACGATTTCGACGTGTTTTGATCCAATATGCAAAGTTGGGCACTGGTTCAGTTTGATTTGTTTTTTGGCGTGGCCAGCAGTTGAATGATCCGGCTGAGAGACCAGAGGCCAATCGCGCCAAAGTAGATGCCGTATATCCAATAGAGCGCACGGGGATGTCGCATCTGTAATGCGATGTTCGCGACAATCCAAGCTACTACTGTACCCGCAACCCAAATTGCGATGAATCGCTTTGTAACGCCTAAGAGGAAAAGCGGTTGTAAGGACATTAGTCGTTCCCCCGATTTGACAGTGCAACCCAAATTGCGTAAGTCTTGAGCATGCAAAAGCGCTCTCGTATGCCCCGCGACGTTAATGTGCTCGCGCACAAGACGCTTCAGATTGCCATTGGCGAGGACGTAGAGCCAGAGCCGAAGCCCGGTGAAGGCAAAGACCCCGCTGCCGTAGCGCTTGGACGCAAAGGGGGCTTGAAGGGCGGCAAGGCGCGCTGGGAAGGCGTATCCGCTAGGAAACGCAGCGAAGCAGGCCGCAAAGCCGCGCGCGCCCGCTGGAAGAAAAGCCAAAAGCATAGTTGACAAGACAGGCATCTCTGCCGTATTTATTTGCCTAGTTGCCTAAGTGCGGAGGGGAGGCGACTATGGGGCGGAAGATGGGACGTCGTAAAAAGCTCGATTGGCAGTCGGCGCTTAAGGCTGAAATCGAGAAGCATCGCGAAGAGGCTCAAAACCTTTACAGCAAAGCGCAGCAGGAATGGGCTGTCGCTGAGTCTCTGGAGCGGGCTTTTAAACGCACGCTTAAGGGCATTGCTGTAGAAGAACCAAAGCCCGAGTCCAGACCCGCTACTCCACCACAGCCAGTAGCAAGCGACAGCAGTGTGTCGCCGCTTCCTTCTCAAACTGAGCCGCCAAAGACGGCAGCCGGCACCAGCATGAACATGGTTAAGTTGGTCGTCGATAAACAGACCGCCCGCTTCAAAGTCCACGATATTCAAGACGCTGTGCATCGGGACTTCAATACAGAACTTCCATATCTTACTGTTCAGAGCTATCTGCGCCGCCTCAAACCTCACGTGCAAAAGGTTGGACGCGGTTTGTACGAACGATTGGCCTTAGGCTCGAACGGGAAGGAGGAAAACCAAACCGCCCAACGGTCGTAACCCGCTAGGCGGTTCAGTGAAATATCGACGCGGCCCGATAGCTCAGCAGCAGAGCATGAGATTGCTAATCTCAAAGTCGAGGGTGCAAGTCCCTTTCGGGCCGCCACCTCAACAACTATGGGCGCGCAGACACTTGCGTTTATACCACACCCGTAGGTGATTGCAAAAGCGCTCTTGCAATAGCGGTGTCGCATTGCGTTCAGTTTGCTTGACATAGCAAGACCGCTCTTGTATATTGTTCAATATGAACAAGCTCAGCATCGAACAGCGTGTCCGAATCGTTTCCAGTCTGGTCGAGGGGATGGGCGTTAACGCAACTACTCGCGTGACGGGCGTGTCAAAAAATACTGTTCTCAAGCTGCTGCGCGATCTCGGAACAGCATGCGAGCAGTATCAGCGCGAGCACGTCCGCGATCTGACCTGTCGCCGTGTTCAATGCGATGAAATCTGGCAGTTCTGCTACAGCAAGCAGAAGAACGTGCCCGAGAAATATCGGGGCATGTTCGGATTTGGAGACGTATGGACTTGGGTTGGAATCGACGCGGAAACAAAGCTGATCGTGGCTTGGCATCTCGGTCGGCGTGATGCTGGCGCGGCTCGCGTCTTCATCAATCGGCTTGCGGGACGGATCAAGAGCCGAATCCAGCTAACGACAGACGGTCATCGCGCATACCTGGATGCGGTCGATGAGGCTTGGGCTACAGAAGTCGATTACGCGATGCTCGTGAAGCTCTACGGAGCGGAGTCTGAGAGTGAAGTCCGCTACAGCCCCGCCAAATGCGTCGGCACTCGCCGCGATGCCATCAGCGGGAATCCCGACCCCGAGCACGTCTCGACAAGTTTTGTGGAGAGGCAGAATCTTACGATGCGGATGCAAATACGGCGCTATACCCGCTTAACGAACGCGCACAGCAAAAAATTGGAAAACCATCGGTACGCGACGGCCCTGCATTTCGTCTGGTACAACTTCGTCAGGATTCACCAGACATTGCGCTGTTCGCCCGCGATGGAAGCCGGAATCGACAATCATCTTTGGTCGATGGAAGAATTGGTTTCACTAGCTGCATAAGGACATTAGGGGGTCAGTGTATGGCCGACAAATCGAACCAGGGCGAGCTAGCTTTCGTTCCGCACGCATACCAAGGCCGGGTTATTGAGCAGCGCGCAACGGACGGATACATCAACGCGACCGCCATGTGCCAAGCGGCAGGCAGGCAATTCAATCACTACGGCAGCAACGCAACGACTAAGGCGTTTTTAGCTGAGCTTTCTGCCGAAACCGGAATTCCGGTTTCGGAGATTGTTCAATCGATCAAAGGTGGAGCACCGCAGCATCAAGGCACTTGGGTGCATCCACAAGTCGCCATCCATCTCGGCCAATGGCTGTCGCCAAGATTCGCCGTTCAGGTTTCAAACTGAACCAGTACCCAAAGTTGACCGCTTGAGGGCTGGTACTTTGGGCCAGGAACCCGCGCGCGATGCCCGCGGAGGCGAGCGCGAAAGCAACTGCGGCGCGGCCAGGCGCTGCGCGTGGCCGACGCCGCCAGCATCACAAAGTCGGCTTGCGCTAAGCGATGGTTGTAGACCGCAAGCACCTGATCGGCGCCGGCATGATTTCGAGCTTGGTATGTGGTTCGGTTTCGCGATTGCTTCGACTTTGAGCTTCGGCGAGTCGAGGTAACCGAGCGCCTCCCACGCGGTTTTAAGTTCACTCATTGCTTAACTCTCGATTTGGACTCACCGCTAGATTTCCTCCTTCACTGCGGGACCGCAGGCGCCCGAAAGAACGGCAGCTCCCACTTGATTCCGCCATAGAACGCCCTACGCGGACCGTACTGAGCGGCGAAAACGCCGATACCCGTGCCGTTACGAATCTGATAGGTGCGGTCGTTGAGATTCACCACCGCCAGGCGCGCCTCCATAGCGCCGACGGTCGCAAGCACGAAGCGCTTGGTGATGCCGGCGTCGACCTGGATGTAGTAGGGCAGATTACCGGTATTCGCGAATTTGTCTCTAAGTCCGCTGCCATAAATTCCATCGACGCTGAAGGTGAATCCCTGCCAGCGGTAGGCGGCGCCTGAAGAGGCACTGAAAGTCTGGTCGTGATCCAGGAAGATATAGTGATTGTGTATATACGCGAGTTCATCCGGCGCGAAATTGAACTGCCCCGAGACGACGTTGGTCCCCTGCGCGACGCTGTAGTCGAAGTTGGCGTATGTGTATAGATTCTCACGGGCGTAGGAACTTGTAAATTCGACGCCGTAAACTCGTCCCTTGTCGTAGTTGAAGGTTTCGAATATCAGGGCTGGCCCAAACTGTCCCTCGTCGATAAGGTCGCGGGCCTTCTTGTAATAGGAGTCAATTCCCACATTGAATCCCGTAGCTACCTGCTGCGTTATCCCGACATCGAAGTAGTGGTCGCGCTCGACTGTCGGAGTGCCGTTGCCGGTAGAAGCAGGTGCGCCGGTCGTGTGCTCGAATTTCGCGATAGTGCTAACCGATACCAGCTCGGTGGGCGGCGGCGTGAAATACCGAGCGTAACCGGCGTGGAGCGTCGTGCCCTTTACGGGGGTGTACTCGGCCGCAACGCGCGGGCTCGCCTGGTCCGCTCGCACCAGGCCGTCGTACAGGTCGAATCGCGCGCCGACGTTGATAGTGAGCTGTTCAATTGGCCGCCATTCGTCCTGCGCGTAGACGCTGTAAATCCAGGTCTGCAGCGCCCGGTTGTCGACGATCAGCGTGGGCGTGGTCGAAGTGATGCCATTAGCGATCTCGAATGTCCCTTCATGGTTGTCGATCTCGGCGCGCTCGGCGTCGAAGTAGCCTCCCACGCGGATGGTATGATCGGCAAACGCCCGGTAAGCCGTGTCGAGCTGCACGCCGTTTCCCCAGTCGCTGCGGAACACTCTCGAAGCGGCGCCATTGTAAATAAGGTCGCCGGCGAAATCCGGCTTGAACGAGACCGTCGAATAGCGGCTGAACGGCGCGATCTGATAATCGAAGTCCGGCCCAATCACGCCCTGAAGCGCGAGCACTCCAAAGTAGTTTTGTTCGAACTGGTTCTCCGCGACATCAGCCGACGGATAAACAGGCACGCCGGCAAGCGGGAAGACCTGCGGCTGGCCGGGATTCGCCGGAATATTGAAGTGATTCGCCACGGCACCGGTGACAAGGCTAAGGCGTGTCGTCGGACTTAGAAAATAGGAGAAGTAACCGAAGCCCTGGCCCTCCTCGGCGTGATCGTGAATCGCGGTGGGCCCAGGTGTGGGCGGCTCGACCCCGCGGTCGGTACTGAGATATTGGCCGGTTACGAAGTAGTTGAAATTGCCCTGCGATCCGCCGTATTCGAAGTTCGGCTGAATCGTTCCCCGCTGGCCGCCGTAGAATTCAACGTCGCCAACGTTGTCCAGCAGTCCATCTTTAGTCTTGATGTCGATAATGCCGGCGGTGCGCAAACCAAACTGGGCCGGAAGGACACCCGTCAGCAGGCTGATGCCGCGGGCAAAGCGCGGGCTCAGCACTTGACCGAAACCGGTGATCCCTTCCGGAAGCTGGACGCCGTTTATACGGTACTGAAGGTTGGCATGGTCGCCCCGGACGTGAAGCTGACCGAACGAATCCTGCACCACGCCTGGCGCCTGCAACAACACTTGATTTAGCTGCGTGTTGTTACCCTGAGGCAATTCCTGAATCGCCGTCTCACTAAAGCGGTAGACACTTCCGCCCGTATCGGGTGAAAGGCTGTTGCGCGCCTGGTCGAGACGCTTCGCGACCACGGCCAGGCTCAGCGCGGCCTCCGATTCGAGCGCTATCTCCAGCGGCTTGGCGCCTCGCGCCGTTACCGTGACGATCGCGGTAGCGGTCTTGAAGTTGGTCTTTTCGCCCACGACGGCGTACACGCCCGACGCAACGCCTGCAAAGACAAAGTGCCCGTCGGCACCGCTTTCGGCTTTCGCGCGGACCTTGCCTTCGCCGTTTTGAAGCAAGAGCCTGACACCCGGCAGCGGCCTGCCGAGGGCGTCTTTAACTGTTCCGGTAATGTTCTGCCGGACGGCCGGCGACGTCGCTGCGGCGTCGGTAGATGTCCAACAGAGCTGGACCGTCAAGGCAATCACCACCAATATAAGTATTGCGAGCCTTCGCATCGCGTACTCCTCCGAATGCGGACTACTCCGTCGCGGCGATGTCGCACGCGACGCCGGTGCGCATGGCGTAGCCGCGCGCACCAGTGATTCATTTTTTCGTAACGGGGGAGACTCAGACCGATGCGGGCGGAGCCCTGCCAAACAGGTGCGAATCGTAGGAGGAGCAAAGCCACGACTCTGTCGCGACAAGATCGATACGTTCGAACAGCACTGGCGCCGTCACAGACGGCGTAACAGCGGAAACGGTCGGAGAATGGATGCGGAACAGGCAGAGCGCGCATAGACCGTCTTCAGCACTTACGACGGCATCAGCCGCATACTTCTGCTGGGTGGGTAGAGGATGGAAATGCGCTGCGCCAAGCGACTGGGCCAACAGCAGAATCGCGGCAACAAAAGCCGCAACGCTGCGCCTCCCTCGATGACCGCCTTGCTCGGACGCCGTCTGCATCACGAAGTCGTTGCCTGCGTGGCCTGTTTCGATTTGTTCAATTCTATCAAACTGCCTCTTTCGTTTCCGCTGGTCAAGCGGCCATTCCATTGTCGTCCGCAAAAATTCTGCGACAGTCATGCAGCGCGCGCCATGAAGCTGTACTCGTAGTGAAGTCCGCTCAAGACGGAGTGAGCCACAATTTGGGTTGATTGGTCGAAACGATGCCTATGGCGTTGCAGCTGCACTGGCAGAGCCGCAGGCGGATCGGGAATGCCTGGTCCCAAGGAGGAGTGTGGTCTGCCTCGGTTGTAATGCGGCAACCACGGGATCAGAGTTTTCTGAAGATGCCTTTCCGTCAATGGGATAACCCAATCCAGACACTTCCGCCGTAGTGTCCCGATTAGCCTTTCGCACTGCGAATTCGCCTGCGGACTCCTGACTGCAACCGGATCATCGCTCATCGCACTCCAGAAACAGTCTTGCGCTCGGGAGCTGTCCATATGTGTGTGTGGCGAATTGCTACTTATTGCCAGGCTCAACAATTCGCCCACGCCCAAAGAAGCGCCCAAAAGCATATGCGGAACCGAAAGCGGCCGGACTAAGGCGGGGAGGGCGGTCAAATCTCTACGATCTGGCGAGCGTAGACCGCGGCGCTAGCCACGCGCGCGCGACCGCGAAATTCGATTTTTGGGTGCATGAGCCTTTGAAGCCTATCCTGCGTAAGCACACGGAGGCTGTGATGGGCTGATCGACGCGAAGGTTACCAACCAGTCAACTGTTTTCCGAGTTCTTTCCGCCCGTTTGAGCACGATTTCCGCCTGTTTGGAGAGGATTTCGGCGTGTTTTGATCCAACATGCAAAGTTGCCCGCTTGAGGGCTGGTAGTTTGGGCAAGGAACCCGCGCGTGATGCCCGCGGCGGCGAGCGCGAAAGCAACTGCGGCGCGGCCAGGCGCCGCAGGTGCTCGACGCCGCCGGCAGTGGTCGAGATTGCGGTGCGGAACGAC
>JBEKLA010000171.1:0-9311 GCA_050010455.1 Binataceae bacterium (SeqCode) | reverse complement strand
TGCGAGGACGATAGCCGACTTCGCGCAGCAGCTTCTCGCACCGCACCTCGATCCCGCATCGTTCGGCCGCTTCGGTCAACTCATCGAGCAGACGCGCAATCCGTGCCCCTTTGCTTTCGCTCACCGGCAGACCTCCCCCCCTTGTTAGGAGCTAGCGGAGCGTGGTATCGCGATCAATAGGAGTCCCCCACAGTGTTCAAGAACATTCTGGTCGGCATCGACCCCTCCGAGCATTCCCGCAATGCCCAGGCCTATGCGTTCTACCTTGCGCGCCGCTTCGACGCCTCGGTGACCGGGCTGCACGTGGTCGACATAGTGTCGATTGAGGGCCCGTTCCTGCATGATATCTCAGGTTCGTTCGGACTTGAACCCTATCTCGATCTTTCGTTCAAGATGCGCGAGGCGCTGACCGCACGCGGCAACGCGCTGCTCGAAGCTTTCGCGGCCGACGCGCGGCGCGAGAATATCCGGGTCGAGACCGTGCTCGACCTGGGGGTGGTCGCCAACGTCATCTGCGAGCACGCCAAAAGCTCCGATTTGCTGGCGATAGGCCACCGCGGGATGAATGAACGCTTTTCCACCGGCTTGCTCGGTTCTACCACCGAAAGTGTGACGCGCAAATGCACGCGGCCGGTGTTCATCTCACCGATGGCGTTTCGCGAAATCCGCCGCGCGGTGCTGGCCTACGACGGCAGCGAGCGGGCGTCGAACGCGATGCGGCACGCGGCGGAGTTCTGTGGCGAGCTGAAAATCCCGCTGACCGTTGTCACCGTCGCGCGAGACCCGAAACTCGGCGAGCGGTCGCTGAACGAGGCGCGCAGCTACTTCCGTTCTCATTCCGGGCAAATCGATTTCGAGTTGCTCTCCGGCCACGTCCACGAGGCGATCGTCGCCTATCTGAAGCAGACCGCGGCCGAGCTGCTATTCATCGGCGCCTACGGCCATAGCCGGATAATCGAGATGGTGTTGGGCTCGACCACCGAGTACGTGCTGCGCAACGCGGCGTGCCCGGTATTCCTCTCGCGCTAGCGGGCCGAGATCCGTCATCCTGAACGAAGTGAAGGATCTCGCGCGGTCCTCCGCGCGCTTACGTCGAGTGGTGGATTACGCGCGGAGGACCGCGCGAGATCCTTCGCTCCGGCAGCCGCCGCTCAGGATGACGGAGGGGGCCAAGGGACGCGACGCGGAGCGATTCGCTCTTTGATCAGTGAGACTTGAGCACTCCGGTGACGGCGCCGACTCCGAGCAGCGTCAGTATCCAGCAGGCGACGACGTAAACAACCGACCCCAACTCCCAGATCCAGTATCGGCGATCGCCCGGATATTTCTCGTGCGGACACTATTTCGACTTTTGATCCAGTTCCATGCCGGGCGTCACGACCGCAAACTTAAAGAACCGCTCCTCCGCTGCTTCGATGCATATCCGGCGCAGCAGGGAGACTAGCGCCCAAAAAATTACGCGCTTGGTCGCCAGTCAAACAGTTGGATAGACCCGCCGATTAGCCGTGCTTCTTGCAACTCCAGCCGCAGCGGCTCGCGCAATCCGGGCTTGCGCCACCACCTGCCGCCATTGAGTCGGCGGAGAATCTCTAATCGATCGTCAGCGGTCGTGCCCCAGCCAAATATAAGGCCTGCCAGCGCGCGTTTGGTCAACGTCGGGTGAGGCCCGACAGTCGGTTCTTCATCCGGATTCCATTTTAAGACACAGCGCCATTCACTCTGGTAAGACCAGCGTCTTTTCTTCCGCAGGAGGTACAAAGTCGGGTCTGGGTTGTCGCGGAATGCCCTCCAAAGGGGCTTTGGATCGTCCGAATAGTTCACTCTAAAGGGACCGTTATCGGGATCTACGATGAAATCGCTTTCCAGTTTGATGCAAACGCCCTCACCCGCCGCCGCGTAAAGTTCCCAAAGTTTGGGGTGCTTCGCGCTGCTGCTCAAGCACAAAACGCCAGTTTTGTCCATGAACCTTTGGGTGTCTTCGCTTGCGCGACGCGAGAGTTCCTGGTCCTCAAAGTCGTAGCCCGGAAAAACCATGTCTTCTTTTTCATCGTCGAATTTCTTGCGTGACCCAAACCACCACTTGTCAAATTCAAACATTTGCTGAAGCGACGAAAACTCGTCATGCAGAGGCCGATACCGGTAGAGAAAGCGCGGCGGCACCACCTGATCGTATTCCCGTCTCTTGGCCACTCCGAAATCAGTATAAAACAAAAGGGGCAACGGAGCGTAAACCAAAAACAGATCGAACGCGCGGCGATCTTGCCATCGCGGGGTTTGAAACGCCAACGCGATAGCGCGGCTGTTGCGTTTTTTTGCAAGAGCCGTGACGCGCGATTTTTCGAGTTGATCGCGAAGCCTCGAATTTGTTATCCGGGAGGCGATAAGAAGCCTGGCCCGATCGGGCCGGGCTTTGGTGTTTATGGAGGCAGGAGCACGGGCGATTATATGGCGAAAGGTAAGGGAAAAACGCTGTGAGATTGGGCAATAATTGAAAATGGAGGTGAAGTTTTTTGCGCGCGGGATCAATGGTGCCCTCACCCCGACCCTCTCCCGCGGTTGTGCGGGAGAGGGGATTCAAAGATTCGCTGTTGGAGTGACGGAGTGTTTCAGTGGCCTCGCCGCGACGATGAGGCGCTCGCCACCCTCACCGCGGCCCTCTACCGCCTTGATGCGGGAGAGGGGGATTCAGGCGCCGGGCTCTGCCGCCCGAATCGCGATGAAGCGCTCGAACAGCAGGCGCATCGTGTCGATCGGCTGGATGCCGATCAGCGGGAAATCGCCGAGCAAAAACGTCGGGTAGCCGATCGCGGAGAAGTCGTCGGCCTCGCGCTTGTGCTCGGCCAGTCGATTCGCCATCGCGCCGCGCTCGATATCGCCGCGAAATCGCCCCCGGTCCATCCCGGCCCGCGCGGCCAGATCCTCCAGCAGGTCGAGGCTGCCGATATCGAGCCGCTCCTCGAAGGCGGCGCGAAACACCGCGTCGTGGTAGGCGTCGAAGGCGCCGGCGCGGCGCGCCAGTTCGGCGCCTTGCAGGGCGGCGTCGGAGTCGAGCCATCGCGGCGGCGGTTCGACCGCGATTCCGGTTTCGGCGCAAACGCCCATCACCTTGGCGATATCCTCCGGCCTGGGCTTGATACCGGGACGTATGCGGCGGTCGCGCATCGTGACCGGCACGCCCTTCCATAGCGGATCGATCGGGAGTTCGGCGCGAAGCTGGCCGGTAATCCGCCACGCGATGTAGCACAGGGTCGAGGCGTAATCGAAAAAGATCGGAATCACGACTCGCATCGCTTCACGTCTCCGATGGGGCGATTATTCGCCGCCGCCGCGCTTCGCGCAATTGCCGTCGCGCGTGACCTTGCGGCGTCGCGCCACGCGGCGCATGCTCGAATTGTGCCTACCGACCGACGTTCCATCTTTCGCCTCGGAGTCGTAGACCTTGGGGTAGAGCGTGTGACGCTTCCCAACGGCCACAGCGTCGAACTCGCCGTCATCCGCCATCCAGGGGCGTGCGCGATAGTTGCGCTCGACGATAACGGCCGCGTCGTTTTGATCGAGCAGTATCGCCACGCCGTAGGCAGGTACATCTGGGAGATTCCGGCCGGATGCCGCGAAGTGCAGGAGAGTATCGAGCGATGCGCCGAGCGCGAATTGCTGGAAGAGACCGGGATAGTGGCGAAAAAGTGGAACCATCTCGGGTCGATCGTGACGATTCCCAGCTTCTGTGACGAGCGGATAGATCTATTTCTTGCGCGCGAGCTCAGCCACGGCCAAACGAGTCACGAGCCCGACGAAGTAATCCGTGTTCGGCGATTCGACCTGAAGGAAGCGATCGCGATGATCGGGCGAGGCGAAATCATCGACGCCAAGACCGTCGCCGGATTATTCCGCGCCAGCGTCTTTCTGAATGACGGCCAGAATCCGGACAGGGGCTGAAAATCGTCTGCTACGTTTTGCGACGCTACTCTCGACGAGTTGGTGTATCCGATGCCACAAAGGGGTATCGGGTCGAGTGCGACCCGCTCTTATCGCCCCCGAGAAGGGTAACGCGGGATGCGCTACCCGCAAGACTCCCGCACGATACTTACCGCTAATCGAGCGTTACCGCTAATCGGGAACGCGTGGGTGAACACGCCGCAGCGGCGGCGTTACTGAAGAACGACTTCGTCGGGAAACAGAAAAGTAGTTGCCCCGTCAGCAAACTGAACCAAGTACATCAGCCGATCGAGGTTTTTGAGCTCGCGTATCACACGCGGCTGTTCGTCGAAATGAGAACGCCCTTCACGGTCTCGCACCGGCCTCAAAAGCTTGCAGTACCTGGCGTCCATCGTTTCTGGCTGCTTCATCATATTAATAACCCTGCTCCCCCCCCGACCGCCTCCGTTTAACGCTACTGATTACTCGTCCGTTTGGCCGATTTCCTTCTTAGTTTCGACAGTCTTTGATGAGGGTATCTCGATACACTGTTGTGATGTTCTCTGCTCCGGACATGAAGCAACAACTGCGCCATGCCGGGACACGTCTCCCGACCTGCCGGATTGGGCGCTAGAGCCAAGAAAATGGGCAATTATTGCAAAATTTTCAGGCAAGTAAGCCGCACCACACCGCCCGCTGTCCGCCACTGCGCCAAGGAATTGCCGCATCATTACAAAAATCCGTTCCAAAACGGCGAATCCTTAACAATGAAGCAGTAACGATAATACCCTTTGCAGCAAAGATACTCTACTAGAAATTGTCGATCGCTCGTATTGGATGATAATAACGTGAAGAAATTGCATCCCTTATTTGCGATTCACAGATAGATTCTGGCCGACAAAAACATCTGTCTCGACCACGAGCCGGCGCGCATCGCCTGTGGCAACGTCGCCATAGATGATGAGCGTTACGGCAACGATCGTTGACGGTCTCGGAATGCACGCATGCAACGCACCCTCGAGACTAGCTGGCGTGCCTGGCGATTCGCAGATGGCGCGCGAATTACCAGTAACCGATGGCGGCCTTCGTAGGTGACTCACGTCTCGTTGCGTGATGTTTAAGCAGGAGTTTTTTACCGGCCGAGCGTGGGAACGGGATGGCAAATCGACGCAAATCTTCACAGTTGTCCGCGCGCGACGGCGCCCGATTTGCGCCGTCGCTCCGGATTTCGGGCGGCGAAAAATTTCTGTGTCCGAATCGAAGTAACAGCGTATACACCATAGAAGGCTTTATAATGGAGGTCATCGAAAAGCGGCTATGGGAAGCGTTACGATTTTAAGGCAGATTACGCGATCACGTAGTATGCTAGGCGCACGAAGCTGTCGCGGAAAAATCGGAGCGGGTGGGCGCTGGCCGTAAATCAGGCGGCGGAGTATTTTGGTAGAGCGATCCCTCTTGCTCTTGGCGACTCAACGGAAAACAGGAGGTAACTCGCTATGCTTGGATCGAGGAAGGGCTTAATCGGCGGAATTGCGCTCGCTCTGGCCGTGATGTTTCTGTTGAGCGGCTGCTCAGGCGAGCCTCTCTCCACGCGAGAGAAAGGTACCGGGATCGGCGCGGTGATAGGTGCGGGTACCGGAGCGATAATCGGAGCGGCAGTGGGAGCGCCAGGCGCAGGCGCGGCCATTGGCGGCGCAATCGGCGGCTTGGGTGGCTTCGCTGTCGGCAATCAGCTCCAAAATCAGGAGACTCAGCAGGCGCAAACGCAGGCCCAAATCCAGCAGCAGAACCAGGAGATCGAGCGTCAGCGGCAAGAGATCGAGCAGATAAAACAACAGCAGGAAACGGAGTAGGAGATTATTCTCATGCCCAGATTGAACCGAGGCTTACTTGGCGCCACGGTAGTTTTGTTGGTGACGAGCCTATTCGTGACAGGGTGCAGCGGGCAGCCGCTTTCTACTCGTGAGGAAGGCACCGGGATAGGCGCGGTATTGGGCGCGGGTACTGGAGCGATTGTCGGCGCCGCCGTTGGCCATCCGGCCGCAGGCGCGGCGATTGGCGGCGCGATGGGTGGCCTTGGCGGTTTTGCCATAGGTAACCAGATGCAGAATCAGGAAACCCAGCAGGCCCAAACCCAGGGTCAGATCCAGCAGCAGCAACAAGAGATCGAGCGCCAGCGCCAACAGATCCAGCAGATGCAGAATCAGCAAGAGACCGAGTGACGCACGGTCGCTTCGCTAGCTGAGGTCCTCATGGAGGCTGCCCGCGCGCCCGTCGGGTAACGCGGGCCGCCTCCTGTCACATCGGATGACAGAGCTTACAGGCGCGCATCCCGGCGTGACGAGCCGCCTCCGAACCGGCGAATATCATCATCTTCGCTGAATCCGCACGCCGCGCGGCCGAGCAGTCCGGCCGGCAAAAGATATGCGTCACGCGATGACCGCATACGGCCTGTGCGGGAATGCGCAGGCTCTGGTCGATCGCGAAACCTTCCGTACGCAACAGTTCGACTTTGCATCGCGTGCCGCCGCCGTAGTGGCCGATAACCCCGTCGGAGCGAACCACGCGATGGCAGGGAACGTAGATGGGGATCGGGTTGGACGCCATCGCGTTGCCGACCGCACGCTGGCCGTTTGGCGCCCCGATCGTAGCAGCCAACGCGTGATAGGTGATGATCGCGCCGAACGGTACGTCGGCCAGCCGCTCCAGCGCGCGGCGCTGGAAGTCTCCCCCAACCAGGCTTAAGTCGGTGCGATAGTCGAGCGCGTCGCGCTCCCCGGCTATAAACCGGCGAATCTGATCGCCGACCTGCCCTACGATCTGCTCGTCCTCGACCGGATCGAATTTCAGCCGCAGTATCGCGATTCCCTGCGGCGCGCTCTGAACCGAAAGATAACGCACCATCAGCAGGCCGATCGGTCCCACGGCGATCAGCAGCGGTCCGAAGGGCGAGTCCGTGATACCGACCGCGGCTTCCCTGCGCCGGATGAAGCGCATATTCGGCTCGAGCTTCTCGTGCGCCTGGCGCACAAGCTGATCGAGGGTTTCCTCGGAGACGGCCGTGTCGGCAAAATAATGTTCAAGCGAACGCCGAGAGCTCATAATTGATCCCACTCCGCCTTTAGTTTCCTCAGTGCCTGCGAGACGTTGGCGCGCGCGCCTTCGACCGAGCATCCCAGCGCGTGGGCGATTTGGTCGTAGCCCAGCCCGCCGAACTTCCGCATCGTTAGCGCCTCGCGCTGCTTATACGGGAGCGCCGCGATCAGGTCACGGATAGCGCCAAGGTCCTGGCCCGCGCTGGCGTCGTCGACCACGGGCTCGCGATGGTTGACGCTGGAATCAGTGATCACGCGAGCCCGGCGGGCGTTGTCGCGAGCGCGATTGCGGCACAGATTGACCGCAATCCGATAGAGCCACGCGCGGATCTGCTCGAAGTCAGTCAGGCGCGGATAAGCCTGATAGGCGCGCAAGCACATCTCCTGGAACAGCTCCATCGCGTCCTCGCGATCGCCGGTCATGCGAATCATGAACCGCATCAACTCGCGTTCGTACGGCTCGATCGCGGCCTCGAACGGCGGCGGCAGCTTCAGGCCTGGATTAGCCATCGTATGACGTATAACCCCGCTGCGCCCCGGATGTGAATTGAAATGGTTGCGGAAACTTGTCGGGCCGCTCGAGTTTTCTAAAGGCCGTTGCCGCATTAGAGTTTGCCGCATACCGACGTGCCACGTACATTATCGGCTGAAGTCCGCGGGAAGGGGGAGGGGAGATGCCTATGGATGTGGTTGGACAGATCGCCTTCTGGACCGCCTTGTTTCTCATCACGCATTTGGGAATCAGCAGCGCCGAAGTCCGTCCACGGATGATTAAGGCGCTGGGCGCGAACGCGTTCCGAGGCATTTACTCGCTCATCAGCCTGGTGACGTTCATTCCCTTGATCGTCGTGTTCGGTTATCACAAGCACGCCGGCCCAATGATTTGGAACCTGCGTCCGGTGCTACCGGCGCGCGTGCTGGCCTGGTTGTTGATGCTGGCGGCGGTGATACTGCTGGTCGACGGTATTATCCATCCGGCGCCGTCCTCGATGGGGGCGCGCGTCAGCGGCAAGGCCCGCGGCATCATCAAGCTCACCCGCCATCCGCTGTTTGTCGCCAGTGTGTTGTTCGGTTTGGCGCACATGCTGATGAATGGCTGGGCCGGCGACCTGATTTTCTTCGGCTCGTTCGTGGTGCTGGGGGTTGTTGGCGGATGGCATCAGGATAACCGCAAGATCAGCGAGCTCGGCGATTCCTACCAGCGATTAATTGACGAGACGTCGTTCATGCCGGGAGCGGCGATTTGGGCCGGACGCCAGCGATGGGAACCCGGCGACACGCCGTGGCGGTCGATCGTGATCGGCGTGGTCCTGACCATCATGTTGGTGACAGTTCATCCGATGTTCTTCGGCGGCCATCCGCTGAGCCGATAGGGGCGCCGGGCAGTATCAGACTTCGGCGATACGGAACAGGCGTCGCGTGTTGGCGAGAATCTGGACCGCCAGATGCTCGGGCGCGGCGGCTCGCGCCTTCGCCACGGCCTGGAGCGTGAGCGGCAGATAGGACGGCTCGTTGCGCTTGCCGCGATAGGGTTCGGGGGCGAGGTAGGGCGCGTCGGTCTCGATCAGGATTCGATCGTCGGGAATCGCATCCGCGGCGTCGCGCATCACGGCCGCATTTTTGAACGTCACGATCCCTGAAAACGAGATGTAGAAACCAAGCGCGAGCAGTTCCGTCGCGACGGCGCGATCGCCGGTGAAGCAGTGCGCCACGCCGCCGAAGCGCGGTATCCCGACTTCGCGCATTGTCTCGAACAGGATGTCCCACGTGCTCGGCATCGGCGATGAATCGCGCGCGCCGATCGTCTCGCGATCGCGGATATGCAGCACGACCGGCAGATCGAGCGTGGCGGCGAGTTCGAGTTGGGCGCGCAGCGCACGGCGCTGAGCCTCGATCGGCGAATGCATGTAGTAGAAATCCAGGCCGGTCTCGCCGATCGCGACGATCTTCTTCGATTGCGCCAGGTCGCGCAATTGCGCGATACGATCGGAATCGCAATCCTTGGCGTCGTGCGGATGCACACCGATCGCGGCGAACACGCGAGGATGGCGCTCGGCGATCGCGACCGTCATCCGGTCGGTTTCGATCGAACCGATCGCGCCGACCGATACGATCCAATCGACGCCGGCGGCCGCCGCACGTTGCATCACGGGTTCGAGATCGTCGCGCAGCTTCGCGTCGGCGAGATGGCAATGGCTATCGATAAGCGGCGTCATACGGAGGGCGCGGCCCGACGCGAATCACTGGCATCCGGTAAAGGCGATCGTCGGCCCTCCGGTAAAGGCGATCATCGACCCTACC
>JBEKLA010000170.1:0-9329 GCA_050010455.1 Binataceae bacterium (SeqCode) | reverse complement strand
TCAACGAAACCAACATTGTTGGTTGCGGAGCCGTCATAGGTGAGGGTGGGAGCGAACTGACGCATCGATTCATAGGTGACCGAAGGATAGAAGTGGTGAGAGTCGTAATTGCCGGTTATGACTAGCGCGCGCGACTCGTGTTCGGTTGATCCGCCATGAATGAGGACTGGAGCGTCTAAATAGTTCAGATATACGTTCGTAATGTTGGAGCCAAAATTGGTGCTGTATGCTTGAAAGTCTCCGCCAGCGTCGTAGATCCCGTAGGCCAAAGTGGGAAAATTGTTGCCGGCGAGATAGTTGTTTATGCTCTCAATGGAATTTAGATACAAGCCGTAGTAGCCAGCTTCGACGTCGTTGTTGGTAAAGATGTTGTTTTCGAGACTGTTCTGTTGTTGGTTGGCCACACGAATGGCGACCGCTTGGTTTATAAATCTACATCGATCGACAGTGATGTGACCGGGCGTTTCAGGACCCGACGAAATGGCGTCAATGTCAATGCCGACGCCCGCAGAAGTTGCAGCGGAACCAAGGGGGGCAAAACAGAGGTTTTCGATCCGAACATCCTGTGCGTTGTCGAGCAGGATCGCGGTGCCCCCAAGGGGTCCATTCCACGCGATTCTGTCGTCTTCTAAGCCTCCACCTTGGTTGATGTCGCCGCGAATAACCGCGCCTTCGCAGTTGGTGAGGGAAACGGTGTTTGCCCAATGATATTCGCCGGGTTGAACTTGAACAGTTCCGCCAAGTTGGGCACAGGCGGCGTTAACGGCCGCTTGGAAAGCGGGAGCGTCATTGTGATGCATCAGGTATGTGACCGACGCAGTCGCCGGTGAAGCAAGGGTAACGGAGATTGTGCCAGCTCCGGATAGTATTGTCGTAACCAGGTTTTGGTTCAGCGGACCCGCGGGCAAACCGGTGCCGAGGTTGGCTTCTGAGCCGAACGTGAGGCCGAAATCGTCATAGGTGATAGAGGTCGGCGGGGATCCAGTGGTGTCGTTATGCACGGCCCATGTGGGTAAGGCGACGCCTCGAAGAGTCGGAGTACAGGAAGTCCCGCTGCATCCATAGATGGGATAGGCAACAGCGTTAGGTACCGTGTTGAAGGTTAACTCGTTAATGTTCCATCCCGATAACGCCGATGCGCCGGTCGCGATCGTCACGGGAGTGGTTGCCGCGCTCCAGCCATTGTTGGCGTCCACCGCATATACTTGATAGGTCCAAGCGGTGGAACAGGTGACACCGTTGAGTGCTGAACAGCCAGAAACCGTGATGCTGCCGGTCGAGTCTGAAGACTTAGTTGTTACTGCCAGTCCCGTCGGAGTGGTGACGGAGGGGGTTGGCCCCGCATGGGGGATTACAACGCTTTGTCCGTTGGAGAAATCCCCGGGAAAGTTCAGCGTTATCTTGGCCGAACCCGCGACGGTTGTGGCGGACTCACCGACGCCGCTGCCGGTGGCGCCGAAGGCACGGACGTTGAAGACACCATTGACGCTGACGTTACTGAGGCTGTTCGCGGTTAACGCCACGGTGCCTGAGGCTAGATCCGACACTGGTGCGGAACCCAAGCCTAAGGTTGCCGGCTCGATCACGGCGATCTGCTGCAACGGCGCGTTGAGCACATGAATCGCAGCGGGCGGGGTGCCGCTCAGGTTCATCCGATTGCTGATAAAGGAGATGCTCCCGCCACCGTCGACGATCGCTGCGGGCGCCGAGTTAGTGGAATCGAGCTCGCCGCCATTGACTACAGCTGAACCGATGCTGCTGAATACCATTCCGCCCAACCAGGTCGTGCCGCCGGCTTCGACGTCGAGAATCGGCGCGTTGAGTGTAATCGTAGAATCGCCTACTGCTTTGAAGAATGCTCCGTAGATCGTGTTGGATTGTTGGGCGACATCGAGCATGTTCAGCAGCATGCTGCCCTCGTATCCGACCAGAGGGAACGGGCCGCCGCTCACGCGCAGATGGTCGAACTCGTTGATCCCGGACTGTCCGATATTAGCTAGTCCGATACGGGCGAGAGTCCCAGTGCCCGCAGAATTGATCGTAACGTTATGACCGGCGTTCTGATAGCAGTTGTTCCAAAGATATAGTCCATTGCGGGTGCCATTGATCCATAACCGGTCGAATGCGCTATTGAGCGTGACGGTGGCGAATATTCCGTTCTGGCCGAAACCGGCGTTGATACCGAGGTCGCGAATCGCAACGTTGTTGAGGGTCGCGGTGTTGTTGGCGATTTCGCTCGTACCGCTCGGTTCGTTGGTGCGCCGAACCGGAAGCCAGGCGAGACCATTATTGGTGTACATGCCAACGAGCGGCCCCTGGACCTGGTCGAAGTTGAGTAAGCCCAGAGTGTTGGAATCCGCGCTGAACTTCGAACTCGGAGGGGTAAAATTCACCGTATAACGCGCGACGTTCGAGAGTCGGACCGAATCGACCGAACCTTGAATCGCATTGCCGAGCAGCGTTCCGTCAGGCCAGTCATAGACAGACGGCCCCAGGGTTACATCCTCAGTCGTTGCTTGCTGGAGGGTTCCGGTTGCGGCGTGAGAGTTGACCAGGGTGCCGTTTATGAATATGCGAATTGTCGAACCGTCCCAACTCATCGCGACGTGGTAGACATTGTTGACGGAGAGAGTGTTGCTCGATCCCGAGTCGACGATATAAGTCGTTCCGCCCAGCGTCAGCCTGCCCTCGAGCTGGGAACTGACCATCTGAAGCGAAAAGGCCTGAGTGGGCTGGCTGCTGACCAGAAAGCGGCCGCTGCTGGTGATGATTTGGCCGTCGCTAGTTGAAGTGGGGTTTACAAAGGCCTCGACCGTGAAAGCTGAGAGGCCATTGACGTCAAGTGCCGCGCTGTCACGGAGATTAAGCCAGTAACGCGTTCCATCGAAAAGCATCGCTGAGCCCGCGCCGCTCACCAGCGAGCTGCTGGTCTCGAGGCCGGTGTAACCAGAGCCGACAACCATGATCGCTGGTCCCCATGCGAAGGCTGGAGCGAGCGTGCTGGAGCTCCTTCCCGCGCCCGCGAGCGTGATGTTCGAGCAGGGGACTTGCAGCGGGCCCGTGTGCCGATAGGTGGCGGGCGGGAAAACGACCGTGGCCGCGGAAGAGTTGCTGGATGTAACAGCGCATGCCGCGTTTATCGCGGCCTGGATCGCGGCCGCGTCGTCGGTGCTCGCGTCGCCCTTGGCGCCGTAAGCTTTGACGTTGAAATCGCCGTTGACGTTAAAGTTGCTGAGGGCAGGGCCGCTGGTGCCGCTCGCGGTTAGGCTGGTGAAAGTGCCTGCGGCAGGAGTGATAGAGCCGATCGGATTGCCTTCACTCAGCGCGTCGCCGGCCGCACCGGGCGCGGCGAGGTTTTGAAGTTTGAATCCGCCTGCGGAGGCGTTAGATCCGAGCGTGAAGTGGTTCACGGCGAGCTGGCCGGGAACGGCGACGCTGGAAGTGACGTCGCCGCTGAGAGAAAAGGGTTCCCAAGCGATGCCACCAGCGTCCTCGGCCAAGAACTGGCCTGGATTCGGTACCAGCGCCGCGACCGGATTGCCGTTGATCCGGGTGACATTGCCGGGCGTCAGAACCGCAGAGCCCGCACCGGTTGGATTGCTGACAGATAGAGCGTAATCGCCGCCGCTGGCGACGCTCAACGAAGATACCAGATCGGCTGGCGGGGGCACCTGGACCGCGGCCAGCAAGGCCGAAAGATCAATCGAAGATTGATTCGGGAGCGTTACCGCCATCGGCGCGCCTTTGCCGACTACGACGTTAACGCGCAGCCCTTGCGGCAGGTTGACCGATATCGCGCCGGTTGGGTCGGCAATCGCGCTGAAGCTGGTGGGCGGGACTTCAACGCCGCCCGTCACCTGCGTGCTGATGCTGCTGAAGGTGACCGACGTGCCGGGTGCGGGCGCACCGTTGTCGTCATAGACCGTACCAGTGACGCTGATCAGGGGCGGCGAAGGCGCCGTCACGATCAATAATCCGATCAGAAAGGCCAGAGCGTGGATTGCTTTCTTCATACCTGATCCGTCAAGAATACAAAGCTGTCGATGCGGACAGTTTCGCGCATCTGGTGAGCCCAGACCGGCGCGGCGTGACCGCTGTAATAGAAGAGCGCTTTGCGGCAGGGATCTTCGTAAAGTTCCTCATACGCTATCAGTGCGCTTGCGTAACAAGACTTCCAGGCCTGCTCCGAATCGTTGTCCAGCGGATGGAAGAGCCGTTCAACCTGGCCGCCTTTGGAATCAAATGTAGAGAATTGGCACGGCTTGAGCATCACGTCGCGCCAACTCAGGCCGAAGCGTGTCTGGCGCGACGCGAGGCGATTACGAATCACGAAGCCGACCGCGCGTTGGGCCTCGATCGAGCATCCGCGCGCCTCGCCCCAGATGCACATCGTGAGGAGGGTGAGCTCCTTCTGCTGATGAAGGCCCTGATTCAAATCGGGCAGATAGGTTTGCCACAGCGTCATACGAGTTCTCCGGCCGAATTCTCTGGTGCCCAGAGCGGTTGGACTAGAGATGCCGCGCTGCTAACACGCAGGGGTCGCGCGGCCTTTCGCCTGTTCGGCGAGCATCGCGAGCGGCTAGCGCCGCCGCGATGCTCGCGTGCTGAAGCGGCCTCGGTCGGCTTACGACGAGGGCGCTATATTGCGGATGACGCCACCGCCCGGCGTGTAGTAAACCTTCAACACGCCGTCGACGATGATGTCGAAATTGCGAGTAGGCTGGGACACGGGGTAGTCGAGTTCCAGGTACTCCTGGCGTGCCTCGAACTCAATCGGGTTAGCCAGGTCCGCAACCGGGAAAGCCAACTCCAGTGAAAGAGCGAAGAGCACCCCTTGCGGCATGTAGGGATGAGTCACGATTGGAATCGGACGGCCGGTTGCCTTGTTGATGTAGTGGCTGACCCGGTAGCCGCCGGTGATCGTGCCCTTGTCCTGGCCGCCTGCCTGCTGGGAGACGAACAAGGTGGGAGATCCGGAGGCGGCCAGCACCTGGTTGGTGATCCTTATCGATTCCTGAACGTTGACGAACAGCACGTCGGGATTGCCCCGGCCGGTGTTCCAGATCGACTGGAACATAGTATCGAGGTTGCTCAGTTGCAGGGCCGTGCCGGTCCCAGACGTACCAGTTGCCAGCGCGAGGCTGTACGAATTGTTGGCGGCGATGAGCTGCGACAGGACGCCGTCGTATACGAGAGTGTCCTGCGAAGTGTCCGAGGTGGGAGCCGTGCCACCGGTGCCGAACAGCGAAGTCAGGCTGACGGAGTTAATGGTAGTGAAAGCCTCCAGTTTGTTGCCGACATACCAGGCGTAGCCGCACGCGCCTTCGATCGCGGGCACGCTGGCGGAGATCACGTTGCTCGAGCCCGAAAGGCTGCCACTGCTGGTTCCGGTTGACGCGACGGTTTCGCCCACGCCCAGTGCAGGAGTAGTGGTCGGCGGATTGCTGCCCGGAGGGAAGACGTTGAGGGCGTTGTTGTAGCCGTACATTGTGAGCGCGGTGGCAGTAATCGTGTAAGTTCCGGCAGCGATCGAGCCACCGGTTGAAGAAGTGGTCACAGTGGGCGCAGACGGCGTCGGCAATACCGTGCTGCTACGTCCGCCGATCATCACTTTTTCCTCTTCGATCATCACCGACTTTAGCAGTCGTTCGACGGCTCGTGCCCTGACGTCTTCGAAGTTGCGTCCAGCCCATTCGGCCTGGAAAGTTACGGAGTCGCCGAGACCGAGTGTGGCAAAAGGAAGCGAGCGGTTGGCGACGCTGGTGGTTATCTGATTGGCTCGATTTCCTTCGCTGACTCCCGGACGCACCAGAGTCGGATTCAGCTTCAGAATAATCCTGAACTGGGCTTGCGTGCCGCCACGGGTATTGCGTACGCGCGGAACCATGTTACGCAGCGAGGTGAGCGCCGGAACCATCGTCTTGGCAGCAGGCTCGAGGTCGATCGCGGTAAGGCCAGTGGCTACCGTGATCGCCTTCATCAGGTCCTGGCCAGTGACGCCATTATTGAGCGCCTTGGCGAGGTCCTCGAAAATAGTGCGATTCATGTTGAGACTCATCGAGTCGATTCTCCTTGGTTCGGTGGTTGGAAGTTGGCGGCGATCAACGGCAGGCGCGGAACGCGCGGCGAAGCGTTATCGCTTCGTCTTGATGCCCAAGCCGATACGTGAGTTCAGAACACGGGCTGGGACAGGCCGTTGGAAAGCCGGATGATTTCGACGCCGATCTCGGACAATCGCTTCTGCGCCACGGCGTCATCGCCTCGTTTGCGAAGTTCCGCGGCTTGACTTTGCAGTTCGGCGATCCGGAGCCGGGTGTCGTCAGTGGAGTTGCCCGCCAACGCGATCGGAGTCGCTTTCTCGACCGCTCGCAGCGGTTGGGGGCGGGAGTTGTCGGGTTGCGCCTCGAGTCGCGCGATACGCTCGGCCAACGTAGACAGCACCTTTGCGCTGCTCTCGGACTTGCGGATCGAGCCGGCCGAAGCTTCGGCAACCTTGCGTACTTCGTCCGCGACCGAGTTCAACGATCTCGTCGCATGACGGAGATTATCGAGCAGCTTACCCATTTCGGCCGTGGGATCGACTCCGTTCGTGACCTGCGGCGTTGTCATCTGATCGGACACCTCGCTAAGCGGCTGGTCGGCCTGCTGGTCGATGTATGCGTTCAGCGCGCGGTCCTGGCCGCATCCGCTGCCGGCGCACATCCCGATCAGGATATCGCGCGCCTGATGGATACGGTCGCGGCTGGCGGCGCTCAGCACCGCGCCGCGCTTCAGAAAGTCGGAGCGGCTTAGCCATCCGATGAAACGATCGCCCTTGCCGAGCAGGCGAACTGCAACGGCGTCCTGCGGCCAGGCGAAGTTCATCTGCTCCAGCGCCTTGACCAGCGCGCGCTTGCGCGTCGCGGTGCGCATGGCATGCTCGATGCCGATGCTCCGCTCGCGCCATCGGCTCGGACCGAGCCGCTTGGCCATCCCGGGCGCATCGACCAGCCGCGCCAGTGCGGATTTGAACTCGTCGCCAACCGCCAAGATGGCAGCTTTCTTGTTCTGGATTCCCGAAGCGCGAACGATGTTGCCGGCGACCATCATCATCAGGTCGCAGATCTGGCCAAGCGAAGCGTTAGTGGCGGCCTGGGTAATCGCCGCGGACAGCGAGGTCGCGTCAGTGCGAAAGTCGGCGCCCTCCGCTATCGGCATTGCGTCGCTCGGAACGAACTTGCATATCTCGCCGGGCGCGAGCAGGTCAGGGTATTCGCCTTCGATGGCGTTCGCTTCCCCGTGCAGGGCGGGACTGCCGGCCACGCCAGGATCGCCGGCTATGAAGTTCCCGGGTGGATAATGGCCGGTCACGTCGTCGGCGATGAAGCCGGCGGCGGGATCAACGCTGCCGCTTGGGTGCAATTCGCCAAAGGGATAAGGGAGATCAGCCTTGGTGGTGTGTTGCGGCGACTCGAACTCGCTATGGATGCCGAACTTTTTCGCGGCTTCGAGAATCGAGGGCAGCGCCTCGGCGCCGAACTTCGATTCCTTGACGCGCGCCAGGGCGTTGCGCACATGGGCCGCGTCATGAATGGGAAAGTGACGCAGACTGCGTGGCACGGTTCTGCCGGTCGCGTCTTTGCTTCCACCTGGCTCGATGTAAGCGAAGGCCGAGTCGGGCAAAGCGTTGAGTTCCTCGCTAGTCATCACAGAGTTCTCCTGCGCGGGGGGTTGATTGAATTGGTGTTCCAGTTCCGGTGAGCGGTTGCGTTTGACCAGCTCGATTCGTTCGACCATCGCGATGCCACACGCGGGGCGATCGACCAGACTGATCTCGCTGAGTCGGAACTTTTTTAGGCGGTAAACAGTTTTTCGCATTGACTATGCTTGCTCTCGCTGCGAACGGGTCGAGTTATTAGCGACGCCAGCCGCGGTGTGACTATTTGGTGATAACCGGCTTGAGGCCGCGCTATAGCTTAGAGATCGACGGTTTCGGCGACCTTCTCCAGGCAGTAACCGCCAATCGAAAAGCCCTTCAGCACGCCGGTTTCGATCAAGCGGATCGCGCGTTCGTCGACGATATGAGCGCCGAGGTAGAGCGCGTCGCGACCGGTCTCGGGATGGGTGCGGATTTCAACGAGCGGCGCGACGCCGACCGGCTCCGGCTGATGCATCAGGCGGATGTTGCGCCACGCTTTCCATTCCTCGACCGCCTCGCGCAGGGCGGCGGAATCGACGATCTCGTTCTGGTCGTCGACATAGTCGGCCGCCGAGGCCCATCCGTAGACCATCAGGCCGTTCTTGGTGCGAGCGGTCTTGGCGATCGGGCAGTAGAAGGCCATCGCTTCGTCCGCGCCGCCAGCCGCTTTAAGCAGCTTGAGCTGCGGCGCGTCGGAGGGAACGGCCGAATCGGCAGCCAGGTCGCCGGAAAGCGAGGCGGCGACATCGACAATCAAATCGCAAATACTTGGTTGCATGACGGATGCCTCAGCTCTTCTGCCGGTTGACGTAAACGAGGAGGGTGACCTGATCGTTAACGTTGGCAGCCGCTCCGGCGTCGGCGCTATCAGTACCGTCGGGCCGGATGCCGAGCAGCTTGCCGCGATAGGAAGTCGCGTCGCCGTCGATGGTTATGACTACTGAATTACCGATACGGCCGCGAACCTGTTCGTAGACATAGTTATTGGTTGCCATTCAACCTGGCCTCTGTTGTGAGTGTTAGTTAATTCGAAATCTGTCCGGGCCACAAATGCGCCGACAGACTAGTTCAAATACACGGGCGCGGGCGGCCGGCGATCGACTGCCACTGGCGCTCGCGGTCGGAGCGAGGAACTTTCTTTTCGCGGCCGTCGCGGCCCATCTCCCAGTAGCCGGTCGAGTCAAACACAAAACCCGAGCCGCCGGAGACCAAACGCGTTACCTTCGCGCCGCATCGCGGGCATTTGGACCGGGCGGGTTCGGCGATCGAGTGGTTGATTTCGATCGTGCCGCATCGCGGACATCGGTACTCGTAAGTTGGCATGTCGTGTTCGGCAGACCTCGTATGGCGAAATGTGAGTTCTGTTAAGGACGAGTTGGCGCCGTCAGATTTTCATTTGCCCGCCACTTTGATCGAGGTGCCCGGCGTAGTTCTGTAGCCGAGTATGGTGCAGACCGTTTCGTTTAACCCCGAAATGTCGATGCTGACCGGCAATGCGAACGCTCCATTACAGATGCCGGTCAGTATCTCTAGTGTTACGTTTCTGAATTAACTTTAGGGTTTGGTCGTCTAAGCAGCATGGCGATAAAGAGCTGCTGCGTGGGAGTGAGCAAAGCGGATCGGACGGAGTTGGAGGCATGGTTGCGATCGC
>JBEKLA010000169.1:0-9387 GCA_050010455.1 Binataceae bacterium (SeqCode) | reverse complement strand
GGGACGCACCGTGCGCTCCTGGAGCGCACGCAAGAGCTTGGTCTGGGTATCCGCGCTCATTTCCGTGATCTCGTCAAGAAATAGCGTGCCGCCTTCCGCCGCTCGAAACAGACCCAAATATTCGGTGGTGGCGCCGCTGAACGCGCCCCGCTTGTAACCGAACAATTCGCTTTCGACCAACTCCTTGGGGATGGCCGCGCAGTTAAGCGCCACGAAAGGCATCCCAGCCGCCGGGCTGCATTCGTGGATCGCGCGCGCGACCAACTCTTTGCCGGTCCCGCTTTCTCCGACGATAAACACCGTGCCGCGTGTCGCCGCCGTCGCCTCGATTCGATCGTAGAGCCGGCGCATCGGCGCGCTGGCTCCAACCAGCCCGTGAAACCTGCTGCGCTTCTCTCGGGGCAGTTGGGCCGCTTCCTGTTCCAGTGAATGGATTCTAGCCGCCGAGACCGCGGTTCGGGACCGGAAATAAGCGTCGGCCAGCACGATCATCCGGCAATGGCTCAGCTTGTCGAAGATCAAGTATGACCTAGGCACCGAACCCGGCGGGAACACCCGCGTGGCGCTCTCCTCGAACAGATGCATGGAAACGATGACTTCGGCGAAAGATACCTGGCGCTCAGCCAGCGCTTCTCCCACCCGCCGCACGTCCGCGGTAAACCCGCTGATATCTTTTTTGGCCAGGTGTCCGATCGTGGCATCGACGTCGGCCCCATAGATGCGGAGGAATTCGCTTTTGGAAAGCGCGCGGCTATCGCCGAAGTGCAGTACGTAGAGCGAATGCCAATGCTCTAAAACTTCGTCGCGATGGTTCAGAATCGTATTCAGTATCCGCTGCAGATCCTCGATCTCGTAGTCCCATACGAGATTGAAGAAAGATGGGTGAGATAATTCCGTTCCTCTCGTCAACGCCATTTTGGCGATCCCTCGCTCACGCAAAAGCTGCCCCCTTATGTCGCCCATCAACCTAGCAAAGATGATTCCGATCGAACCAGAGGCTGACGCCGACGGAGCCGCTCTGCGGCGAAATCTCCTTCATAAGCCGTCAATCAGACTGGCACGGTCGATGCACCACTAACGCGTCGGGCCGTACGCGTTAGTGTTCGGTCCTGAAAGAAAATAACCGATGTGCACCAGTATATGCGCTAATATGCGGGCGCTGAAAAGCGAATCATCGGGCAATTGGTTTCAGAGATGCGCGCTTAAGCAGCAGGACTGCCTTTCCTATGACTGGGCAGCAGACAGAATTTTACAAAACAAGTCGGCGAAGTAGCCCCGGTGACCTAACGAGCTGAGCTAACAAAGCTAACAAAATGATCACCGACTCTTGGCCAGACACAACTCAATCGCGTGGGCGAGCCGTGAATGCTCGCCTCGGCAGGGACCTCGGGCCGATATCGAACAGCCGACCAGGAGTCTTCCTATGCTGCCGGAGAGTTCGAAACCCAATTTGATGAGGCTGAAGGTGAAGCCGCAAGACAACAAGGATACGAGCCGCCGAATGGCCGCAAAGCCGCACGTTCCTGATCCCTCTGCGAGCGGGAACTCGCCGCAATTGGCGCCGAAGCGGCCAACGGTCGTCGTGCTGACCCGTGACCTCTCGCTGCAGCGGTTGGTCTCGGGCATCTGTACATCCCCATGGGCGGTTGAATGCAGTTCCGATCCCAGCCCCGGGCGCGACGTCGTGCTTGACCACAACGTCCGAATGGTCGTAATCGACGACGAGGTAGTCCCGGCGGCCGAGCGGGGATGGTTCTGTACCCAGATCAACAAGCTCGCCCCCGACGCGGCGTTGATCTATGTCGCGTCACAGCATGCTGCTGAGGTGGAAAAGACCGCGCGCGCACATGGAGCCGTCTACTACACCGCAAAACCGCTCGACGCTGCACGGATGAGCTCGATGCTTCAGGCGTGGCTGAAGCGTCCCGCGGATTGAAATTATCGTCGCCGCCATGCACTACTGACGAGGAACCCGTTATGACGAAGCCGCCCAGTGAGATGGAACGGAGTCAATCGACCACGGCGACCTCGCCTCGACCGTTGGAGCTGAAATCGCTGCTCAAGGAACTGGCTGGCGAAGATCTGAGCCTGCGGATGCCGATCATAGAAGCGGCCGTGACTGGTTCAGAACTTAGCTTCCATCCGTCCAACCCCGAGCTTCGCACGCGCGCCGCCAAGGCATGGGCGGCGATCCAACCGATCATGGCGCACCATTTGGCGAGCGAAGACATGCTCATGCTGCCTTGGGCTAAGGCCCAGTCGATTCTGCCGCCGGAATTGATCGAGAAGACGCGCAAAGAGCACCAAGAGCTTCTAGGAGCGGGCGGATCGCTGGCGCGAGTGTCGTTCGAGCGCGGCTCCGACGAAGAAGTGGCCCGAGCAGGCAAAGTACTGTGCGTCTTCGCGGCACTCCTCGACGACATCCTAGCCGGAGAGCAAGGCAATCTTTTTCCGATGCTCCGCCGCGCACTGTTTGCGACGTCAGCGCCCGCCAGGAAAGGCTGATCGACCTAATCGCGCTCTGGGAAAGTCGCGATTTCCGGGTTCTGTAACCGGTTCGCGACCTCTCCCCCTGATCTCATTTCGCAACCATCCTCAGTGAGGATGGTGAGCCATTCTGTGGCCCGCAGGGCCAGCCTCGTGCCCTTGAGTGCCGGCCTGCGCTTCCGCGGCCAGGAGCTCGGCAACGTCATCCTGAAATGGGAAGCTCCCCGGCACGTAATTGCACATCTCATCTTCGGCTAGCGGATCCCCGGTAAGCGCGTACGCGCGCGAGCGCGATCCGCCGCACACCGGCGAGAATTCGCACATCCCGCATCGGCCCGCCAGCATCACCGGCTCGCGCAAATCCCTGAACAGCTTGCTGTCGCGATAGATCTCGCCCAGCTTCTCATGATGCACGTTGCCCGCCGAAACCGGCAGAAAGCCGCTCGGATGCACCGTGCCGACATGCGAGACAAACACAAACCCGCGTCCGGCATTGACGTCCATCGGAGTGCGCCGCGCGTGAGTCCCCACCGGCCACGGCTGCAATCCAGCACGCAGCGCATGATAGGCGGGACCAAGCTGCATCACCTGTTCACACGGAACTTTGCGACGCTCCAGGATGGTGCGCTCAAGGAAAACGCGCTTGAAATGATGCCCCTCCGTGGTTTTCACCGAAATCACCGTCCCGACGTCGTAGAGGAAATTCATGACGTCTTCGCACTCCTGAGCCGAGATGCGTTCGAGCCCGGTCCCACGCCCCATCGGCACCAGCGGGAAAATGCTCCAGGTCATCGCGCCGCGATTCAGCACCTCGTGCGCGATCTTCGGAAGATGAATCAGGTTGAGGCTGGCAACAGTCGTGTTGATCTGAACCTTGAGGCCGCATTTTCGCGCCGTGTCCCAAGCCGTCATAGTGCGCTCGAAAACGCCCGGAATACCGCGGAAGGCGTCATGGACCGCAGGTTCCGCTCCGTCGACGCTGAGCGACATCGCCTTCAATCCCGCCGCGCGCAAATCGTAAATCACATCTGGAGTGAGCAGAGGCGTACCCGAAGGAGACAGCGCCACAGGCAGGCGAAGCTTGACCGCGTGCGCAATCAGATCCTTCAGGTCGGGACGCTTCATCGGGTCGCCGCCGGTCAGGATAAGAATCGGCGGAGGCGTACCGAAGCCAGCCACTTCGTCGATCAGGGCGCGGCCTTCGTCGGTCGAGAGTTCGTCGGGATTGCGCAGCGGCATCGCCTCGGCGCGGCAATGGGCGCAGGCTAGGTCACAGGCCCTGGTTATCTCCCAGATCACGATAAACGGCCGTTCGGCAACGTCGAAAGCAGGATGCCTTATCGGCTTGCGCGGAAGTTGCATCGATATACCCTCTCGTCACGCCTGGCGTCTCCAAACGAAACATCGTTGGACGCCAAGCTGTTGGCTTTATTTCTATCCCCTCGCGTGAGCATCCGCAGCACTCCGGGCGCCGCTCTGCTATGCATTAGCAAGCTCGATGCCCGCTCCATTCGGCCTTAGTCTACCAGATCTTTTCGTCCCCCGCGCATCTGGCGAGCGGCCTCGCTGGGGCACAACTGGGTCACTGCGGCCCCAGCGCCGACGGGGGATAGTCGGAGCAGGATGCCTGAGGGATTTGGAACCCGAAGGCGCCACGATCGGCGCAAGGCTGCCGACAATTCGCCCGCGACAATCGCTCAGTCAGCTTCGCGCTCGGACGATGCAGACCTTCTCTGCCGCTTCCTCGAAGAAGTAACCCGAGCCGCCTTCGCTGACGATCGTGAGCATCTGTTGATTATCGAGCACCCGGATGCCGCCCAGCACGTCCACTCCGTGCTCGAAAAACGGAGGCGGCCATGGCGAAGCAGTCGGTCCGGCCAGGATTCTGGTCCTGGCCCGTGACGACGCTTCGAGCAGACCATCTATCTCCCCCTCCACCAGGGCCGAGCCGGTGATAATCGCCACGTCGGCCCGCGACAGGGTCTCAGCCGCCTGCTCCGGCGGCTTCCAGAACGGGAGTTCGTCGGGCTTAAGCGCGTCGCGATGCTTGTCGATAACCGCGATGTCGGCTACTCGGCCACGCAGGCTCTTGATGAACGGGACGAAGGCTCCGACCATCGCCACCCGATCCTTAGGGCCGATTTCTGCGGCCTCCAGCGCATCGCAGCCTTCCAGCAACCGCCCTCCAGGAATCCCGTGACGCTTGATTGCCAGCGACGAAAGCGCGTTGAGCACCGCGACGCCGACCGAGCGGCGCAGCGGTATCGGCGAGAACGCATACTCGGCAAGCGCCCATGCATCCTGACCGGCCATCCGGCCCGCCGCCGGCGCCGACGCCGCCGACTTCGGGCAGCATACGGTATCGTCCAGCCCTCGCGGCGTGAACGCCACACCCACGTCGCCGCTGGAAAGCTGCGCCGCCGTATAGAACACGCCGATTCTGATGTCGCGGACCGTTAGCGGCTCCGCTTCGAGCACTCGCCGCAAATCCGTAAGCCATGCATGGAGAAGCTTCATCACAGCACTTCGATTTGCTTATGGCAGTATCCGCCCGATTCGCACTCGCCAGATTTCCGGACCCTGTTCGAGATAGTCCCAAGAGAATCGCCCCTCGCGCTCGGCCTTGAATTCGTGGTGGAGTGGCTTGGGGTCATGATCGCTGATAAGAACGAACGCCTCGCCCGGTTCGAGCGCTTCGAACGTCGCGAAGATCATCGGATGGCGCCGCGGAGCGGCCAGCCGCCGCACGTCCAGCGAGGTCATAATCCGGACCTCGGCCTGCTCGCTTGGGCCTTCGCTCAGTTCCACGGAGGTCGCGTGCATCCGCTCGAACGCCTGCTGCTGCTCGAACTCGGACGCGTAACGTTCCAGCAGCGGCAGATAGATACGATTCTCCTTCTCCATTTGAAGCCGCAGCAACAAATCGAGATGAAGGCTGAGCTGCTGAATCCTGCCGGCGATACTCTCGCGCTCGGGTCCGGAGGCGCCGCGAAGCACGGTCACCTCCTCGTCAATTTGACGGGCGAGATCCTGTACGAACTCATGGTCGACAGCCATCGAGGCCGTTGCCTTCCCGTATTCCTTGATGAGCGTGTCGAGCAGCGGCTAAATGTGCGCCTCTTCACCGATCGCACTGGGAATCAGGTCGCGCTTCAGGAAAGTTGCCAGCGCATCGCCGGCCGCATCGGGCGCGTCTTTGGTCACAGCGGCAGCCAAGTCCGACAGCGTTCGGACGAGCGTCTCCTGATGATTACGCATCGTTTCTGTAATCTTGCTCATCGTCCACTCCGCGCCGGTATCTGATTTGGCCTGCCACCAACCGAGTCGCGCTCTCGCGGCCGGCATCCGTCTACGTTCAGCGCGCGGCTAATTCTCCTTCCACTTCTTCATCTCGCGCCGCGCGATCGTCATGTGATGGACCTCATCGGGACCGTCGCCAATCCGCAGGATGCGGTTCTCGCGCCAGAAGGAGGAGAGCGGAACGTCGTTGGAAACGCCCAGCGCGCCATGGGTCTGGATCGCGCGGTCCACGACTCTCATCACCATGTTAGCCGCCATCACCTTGATAAGCGAAATCTCCTGGCGCGCCTCTCGCTTGCCCGCAGTATCCATCTTCCACGCCGCGTGCATCACCATCAACCGGGTCGCGTCGATATCGATCCGCGACTCCGCAATCCATTGCTGAACGTTGGCTTTCTCCGCGAGATAACTGCCATGCGCCCACCTGGTCAGCGCGCGCTTGCACATCAGTTCGAGCGAGCGCTCGGCCACCCCGATCGCGCGCATGCAGTGATGGATGCGGCCAGGACCGAGGCGCGCCTGGGCGATCGAGAAACCACTGCCTTCCTCGCCCAGCAGGTTGGTAATCGGTACGCGGCAATCAGTGTACGTGATCTCGCAATGGCCGCCCTCGCCAACGTGGCCATTGGCCGGGATGGGCCGCACGATTTTGAATCCCGGAGTATCGGTGGGCACTAGGATCTGGCTGGCGCGTAGATGGGGCGGCGCGTCGGGGTCCGTCACCACCATCGCGATCGCCACCGCCGATCCGATAGCGCCGGTCGTGAACCACTTGTGGCCGTTGATGACATAGTAGTCGCCCTGGCGAACCGCGCGAGTCTTGAGCTGAGTCGGATCGGAACCGGCAGTCTCCGGCTCGGTCATCGAAAAGCAGGTGCGGATTTCGCCCGCGAGCGCCGGCATCAGCCAGCGGCGCTTCTGCTCCTCGGTGCCGAACTCGGCCAGAATCTCCATGTTGCCGGTATCGGGCGCGTTGCAATTGAAAACCCGCGGCGCGATCTGGCTGCGGCCCATGATTTCGCACAGCGGCGCATACTCCTGGTTGGTCAGTCCCATCCCGTATCTCTTGTCGGGCAGGAATAGATTCCAAAGCCCTTCGGCCTTGGCCTTCTTGCGAAGCTCGAGCGTGATCGGCGGGTCGCGATGCGGATCGTTGGGAGCGGCGACCTGCTCGCGGTGAACCTTTTCGGCCGCGTAAACGTTCTGGTCCATGAAGGCGATCACTCGCCGGCGCAGCTCCTCGACTTTGGGCGACAACGTGAAATCCATTTTCTCTCCTCGTCTATCTGACGGTTAATCGCGACCGATCACTATGTTCAGTTCGCGTCGTTGACAAGAATCCTGCGCGCTCCAACCAGGCTCAGCACCTCGTTGGTCCCATCTTCGATTAGTCCAGACCGCGTGTCGCGGAATAGCTTCTCGATCGTGTACTCCTTGCTCAGGCCGTTTCCGCCGAAAATCTGCAGCGCCGCGTTAGCGACCTCGAAAGCGGCCTGCGTGCAAAACGTCTTCACCGCGATCGCATGCTCGAGCGACGGCGTCGACGACCTTTCGTTGTAGACCATCGTGGCCCGCGACAGCGCCCGGCACGCCTCGACCTTGGTGAACATCTCGAACAGATTTTTTTGTACTAGCTGATGCTCGCAGATGGGCTTGCCGCCCTGCACCCGCTGTTTCGAATAGGCAAGCGCTTCCTCATACGCCGCACGCGCCACTCCGGTTAGCGCGGCACCCACCGACGCGTTGGCGGCGGTGAGCGTTCGGATGAGCACCAGTTCGTAGGCCTCGGGACCGACCATCATGTAACCGCGCGGAATCCGGACGTCGTCAAAAAATATTTCGCCCTGATTCAAGGCGCGCTGGCCGAGCTTGTCGAGCGGCTTGCCCTTCGAGACTCCGGGCAGATTAAGCGGTATGAAAGCGACGCCACCGCCGGCCATCCCCCTCGATGGATCGACCGTGAGATAGGTGGCGGCGTGGGTCGCGATCGTTCCGTTCGATACCCACGCCGCCTTCTGCCCGTTGATTATATAGCTGTCACCGTCCGGCCGCGCGACGACGTTGCCGCTTACCTTGGGATCGCGAAAATGCTCAGCGCCGATTGCCAACCGATCGGAGCCGTGTGGCGGCTCGGTAATCGCCCAGCATCCGATAAGCGCCGCATCCCGGTCCTCGACGAACGGTTTTACGTACTCGTCGATCAGCTTTTGATTGCCGCTGAGCGCCGCCAACGTGAAAGGAAATCCCGCCACCGTGATCGCGAACGCGAGATCGGCGCCTCCCCAGCCCAGCTCTTCGAGAAAAATGTGCAGGCCAAGGCCGCGCAGCCCCAGACCGCCGAATTCCTCGGGCAGTCCCACCGTATGGTAGCCAAGCTGATAAGCGGCGCGCAGCACCTTGCACAGCGGCGAGTCAGCGGCAAGTACAGCCTCAGGATCGCTCATCCGATCCAGTGCGATCGCCGCCGGCCGCACCACCTCCCGGGCAAACTGATGGACGCTTTGCTTCAGCGCTTCGTGCTCTTCCGGAAGGTCAATAGAAAGTTCCCGATAGGTTGCCATCTAGCTCTTGCGCTTCCCCAAGCACATCCCGTGCCTAAACTTACTCTCCCGCCAACGCTGCTTGGGCGGCATTTTCGCCGTTGCTTCTGACGGTCGGCTTTAAATTCGGCATGTCTCTGTCCGCTCAGACGGTCGAAGCAGTTATCAGCCAACTCTCGTAGATAACTCGTGCCTTGTCGAAATCGATCTTATGGCCGCAATGCGGGGTAGCCAAAACTATCTGCCGGGTTTCCGAAGGGAGTCCTGTCGCGCAGGCCGCACATTTGGCGTATCGCGCGTAGGCCGCTCCACCAAGGCATTTCGCTGCCTCCCATGTTCCGTACAAAAGGTCACTGCCAGCGCCGCGCGTGAGTGCGGATATAACTAACGATATCTTGCAACGGCGTGCCGGAAGGGAAAATCTCGGCCACGCCCGCGCTTTTGAGAAAGTCGAAATCTTCCTCCGGGATAAATCCGCCGACGATGAACAACACGTCGTCCATGCGCCGTTCCCTAAGCATCGCCGTCATCTTCGGGCACACGGTCCGGTGCGCGTCCGAGAGGCTGGAGACGCCGATCACGTCGACGTCCTCCTCCATCGCGGCCCGGATGATGTCCTCGGCCCGCTGATGGCGTCCGGTGTAGATTACTTCCATGCCGGCGTCCCGCAGCGTGCGGGCGACCACCACCGCGCCGCGATCGTGTCCATCGAGTCCCGCCTTGGCGATTAGTACTCGTGTCGGTCGCGTGCTCTCCAGCTTTTTGTCCAAAGATTCCAAGCTACGATTCCACCTTCTTCACAAGAGTTTCACAAGACGTTCGCGCCTGCCGCCTGGTCCCGATCAGACTACGGCTGGCTCTTTGAACTCTCCCCATACTTCGCGCAGCGTCGTACAGATCTCGCCGACGGTCGCGTATGCCGACACCGCCTCGACCAGATGCGGCATCAGGTTGCCGCTCTCCGACGCCGACATCGCCGCGAGCCGCTTGAGGTTTGCCAACGCCCGTTCAACCCGCGCGTTGTCACGGTTGCGGCGCAACTCCCGCACGTTCTCTTTTC
>JBEKLA010000168.1:0-9464 GCA_050010455.1 Binataceae bacterium (SeqCode) | reverse complement strand
CTCGGGAAGGATTTCGAGCAGTTTGAGATTTGGCACCGTTACCAGCTCGTTGCCCATCTGGCCGGCCATCCTGAGCCCCTTGAACACGCGCCCAGGATACGAGCGGTTACCGATCGAACCGCCGTGACGGAAGTACTCGTGAGTTCCGTGCGAGCCGGGAAAGCCGCCGAAATGATGGCGCTTGATGACGCCGGCGAAGCCGTGGCCCTTGGAGATGCCCGCGATGTCGACAGTGTCGCCGGCCTTGAAGACATCGGGCACGCTCAGCGCCTGCCCGAGCTTGAGCTCGCCGTCGCCGGTTTTGGAAAACTCCCGCGTCGCGATCCCGGCGGCGATTTCGCTCTTGGCGAAGTGGCCGCGCTCGGCCTTGGTGACGCGCGACAGTTTCTTGCGCCCGAAGGTTATCTGCACTGCGTCGTAACCGTCGGTCGCGGCGCTCTTGATCTGGGTCACGGTGCATGGACCGAGTTCGATCACAGTTGCCGCGACGAGGCTTCCCGCCTTGTCGGTCACTCCCGTCATTCCCAGCTTTCGTCCGATCAATCCGCTAATCACGTGACTACTCGAGCTTGATTTCGACATCGACGCCGGCCGCCAGATCGAGCTTGCCGAGCGCGTCGATAGTTTGTTGGGTCGGTTCGAGCACGTCGAGCAGCCGCTTATGGGTGCGAATCTCGAACTGCTCGCGCGATTTTTTATCGACGTGAGGAGAGCGGTTTACGGTAAAGCGCTCGATCCTGGTCGGCAGCGGAATAGGCCCCGCCACCCTGCCGCCGGTGCGCCGGATCGTATCGACGATTTCGCGCACCGACTGATCGAGCAGGCGGTAATCGTAAGCCTTAAGACGTATTCGAATCTTTTCGTTCATCCTCTCAGCCACGCCCTAAGGGCCTTCTATGCGTGTCAATCCCGCTCGCTAAAATCCGGTTACTGCAGAATCTTCGAGACCACACCCGCGCCGACGGTACGGCCGCCCTCGCGAATAGCGAAACGTAACCCTTCGTCCATCGCCACCGGTGTGATCAGCTCGCCGGTGATCTTGATATTGTCGCCCGGCATCACCATCTCGGTCCCCTCGGGCAGATGCAGCACGCCGGTGACGTCAGTGGTACGGAAGTAGAACTGCGGACGGTAGCCACTGAAGAACGGCGTGTGGCGGCCACCCTCATCCTTGGTCAGGACGTAGGCGGAGGCCTCGAACCTGGTGTGCGGAGTGATCGAGCCCGGCTTGGCGAGCACCTGGCCGCGTTCGACTTCCTCGCGCTTGACTCCGCGCAGCAGCACACCGACGTTGTCGCCGGCCTGGCCCTCGTCGAGAATCTTGCGGAACATCTCGACTCCGGTCACGACCGTCTTTTGAGTGTCGCGGAAGCCGACGATCTCGACCTCCTCGCCGACCTTGACCTTGCCGCGCTCGATGCGTCCCGTAACCACGGTGCCACGGCCGGAGATCGAGAACACGTCCTCGATCGGCATCAGGAAGGGCTTTTCCACCTCGCGCGTGGGCTGCGGCACGTAGCTGTCGACGGCGTTCATGAGCTCGAGAATCGGCTTGCAGTTGGCGCAGTCTTCCTTGCCGCATCCGCATTCGAGCGCCTTGAGCGCGCTGCCGCGGATGATCGGAATCTCGTCACCCGGGAACTCGTATTTCTTGAGCAGGTCGCGCACTTCGAGCTCGACCAGGTCAAGCAGTTCGGGATCGTCGACCATGTCGACCTTGTTCATGAACACCACGATCGACGGCACGCCGACCTGGCGCGCGAGCAGGATGTGCTCGCGGGTCTGCGGCATCGGGCCGTCGTTGGCGCCGACCACCAGGATCGCTCCGTCCATCTGCGCCGCGCCGGTGATCATGTTCTTGATGTAGTCGGCGTGACCCGGACAATCGACGTGGGCGTAGTGGCGCTTGGCGGTCTCGTACTCGACGTGGGCGATCGCGATCGTGATGCCGCGTTCGCGCTCCTCGGGCGCCTTGTCGATCTGGTCGAAGGCTATGAATTGGGCAAGCTTGCGCGACGCCAATACCTTCGTGATCGCGGCAGTAAGCGTAGTCTTGCCGTGATCGATATGCCCGATCGTACCGACGTTAGCGTGCGGCTTTGTCCTCTCAAATTTCGCCTTGCCCATATGGTTTTAACCTCCGGTTGGTAAACCCTCCTCCGACTCCCCGGGATGCCCGGATACGTTATTATGCGACCTTCTTGGGGCCGCCGATCAGCTCTTCATAAATCTGTTGTGGCACCGGCTCGTAGACCGCGAACTGCATCGTGTAAGTCGCCCGCCCTTGAGTCATCGAGCGCACCCGCGTCGAATAACCGAACATCGCCGCCAGCGGCACCCGCGCCTCGATCACCTGGACACCGCCGCGATTCTCCATGTTCAGGATCTTGCCGCGGCGCGAATTCAGATCACCGATAACGTCGCCCATGAAATCCTGCGGCGTCACCACCTCGACGTCCATCACCGGTTCGAGCAGCACGGGACTGGCCTGCTCGGCAGCCTGCTTGAACGCCATCGAACCCGCGATCTTGAACGCGATTTCCGACGAGTCGACCTCGTGGTACTTGCCGTCGAGCAGCGTGGCCTTGATATCCACCATCGGATAGCCGGCCAGCACGCCGCTCTCCATCGCTTCCTCGATTCCCTTCTCGACCGCCGGGATAAAGTTGCGCGGGATAACGCCGCCCTTGGTGGCGTCAACGAACTCGAACCCGCTGCCCTTGCCCAGCGGCTCAATCTTCAAATCGACCACGCCGAACTGTCCGTGGCCGCCGGTCTGCCGAACGAAGCGGCCTTCGGCCTCGACCGCGCGCCGGATAGTCTCGCGGTAGGCGACCTGCGGCTTGCCGACGTTGGCGTCCACCTTGAACTCGCGCAGCAGGCGATCGACGATAATTTCGAGATGCAGCTCGCCCATCCCCGCGATTAGCGTCTGCGCGGTTTCCTGGTCGGAGGTTACGCGGAAGGACGGATCTTCCTTGGCCAGCTTAGCGAGCGCCTCGCCCAGGCGATCCTGATCGGCCTTGGTCTTGGGCTCGATCGCGATCTTGATAACCGGCTCGGGAAACTCGATCGCTTCGAGCACGATGGGATGGGCCGGATCGCACAGCGTATCGCCGGTGGTGGTATCGCGCAGTCCCGCGGCGCAGATGTCGCCGGCGAAGACTTCCGATATCTCCTCGCGCTTGTTGGCGTGCATCTTGACCAGCCGCCCGATCCGCTCACGCTTCTGTTTGGTCGAATTAAGCACCGACGCCCCGCTCTCGAGACGCCCGGAATAGACCCGCAGGAAGGTCAGCGTGCCGATATACGGATCGGTCATTATCTTGAAGGCCAGCGCGGAAAACGGTGCGTCGTCGCGCGGCCATCGCTCGGCAACCTTATCGTCGACACGGCCCACTACCGGCGGCACATCAAGCGGCGACGGCAGGTAGTCGACCACCGCGTCGAGCATCGGCTGTACGCCCTTGTTACGGAAAGCCGAACCGAGCAGCACCGGCACCACCTGAAGCTTGAGCGTCGCGGCACGAACCGCGGCGCGAATCTGCTCCGGCTCCGGGCGCTTGCCTTCGAGATACATTTCCATCAGCCGCTCGTCGTGATCGGCGAGCGTTTCGAGCATCTTGTCGTGATACGCCGCGAGCTGCTCCTTGAGCGCGTCGGGGACCGGCTCGATGCGGAATTGCGCGCCCAGCGTGTCCTTGTCCCAGATCAGTGCCCGCTCTTCGATCAAGTCGACCACGCCGGTGAACTTGTCTTCGGCGCCGATCGGCAGTTGCAACAGCAGCGGAGTGGCCTTGAGCTTTTCGCGGATTTCGGTCAGCACCCGCTCGAAGTCGGCACCCACGCGATCCATCTTGTTGACGAACGCGATACGCGGCACGCGATACTTGTCGGCCTGGCGCCACACGGTCTCGGATTGCGGCTCGACTCCGCCCACCGCGCAGAACACCGCCACAGCGCCGTCGAGCACGCGCAGGCTGCGCTCGACCTCGATGGTGAAATCGACGTGGCCGGGGGTATCGATAACGTTGATGCGGTGGTCGCGCCAAAAACAGGTCGTGGCGGCCGAGGTAATCGTGATGCCGCGCTCCTGCTCCTGCACCATCCAGTCCATGGTCGCGGTGCCCTCGTGCACTTCACCGATCTTGTAGGTCATACCGGTGTAGTAGAGCACGCGCTCGGTGGTGGTGGTTTTCCCGGCGTCGATGTGCGCCATGATACCGATATTGCGCACTCGTTCTATGGGAGTTTCACGAGCCATTGGAACTTCTTATTTCTACCAGCGGTAGTGAGCGAAAGCTTTGTTGGCTTCCGCCATCCGATGGGTATCCTCGCGTTTTTTTACCGCTCCGCCGCGATTGGCAGCAGCCTCCATGATTTCGGCCGCCAGCCGCTCCTGCATCGATTTCTCGCCGCGCGCACGCGCCGCCAGCACCATCCAGCGCATCCCGAGCGACGTGCGCCGCACCGGACGCACCTCGACCGGCACCTGATAGTTGGCGCCGCCGACCCGGCGCGAACGAACCTCGACCGCCGGCTTGACGTTCTCGAGGGCTCGCTTGAACACCGTCAGCCCTTCTTCCTTGGTACGCTCCGCAACCTGATCGAGAGCGCCGTAGAAGATTTTCTCGGCCAGCGACTTCTTGCCCCTCATCATGACCGTATCGATGAACTTGGTCACGGTACGATCGTGGAATTTGGGGTCGGGAGCGACTTCCCTAACCTTGATTTGGCCTTTGCGCGGCATGATGTTCTACTTTGGTTTCTTCGAGCCGTATTTCGAGCGGCCTTGGCGACGTTCCTGGACTCCGATCGAATCCAGGGTGCCGCGCACCACGTGATAGCGGACGCCGGGCAGATCCTTGACGCGGCCGCCGCGAATCAGGACCACCGAGTGCTCCTGGAGGTTGTGTCCGACGCCAGGAATGTACGTCGTCACTTCGTAGCCGTTGGACAGCCGGACGCGCGCCACCTTGCGCAATGCAGAGTTCGGCTTCTTGGGCGTCGAAGTGTACACGCGAGTGCATACTCCGCGCTTTTGCGGTGAACCCTGCAGCGCCGGGGCGCTGGTCTTGTAGCGCTTCTTAATCCGCGCTCCGCGAATCAGTTGGTTTATAGTCGGCACGTCTTACTTCGCTCTGCTCGCGAACCTCTCTCTAGGCTCTCTATGGCGCTCCGAACCCATCGGTGAAGCAGTTAGTTATATGTTTCGTTCGAATCTAGCGGTAGACCCCTGCCGCAGCGGGCCTCCAAGCGAACCGCCCAAGGGCACCAAGTGGCCCTTGGGCGAACTATCAGTATGTATGCAAAACGGACGTTGCTGTCAATGTCCTCCTGGCAATTCGGCCTCAACTTCAGTCTCAGCTAGCGACTCTTCGGCCTCGGCGGCGACTTCGCTTTCGATCTCCACCCTGCCATAGCGCGGCATCCCGGTACCGGCCGGAATCAGCCGCCCCATGATAACGTTCTCTTTGAGCCCGACCAAGCGGTCAATCTTGCCGTTGATCGCCGCTTCCGTAAGGACCTTGGTGGTCTCTTGGAACGAGGCCGCCGAGATGAAGCTTTCGGTCGAGAGCGAGGCTTTGGTGATGCCCAACAGCAGCGGTTCGGCGATCGCCGGCTCGCCTCCCTTGCCCAGCACGCGCGTGTTCTCCTCGTCGAAGCGCCATTTCTCGACCTGGTCGCCGACCAGAAAATCGGTATCGCCGACCTCCTTGATTCTGACCCGGCGCAGCATCTGACGCACGATCACTTCGATATGCTTGTCATTGATGCGCACGCCCTGGAGCCGGTAGATTTCCTGGATTTCGTCGACCAGGTATTTAGCCAGAGCCTTCTCGCCCAGGATGGTCAGGATGTCGTGCGGATTCGACGATCCCTCCATCAGGGGCTCGCCGGCCTTGATCAAATCGCCTTCATGAACGCCGATATGCTTGCCTTTGGCGATTAGGTACTCGCGCGGCTCGCCGACCTCGGGCGTCACCACCACTTTGCGCTTGCCCTTGGTATCCTTGCCGAAGGAGACCTGCCCGTCGATCTCGGAGATCACGGCGAACTCCTTGGGCTTGCGGGCTTCGAACAATTCCGCCACGCGCGGCAGACCGCCGGTGATATCCTTGGTCTTGGTGGTTTCGCGCGGAATCTTGGCGATAACGTCGCCGGGATAGACCGCAGTGCCTTCGGCGACGCTGATATAAGCGCCCACGGGCAGGAAGTAGCGGGCATGCAATTCGGTGCCCGGAATCTTCACGGTCTTGCCCTCTTCCTTGATCGAGATGCGCGGCCGCACGTCGAGTTCCTTGAACTCGACGATAACGTTCGAGCGCGCGCCGGTGCGCTCGTCCACGCGCTCTTCCATCGTCTTGCCTTCGAGAATGTCGCCGTACTTAACCTGCCCGCCGACTTCAGTGATGATCGGCGTGGTGTACGGATCCCACTCGGCGATCAGTTCGCCGGCCTTGACGCGATCGCCGTCGCCCTTGCGCAGCCGCGCGCCGTGGACCAGCGGATAGCGCTCGCGTTCGCGCTCGCGATGCGCGCCGCCCTCGCCCGCGACCTGCTCGACCACCGCGACTTCGCCGTGGCGCGACATCACGACCAGCGAGCCGTCGCGGCTCTTGACGGTATTGACGCCGTGCAGGCGGATGACGCCTTCGTTGCGCGCGTCGAGCGTGGTTTGTTCGGCGCGCCGGCTGGCGGTGCCGCCGATGTGGAAGGTGCGCATCGTGAGCTGGGTGCCGGGCTCGCCGATCGACTGCGCGGCGATAATTCCGATCGCCTCGCCCAGGTTGACCAGATGGCCGCGGCCGAGATCGCGGCCATAGCACTGCACGCACACGCCCTGGCGCGACTGACAGGTCAGAACCGAGCGAATCTTGACCCGCTCGAGTCCCGCGTCTTCGATCGCCTGGACCTTTTCCTCGTCGATCGGATCGTTGGCCTTGACCAGTACCTCGTTGGTAAACGGGTCGCGGATATCTTCCAGCGCCACGCGGCCCAGCACGCGGTCGCCCAAGCCTTCGATGATCTCGCCGCCCTCGACCAGCGGCGTTATCTCGATACCGTCGAGGGTGCCGCAATCGACCTCAGTGATGATCGAGTCCTGAGCGACGTCGACCAGGCGGCGGGTCAGGTAACCGGAGTTAGCGGTCTTGAGCGCGGTATCGGCGAGGCCCTTGCGCGCGCCGTGAGTTGAGATGAAGTACTGCAACACCGTCAACCCTTCGCGGAAGTTGGCGGTGATCGGAGTTTCGATAATTTCGCCCGACGGCTTCGCCATCAGGCCGCGCAATCCGGCGAGCTGGCGAATCTGCTGCTCGGAGCCGCGTGCGCCCGAGTCGGCCATGATGAAGATCGGATTGAACGAGGGTCCGCTGACTTCGGCGCCGTCCTTGTCCTTGCCGAAGACCTGAGTCGACAGCCCCTTGAGCACTTCGCCGCCGATCCGGTCCTGGACCTCGGCCCAGATGTCGACCACCTTGTTGTAGCGTTCGCCGTCGGTGATGACGCCGTTGTTGTACTGCTTCTGAATCTCGCCGACCTGCTTCTGCGCCTCTTCCAGCAATCGCGCCTTTTGCGGCGGAATAGTCATGTCCTTGATCGAGATCGAGATTCCGGCCCGGGTGGCGAATTCGAATCCGATGTCCTTGAGGCGGTCGGCGAAGATGACCGTGGCCTTGTTGCCCGCCTTGCGATACGAGAGGTCGATCAGGTTGCCGAGTTCCTTCTTCTTCATGGTCTTGTTGACCTCGGAGAAGGGAATCGTCGACGGTGCGATCTCGTAGAGCAGCACGCGTCCCACCGTGGTCTCGACCCGCTCGGTCCCAAGCTTGGATGCGCCATTGGTCCCGGCGCCGTCCGCGCCACCATGGTCGCCGTAGTCGGCGGAAGACGCCAGCGCGGGATCAGTCTTCTCCATCCGCACCGTGATGCGCGCGTGCAGATCGACTTCGCCGTGATCGTAGGCGATACGCACTTCGGCCGGACTCGAGAAGAACTTGCCTTCGCCGCGCGCCAGCGGACGCTCGCGCGTCATGTAGTAAAGCCCGAGCACCATATCCTGAGTGGGCACGATGATCGGCTTGCCGCTGGCCGGCGACAGGATGTTGTTGGTCGACATCATCAGCACGCGCGACTCGACCTGCGCCTCGATCGACAGCGGCACGTGCACCGCCATCTGGTCGCCGTCAAAGTCGGCGTTGTACGCGACGCAGACCAGCGGATGCAGCTGAATCGCCTTGCCTTCGATCAGCACCGGCTCGAAGGCCTGGATGCCGAGCCGATGCAGCGTCGGCGCGCGGTTGAGCAGCACCGGATGCTCGCGAATGACGTCGTCGAGGATATCCCAGACGTCCTTGCCCTCTTTCTCGACCAGCTTCTTCGCGCTCTTGATGGTGGTCACGTAGCCCTTCTCTTCGAGCTTGCTGTAGATGAAGGGCTTGAACAGTTCGAGCGCCATCTTCTTCGGCAATCCGCACTGATGGAGCCGCAGTTCAGGGCCGACCACGATCACCGAGCGGCCGGAATAATCGACGCGCTTGCCGAGCAGGTTTTGGCGGAAGCGCCCGGACTTACCCTTGAGCATGTCGCTCAAGGATTTCAGCGGGCGCTTGGAGGGACCGGTGATGGCGCGGCCGCGGCGGCCGTTGTCGAACAGCGCGTCGACGGCCTCCTGCAGCATCCGCTTCTCGTTGCGGATTATGATGTCGGGAGCGTTGAGCTCGATCAGCCGCTTGAGCCGGGTGTGGCGGGTGATCACGCGGCGATAGAGATCGTTGAGGTCCGAAGTGGCAAAGCGTCCGCCGTCGAGCGGCACCAACGGCCGCAGATCGGGCGGGATCACCGGCAGGATGGTGAGGATCATCCATTCCGGCCGATTACCGGAATCGCGGAACGCGTTGACCACCTTGAGCCGCTTGGAAACTTTCTTGCGCCGCGCCTCACTGGCGGTCGCCTTCATCTCCTTGCGCAGCTCTTCGGAAAGCTCGTCGAGCTTGAGCGAGGTCAGCAACGAGCGGATCGCTTCGGCGCCCATCTCGGCCTTGAAGCTTTCGCCGTACTGCTCGCGCGCCTCGCGATACTTGCGCTCGGTCAGCAGCTCCTTGAGCTGCAGCGGCGTCTCGCCCGGATCGGTGATGACATAGGACTCGAAGTAGAGGACCTTTTCGAGTTCCTTGAGCGTCATATCGATCAGGGTGCCGATACGCGAGGGCAGCGAGCGCAGGAACCAGATATGGGCGACCGGCGCCGCCAGATCGATGTGGCCCATGCGATCGCGCCGGACCTTGGACTGGATTACCTCGACGCCGCACTTCTCGCAGACCACGCCGCGATGGCGCATGCGCTTGTACTTGCCGCAGTTGCACTCGTAATCCTTGGTCGGCCCGAAAATCTTGGCGCAGAACAATCCGTCGCGTTCCGGCTTGAAGGTGCGGTAGTTGATGGTCTCGGGCTTCTTGACC
>JBEKLA010000167.1:0-9466 GCA_050010455.1 Binataceae bacterium (SeqCode) | reverse complement strand
TCGCGCCGCTGCCCCGGTCGATCCGTTCCGATACGCATACATCAAACTGCGGCTCGCATTCACGATTACGCCCAAACCGTCGGCCCGCGCCGCCGCGATCGCGTCAACGGCGCTGGCGCCCTGAGCGCCGTAACCGGGCACGAGGATTATCGCCTCGGGCATCAGCGTACGCGCCCGACGCGCCTGAGCGGGATAGGTGGCGCCGATTACGGCGCCGATTGAACTGAATCCGCTCTTGCCCACGAGATCGCTGCCCCATCCGCGCACCCGCTCGGCAACCGCCTCCCACAGCGGACGCTCCGGTGCCGCTAGATCCTGGAATTCTCCCGACGACGGATTGGACGTCTTAACCAGCACGAACAGCCCGCGGCGATTCTTGCGCGCATGCGCGACGAACGGCGTGATAGCGTCGCTGCCGAGGTAGGGATTGACGGTTAGCGCATCGCAGGCAAAATCACCCGCGCCCAGGAACGCTTCCGCATAAGCGGCCGAGGTCGAGCCGATATCGCCGCGCTTGGCATCTGCGATCGTCAGCAGCTCGAGCTTGCGCGCCAGCGCGATAACCTCGGCCAGCGCGCGCATCCCGTCGATACCGCGGGCTTCGAAGAAGGCGAGTTGCGGCTTGACGGCGACGACGAAATCCGCCGCAGCCTCGATAACTTCACAACAGAAGCGCGTCAGCGAATAGCCGTCGGGAATCCCCGGAGCCTGAGGCGTATCGAGATGCGGATCGACGCCGAGAACGGAGATGCTGTTCTTGCACTGCTGGGCTTCGATCAGCCGGTCGGCAAACTCCATCGACTGTATCATCCATGAGTGCGCCCACTCATCCGAGCGGGGCGCGTTTCCTCTGCGCAAGCTTCGGCCGCGCGGCGTCGCTATCGCCGACGGGGAGCTTGAGGCGCGTCACCTGCCATAAGTACCAGACCGCGACCGTGCGATACGGCCGCCATCGCTCGCCGAGCTTGCGCAATTGTTTCGCCGTCGGCATTTGCCGCATCCGATACGACTTCATCACCCCGGCGCGAAAGCCGAGGTCGTCCACCGGAAGCACGTCGGGACGGCCGAGATTGAACATCAGGAACATTTCCGCGGTCCATCGCCCGATTCCCTTGACGCGGATGAGGTCGGCGATGACCTCTTCGTCCTCCATGTGTGGGAATCGATGAAAGTCGAGCGAATCCTCGGCGACGTGTCTGGCCAGATCCTTGAGATAGGTGAGCTTCTGCCGCGACAGGCCGGCGCCGCGCAACTGCTCCTCGGTGGCTTCCAGCACCTGCGCGGGAGTCGGAAACGGCGAGTCCGGAAACAATGCCATGAAGCGATCGAGAATCGCCTGGCATGCCGCTCCAGCCAGTTGCTGGAACATGATCGCGCGGACCAATGCCTGAAAATGTTCGGGTTCGTTCCGCAATTTGAAGGGCCCCACCTGCTCGATCAGCCGCGCTATCACCGGGTCGGCGGTGCGCAGATGGGCAATCGCGGCGTCAGCATAGGCCAGTTTTTTCGACTTCATGGGCGACCGCTATAGAAGGTTGACAGGGCGCGCTCTCGACCGCAATTCTCAATCGCTAGGTTTCCTGCGCAGGAAAGTATCGTTGTCGGGGGGGTCCTTGCTCTTCGACGGGATTCGCGAAAACATATCCATAAAACGATCCCGGTTAATGACGCGCGTTCGGCCGCCACTAAAAGTAGTAGCAGAGCTTGTCTAAGGGCCTCATGTTAGATAAGCATGCTTTCGGCGCGCGGCGGCCGATTCGGCGCGAAGCGAACCGGCCGCACCGAAAGCAAGGGAGTTGGTTTCGAAATGAGCGAAGGACGCCGAAAGGTTTCCACGTACATGGTCGCGGGAGCTTCCGAGCGCGGCGGTGTCAACGCGGAGAGCAGCGCCTTCCCGGAAAGTTTCGCGGTAAGCCGATTAACCGACGCCGTCCAGTGGGCGCGCAAATACTCGTTTTTCCCGTATCCGTTCGTGACCGCCTGCTGCGGCATGGAATATTTCTCAACCGCCGGCCCGCGCTACGATATCGATCGCTTCGGTGCCGCCCTGCCGCGATTTACCCCGCGCCAGGCCGATCTTCTCTTCGTCGTCGGCACGATAACCGAGCGCACCGCGCCGATCCTGCGGCGGGTCTACGATCAGATGTCCGAGCCCAAATGGGTGGTCTCGTTCGGTGCTTGCACCAGTTCCGGCGGCCCCTACGATAACTACGCCGTGCTGCAAGGGATCGATCGAGTCGTCCCTGTGCATCTTTATATTCCCGGATGTCCGCCCCGGCCGGAGGCCGTGCTCGACGGCTTGCTCAAGCTCCAGGAGCGCGTCCAGAAGGAGCGCCCGGGAAAACCTTGGCCCGAAATCCATGGCAGCGGGCGAATGCTCAGGTAATCCGGGTGGCGAAAACAGTCAGCATAACAGTCGACGGACGGACGCTTGCCGCGCCCGAGGGCGCGACGCTGCTTCAGGTGATGCTCGATGCGGGGATCGATATCCCGCACTACTGCTATCATCCCAAGCTCTCGATCGACGGCAGCTGCCGGCTGTGCCAGGTGCGAATCGAGGGGATGCCCAAGCTGCAGATCTCGTGCAACGTGCAAGTGCGCGACGGGATGATCGTCCACACTGACGAGCCCGTCGTGGCGCAGGCGCGGCGCGGAGCGCTCGAACTGCTGCTGGTCAACCATCCGCTGGATTGTCCGATCTGCGACAAGGCCGGCGAGTGCTGGTTGCAGAATTACACGATGCGCTACAGCAGCCGCCATTCGAGCATGCTCGATCCGCGGCGCAAAGAGGGCAAGCGCCTCGATATCGGCGAGCGGATGCTGCTCGATCAGGAGCGATGCATCCTGTGCCGGCGATGCGTGCGCTTCTGCCGCGAAATCAGCAAGACCGGCGAGCTCGCGGTCTATCACATGGGCGACCGCTCGCAGCTCGATATCTATAACGATGCCCGGCTCGACAACGACTATTCGATGTGCACCGCCGACATCTGCCCGGTGGGCGCGCTCGAAAGCAAGGATTTCCATCACAAAGTGCGGGTCTGGTACCTGCAAGAGACGCGCAGCGTATGCCCAAGCTGCTCCAACGGCTGCAACATCGCGATTAGCGAGTATCGCAATCGCATCTGGCGATTGACGCCGCGCCGCAACGACGCGGTCAACGATACCTGGATGTGCGATTGGGGCCGGCTGGGCTACGGCTTTGTCAACAGCGAGGACCGCTTGCGGGCGCCGATGGTGGCGCGCGACGGCGCGCTCGCACGAGTTGAATGGGATGAGGCGCTAGCCGCGGCGGCGGGCGCTCTGGCGCACTTCACGAACGTCAACGGCGGCAAGGCGCTCGGCGCGTTGATTTCGCCCCATCTGACCAACGAAGAAAATTTCCGCTTCGGCCAGTTGCTGCGCGCGCTGGGCGTCGAGCAGGCCGCGATGGCGGTGCGGCAAGGCAAGGCTGACAAGATTCTGATCAAAGCCGACAAGGCGGCCAACGCTCGCGGCGTGCGCGAACTCGGCCTGGTGTCCGGCGAAGATGACGGCCTGGAGCGGCTGCTGAAGGCCGCGGAGGAAGGCCGCGTCAAGGGGCTCTACGTGTGCGGCGACGACATCCTGGATGTCGCCGATCGCGCGCGCCTGATGAAAATCCTGGAGCGCCTCGAATTGCTGATCGTGCAAGGATTGTGGCTGCGGCCGGAGTTCGCGCACGCCACGGTGATACTGCCGGGCAGCACGTTTGCGGAAAAGGACGGAACGTTTACCAATTACGCCGGACGCGTGCAGCGAATCGCGAAAGCGATCACGCCGCCCGCCGGATGGCTGTCGGACGGGGAGATTTTCACCCGTCTGATGAACGGCGCCGCCGCGACTCAAGAGCGCTTCGATCTGGCTGCGATCTGGCAGTCGATCGCGAGCGAGCGCGCGCCATTCAATCAGCTGAGCTTCGATCGTATCGGCGAAACCGGCGAGCCGCTGGCGGGGGCGGGAGCTTAAGATGGCGTCGCGGGTAATGATCGTCGAGCGTCCCGCTCCGGGATTGGCGCGGCGCAAGCTGTGGACCTCGCTGTTCGTCGGGCTATGGGTGGTGAGCGTGCACTTGATTCGCAATCTGCTCAAGTTTGCGAGCGGCGGTCAGGATTTCACGATCCATTATCCGGAGCAGCGACTATTGCAGCCGCCGGCGCTGCGCGGGATGCCGGTGCTGGTGCAGATGGAGAACGGCAAGGAACGATGCGTCGCGTGCGGCCTGTGCGAGTGGGCGTGCCCGACCAACTGCATCACCATCTTTCCCAACGAAACCGCCAACGAGGTCGAGCGCTATCCCGAAGTTTTCAACATCGATATGTCGCGATGCATGTTCTGCGGCCTGTGCGAGGAAGCCTGCCCCGAGGAGGCGATCGTGATGAGCCGCCAAGTCGAGATCGCCTGCTATTCGCGGGCCGGATCGATGTGGCGCAAAGAAGATTTGTTGGTGCCGCAGTCGAAGCTCATGACCCGAATCGATTATCTGCGCCACGGATATGACAGATAACCCACCAACCGACGGCGATACGGCGCCTTCGCCCCTGATGAGCCAGGTGCTGGCCAAGCTCGGCGACCTGGTCGCCAGCCACAGCTCCTTCCGTGGCGACGATACGATCCACGTCGCGCGCGAGAATATCCTGCGCGCCGCCGAAATCCTGCGCGACACGCCGGAACTCGCCTTCGACATGCTGATGGACGTCACCGCGGTCGATTACCTGGGCCAGCCCGACGGCTTCGTCACCCCGGTGACGATATGGGATCGCGAGAGCCAAACCCGCAAGCACATCCCGATGTCGCGCCATAACCTGGTCGTGCCCGAGCGCGGTTCCGAGCCGCGTTTCGCGGTCGTCTATCACATGCTTTCGACCAAGCTGATTCATCGCCTGCGCATCAAATGCCGTGTGCCCGAGGACGATCCTACGATTCCGAGCGTGACCCCGGTGTGGAGCGGCGCCAACTGGCTCGAACGCGAGACTTACGATCTTTACGGAATCCGCTTCACCGGCCATCCGGATCTTCGCCGCATCTACCTGTACGAAGGCTTCGTCGGCCATCCGTTGCGCAAGGACTATAACAAGCGAGATAACCAACCGATTGACCCCCATGCCGGACCAGCCGCTAAAGAGCCTCGTCGCCCGTACTAAGAAGCCCGGCATGCTCGAACCGACCGCGGTTCCGGGCGTGCCGATGCGAATCCAGTTCGGGCCGTCGCATCCCGCCACGCATGGCACCGTGCGTATCGAGCTCGAACTCGAAGGCGAGCACGTGGTCAACGCCGACGTGCAGGTCGGCTACCTCCATCGCGGGTTCGAGAAGGAATGCGAGACCGGGCACTATTACCAGAACATCCCTTATACCGATCGCCTCAACTACAGCTCTCCGATCCTTTGCAACCTCGCCTACTGCATGGCGGTCGAGAAGCTGTTCGATGTCAAGGTGCCGCCGCGCTGCGAGTACGTGCGCGTGATATCGGGCGAGCTGTCGCGGATGGCGGATCATGTGCTGGGCGTGGGCGCGTCCTGCCTCGAACTGGCGGCGATGACGCCGTTCCTGTATCTGCTCGAAGCGCGCGACCTGATCTGGGACCTGCTCGACGCGCTGTGCGGCTCGCGCGTCACCACCAACTATATCCGGATCGGCGGCGTCAGCGCGGATCTGCCCGAAGGCTTCGGCCCGTTCTGTATCCAGAAACTCGACGATGTGATGAAGCTCATCGCCGACGCCAACAAGATGTTGACCGAGAATGCCGTCTTCCGTGAGCGCGTCGAGGGAACCGGCCAGCTCGGCGCCGACCAGCTAATCGCGATCGGCGTGACCGGTCCGCTGCTGCGGGCCGCGGGCGTGCCGCTCGATCTGCGCCGCGCGCAGCCCTACCTGGTGTACGACCAGTTGGATTTCGCGGTGCCGGTCGGCCAGCACGGCGACAATTACGATCGCTACCTGGTGCGGATGGAAGAGCTGCGGCAGAGCAACTCGATGATCCGGCAATGCCTGGAGAAGATTCCCGGCGGGCCGGTTGACGTCGACGATCCGCGTATCCGATGGCCGGGCAAGAATCGCGTCTTCAACCGCATGGAAGAGCTGATCGATCAATTCAAGCTGGTGACCGAGGGCGGGATGCCGCCGCCGGGCGAGGTCTACTTCGCGGTCGAGGGCGGCAACGGAGAGATCGGGTTCTATATCGTGAGCGACGGCACCGGCAAGCCGTACAAGTGCCGATGCCGCGCGCCGAGCTTCTCCAACACTCAGGCACTGGCTCCGATGATTATCGGGCGGCAACTGGCCGATATCGTTCCGACCTTCGACATGATCAACATGATCGGCGGCGAGTGCGATCGATGAGGGGTTGAGGACGGCAACTGATGCTTTCTGAAGAGACTTGCCGACGGATTCAGGAACAGATCGCTCGCTTCCCGCACGCGCGCGGAGCGCTGCTCGGCGCGCTGCACCTGGCCCTTGCCGACGCCGGCCAATTGTCGCACGAGGTTTTTGCCGAGCTGGCGCCGATGTTCGGAATGCGGGCGTGCGAAGTGGCTGAGGTCGCGTCGTTCTATCCGTCGTTCAATCTGCCGCCGGCCCGTGCGGTGATACAGGTCTGCACCAATCTGTCGTGCTGCTTGCGTGGCGCGCGCAGCCTGGTCGAGGATCTCGAACAGCGCTTGGGCGTGAAGGCGGGACATGCGACTCCTGACGGCCGGTTTGCGATCGCTGAAGTCGAATGCCTGGGCTCGTGCGCGACGGCGCCGGTAATCCAGGTCAACGATAATCCCTTTCTGGAAAACGTCACGCCCGAACTGCTCGACACGCTGGTCAGCTCGCCCGAGGCCGCGATCGCAGCGCGCCAGACGGCGCCGATCAATTCGTGGATTCCTCCCGAGGTCGAAGGCTATCTGCTGCCGCCCAACGGCGAACGATGGCTGACGCTCGACGACTACAAGGCGCACGGCGGCTACCAGTCCGTCACGAAGGCGGCGCAGATGGCGCCCAAGGATATCGCCAAGCTGGTGCAGGACGCGGGCCTGCGCGGACGCGGCGGCGCGGGCTTCGTGGTCGGCCTGAAATGGTCGTTCATGCCGCCCAAGGATCAGCGGCCGCGCTATCTCGCGATCAACGCCGACGAGAGCGAGCCGGGAACCTTCAAGGATCGGCAGATCATGGAGCGCAACCCCCATTTGCTGCTCGAGGGGATCATGATCGCGTGCCTCGCGCTCGAGGCCAACGGCGGTTACATCTACGTCCGATGCGAGTATAACGAAGCCCATCGCCGCGTGAGCGAAGCGCTTGAGCAGTGCTATCAGGCCGGAATCCTGGGCGATAACGCGCTCGGCTTCAATCGCCGCTTCGATATCCGCATCCAGCGCGGCGGCGGCGCCTATATCTGCGGCGAAGAGAGCGGGATGCTCGAATCGATGGAAGGTAAGAAGGGGCAGCCGCGCAAGCGCCCGCCTTTCCCTGCCCAGTACGGATTGTGGGGCCAGCCGACCACGGTCGACAACGTCGAATCGCTATCGCACGTCCCCGCGATCATCCGCAACGGCGCGCAATGGTTCCAGCAGCAGGGCATCCCCAATAGCGCCGGCCATACGCTGTTCGGAATCAGCGGCCACATCAACCGGCCCGGCGTGATCGAATTGCCGCTGGGGGTTAAGCTGCGCGATTTGATCGAGAAGTACGCCGAAGGAACTCTCGAGGGCCGTGGGATCAAGGCGATCATCCCGGGTGGCGTCTCGATGCCGGTGCTGAAGCCCGACAAGATCGACGCGCAGATGGGGCACGAGACGCTGAAAGCGGTTGGCAGCCTGCTCGGCACCGGCGGCGTGATCGTGATGGACGATCGCAGCTGCATGGTGCGCGCGGCGCTGGTGATCGCGCGTTTCTTCGAGCACGAATCTTGCGGTCAATGCACGCAGTGCCGCGAAGGTACGGGCTGGATCTACAAAACGCTCAAGCGGATCGAGGGCGGTACCGGCACGGCGCAGGATCTTGACAATATCGCCCGATGCGCCAGCTTCATGGAAGGGCAGACGATTTGCGCGTTCGCCGACGCCGCGGCTTGGGCGGCGAAAGGCTTCCTGACCCAGTTCCGCCCCGATTTCGAGGCCCACGTCGATCAGCATCGATGTCCATTTTCAGCGAGTTTTAAGGCATGAGCGCTCCGCATCCGAATCGCAATATGGTGGTCGCGCGGCTCGGCACGCCCGATCGCACCAACGGCAGTCTGAACGACCCTCGCGTGAGCGAGGAGAACGGCTTCAGCTTCAACGAGAAGTGGACCTATCTGCATCTGACCGACGATCCCGTCGGCGTGCCGACGCGGATTATCTACTGGATGCGCTACGACTTTGTGGGCACGGTGGTTCGCTTCACGGAAAACGAATCGTGGCGCGTCGACCCGGCGCTGTCCGAGGCGCTGGCCGCCGAAGAGAGCAGCCGGCTGCCCGCGCTCGACCCATCCCACAATCCGCCGATTACGCCGGCGTCCGAATATCGTCCGGTATCGGAGTTCAAAGGCAAGCCGGATCTCGGCGGCCACATGGCGTAACGGGTAGAGCGGGGGGACATCCCCGAAGAGGCGTCTCCCCCCTCATCCAAACCGGAGGTGACGCTTGCGCGTCATCCGGCTGTGCGCCGTCTCCTTAGCCTCCGGGACGCCCCCTTAATTACCCCGTCGGCTGGGAGTCGGACACTGAACTGTTCGGCCGTTGCATTACCGATCTCTAGTTCACCTGCGCTAGCTTTAGCTCAAGCGGCGCTGTCGTTTCATAAGAAAGTTATGTAATTTTGATGAGATTGCGCAATAATTTTAAGAGAATAGTACGTCTACAACGGGGGCAAATTGTTCACTCATAACTACCAGATTCTCTTTCCGCCTTTCCGGCTGGATACCGCTGACGAGCGCCTATGGCACAGTTCACGACCTGTTGTTCTGCGGCCAAAGAGCTTCGCCTTGCTGCGCTATCTGCTCGATCATCCAGGCAAGGTTCTCACCAAGGGCGAACTCCTAGACGCCATTTGGCCTAAGACGTATGTCGGCGACGCGGTCTTGGCCGGCTGCATTCGCGAGATCAGGCAGGTGCTCGATGACTTGGCTAGCGCGCCCAAGTTCATCGAGACCGTGCATCGCCGCGGCTACCGTTTCATAGCTCAGCCGCGGAGAATTCCTGGAGCGGAAGTGCCGTTGGATGACCCTGAGGATGTGCGGCGCGACGTCATCTCGCCGGGAAGCGTCGATACCACCGGCGTTCTGGCGACGATCTATGACGCGATTTGTCAAATGATAGGTCCGATCCAAGAGCTTCCGCGGGCAATTCCGCTTCTCGAACGCATCGCGCAAGCGGTCGAAGACCGGCGCGACTCCACGGAACAGATTGGGCTGCTATACCAAGACCGTGAGGTGCTGTTTCAAGCGGACTCGGACCAGCTTCTAAAGCTGGCGCCAGCTCCGGTCGCG
>JBEKLA010000166.1:0-9560 GCA_050010455.1 Binataceae bacterium (SeqCode) | reverse complement strand
CAGCGGCCAGGCGCGCGATCGCCAGAACGGAAAGCGTAGCGGCAAACGCAAGCGCGCGGAGGCTAACCAACCTAGATAACATTGATCACGCGGCGCGCCATGCCCAGCGCCTCGGTCCAGAAGCCGGTCGACGTATGCATCCGGTCGACGACAGCTTCAATCGCGTTGGTGAACTCGTCCAACTGCGATTCCTCTATCATCAGTGCCGGCGCAACCTTGAGTACCATGAAATTGTTTCCGCATATTTGACTGAATATCGCCTGGTCGCGAAAGAGCCTCATCACCAGCACCTGGCCGAACATCGCACGATGGATTCGCGAGAACGCCTCGAACAAGAGCTTGAAGCGAAACTTGCTCGGGGCGCGGAATTCTATCGCGGACATCATGCCGAGTCCGCGAATCTCCTTGACCATGTCGTAGCGCGAAAGGCGCTGGACCATTTGCTCGCGAAACTTGCGCCCCAGATGTTCAGCGCGCCGCCCGAGATTGCCGTCCACCAACACGTCCATCGTCGCGATCCCGGCGCGCATCGAGAGGCTGTTTTCGCTATACGTCGACGTGTGGATAATCGAGCGCTTGAATGAGGTGTAGACGGAATTATAAACCGCGTCCGTCATCAACACCGCGCCGGACGGGACCAGGCCGCCGCTGATAGCCTTCGCCAGCACCACCATATCGGGCTCGACTTCGAAGTGATGAGCCGCGAGGAAGGGGCCGGTGCGGAACATGCCGGTTTGGACTTCGTCGAGCACGAACAGAGTCCCGTGGCGCCGGCACAACGATTGCGCCTCCTTCAAGTAGCCTGGCGGCGGTATCAAGACGCCGGCCTCGGCCTGGATCGGTTCGACCACAAACGCTGCGAACTCTTTAGTGGACAGTTCCTTCGCCAGTTGCTCGAGATCGCCGAACGGGACCACGCGAGTGCCAGGCAGCAACGGACCGAATTCGCCCGTCCAGAAGGGATTATCCATCAGGGAAAGCGCGCCGCACGTGAGCCCGTGAAAGCCGCCGCTCGCATACAGGATGCCCGGCCGCCCGGTGTTCGCGCGCGCAAACTTGATCACCGCTTCGACGCCTTCGCTTCCCGAGCTGCAGAAAAACACCTTGGACAGCCGGCCACCGGCATGCGCGCAAAGACGATGCGCCAATTCACCGGCCAATTCCGGTACATGCCCCTGCAGCATCGCCGGTCCGTTGCGATCGAGTTCTTCTTTGATCGCGCGAATCACGCCGGGATGATTATGGCCGATATTGTGAACGCAGTAGCCGGAATTGAAATCCAAAATCCGCCGTCCGTCTTCGGTGAAAAGTTCCGAACCTAAACATCGCGTGTAACGGACATTCATTCCCAAAACGTCGAGCAGCCGCACCCACTGCGGGTTGACATGTTTTTCATAGAGCGGCTGCCTGGCTTGCTGCATAATGGAATCATCCTTGGGCTGCGACGGAATCCTGGGTTCCGCGTGAAAGTTGGTTGCTCGATGACGATTAAATACTCGCTCGCGATAGGGTTTGCCTTGATCGCCGCTCTGTTTGGCGTTGGCGGCGTGGGATGCTCGAACTCCCAACAATCGGCAGCGGCCGCGTCCTCCGCCCCCTCGGCGAACGCGCCGAACGGAATCGCCACCGGTCCGCTAGTGAATGCGATTCTAGTTGGTTCATGTTACACCTGCCATTCCACCGGCAGAACCGTGCCATGGTATGCGCGGATTTCTCCAACCTATCTGGCGTCGAACTCCGCGCGCAGAATGCTGAACTTCTCCGATTGGCAGACTTACGACGCGCAAAAGAAGGCTGACCTGTTGAAGAGCATCGCGCAATCTGTCAGCAGCGGTTCGATGCCGCCGGGAGATTATACGTTGCTCGACCACTCGGCGCGCCTGACAGATGATCAGAAAAAGGCGCTGGTCGATTGGGCATCGCACGCGGCGCTCCCGGCTCGTTGACGCTGACAAAATCGCCGCGGCAAGCACGTTGATTAGTCTTCCAGATTGACTAATCGGAAAATTCCTACGACCAGAAAAATCATACCGAGTCCAACCGTGGCCGCGAATGGCCACAACGTCGACGATGCCGGCAGGTTGCGAATCATCAGATTGTTGAAGGCTTCCATGGCCCACGTCGTCGGCATCCATTGCGCTACAGCGCGCATCCACGCCGGCTCGAAATCCAGCGGCCACCAGCATCCGCCGATCGCCGCCATAGCCATGCTGACGACGGTGCCCAGCGGCATCACGGAATCGTGGGCGCGCGCGATCGATGCGATCACCAGGCCGAGCGCCGCTGAGGCAAACGAGATGCCGACGGTCGGAATCAACAATGCGAGCGGCTGACGTCCCAGTGAGATCCGAAACAGCGCCCATCCGACGGCAAACAGCAGCACCATCTGCACCGTTCCCACGATGAAGCGCGCGATCAGCTTTCCCATCAGCAGTCCGGTTAGCGGCGCTCCGCAGGCGCGCAGGCGCTTCAACGTTCCCCATTGCCGTTCGTCGAAAAGCGTCAACGCGATCCCCAGCATCATGCCGATCAGCAGGAACGTGACGCCAAAGCCCGGAACGTACTGATCGAAAGCGTTGACGGCCACCGCTTCGCCGGTAATCGACGGCTGCTCAAAAAAATCCAGGCTCCCCGGAAGCGTCTTGCCGCTGAAGGATTCGAACCGCTTGAGATCCAGGTCCGGAGCGGCCGTCCGCGACGCCGCTAGCTTCGGAAGCTTAATCGAAATGCTTTGCGGCAGCGCGGCTTTAATCGAGTCGTCGTTCAGTTTGGGCGGCACGATCGGCTGCGCGAGTTGCGCGAGCTCCGCGGGCGGAGGAGGCGGGGGAAAAGCCGGGGGCTGAGGAATATCCCGAGCGTGCTCGCCCGCCATCGCGGCCAGCTTGGCAAACCAATCTTTGAAATCGCGCTGCGACGAGCGCAAGCGCGTGAGGTAAGTCTGAATATCAGTCAGTATAGCCTGACGTTGAGATAGCTGTTTCTGGACGTCGGCCCACGCTCCATTCTCACGCGCCCGAATCAACGTCTCGGTTCGCTCGCTCGCTTGCTTCAGTGCGGCCGCGATTTGCTTGCTGAGCGAGCTCCCGAACTCAGCCTCGGTACGCTGGAATCGCGAGCGCGCCTGCGTCTGTTCGCGCTCGACGTCATCGGAGAGCTTTCTGATACTTTCGGCGAGTTCGTTCCCGGCCTCGTTGATCTGCTTTTGCGCCTGCGCCAACTCCTGTTCGGCTACCATCCGGCACAGCTCGCCGATTCGAAGTTCCAGCGCGTTTACCTCGACGCGCCTGACGGGATCGACGAACAGGATAAGGCGCGGATGACCACCCTGTTCCGCTGCGGCACTGGTTCCGGCCGGGATCTCGATACCTACCGGCGTGCGATCAAGATAAGTCACCATCCGCCGCACCCGTTCAGGATCGTCGGCCATCTCGAGCGTGATTGAATGCTCGTTGCGCAGCGCCTTTATGATGCCTTCCGAAATCTTTCCGTGATCGAGGTCAACCAGCGGCACGCGAAAGGAATTAGCCACTCCTCCATAAAGGCTACCGAGTGAGTATCCAGCGACGGCAACGATCACCACCGGCGCCAGCAGCAGCATGAACAGGACAATCGGATCCTTGATCAGAAGCCGTGCCTCGTTTTGCACGGTCAGCCATATCGCGCGAAGCATCGGCGAGCCGCCCGATCAAAGAACGCTATCGCGCAAGGTTCGCCCGGTCAGCGCAATGAAGGCGTCGGCCAGGTTGGGGCTGTGCAGGCTGAAGTCGATGACGTTGACGTCGACGGCGCGCAGCTGCTGCAACACTTCACCGACCTGCGTGAAGTTCAGCATTTCAAGGACGAGTTTTCCTCCGCCCGATGACGGAGCGATTTCGCGCACGTCGGTAAGTTGCTCCATCCATGTTTCGGACAGATTGCCGCGGTAAGTCAGTTCCATGCGCGGGCGGCCGCCACCGAGCGCAATCAGCGCTTCGACCTTGCCATCGGCGACGAGCTTGCCGCGATCTATCAGCAGGACGCGATCGGACAGGCGCTCAGCCTCTTCCATATAATGAGTGCTGTAAATCACTGCGCACGAGGCGTCGGCGAAGCGGCGCACCAGAGTCAGTATCTGCTCGCGCGATTGAGGATCGACGCCCACGGTGGGTTCGTCGAGCAGCAGTATCGCCGGGTGATGAACGATTCCGCATGCGAGGTTGAGACGCCGCTTCATCCCGTCGGAGTAGGAATACATCGCGTCGTCGGCGCGCGGCGTCAGACCAACATCTTCGAGTGCGCGCGCGCACCCGAGCCTGGCGTCGCCGCGCGACAGCCCTTGCATGCGCGCGAAATGCATCACGTTTTGGGCGCCGCTCAGCGTCGGGTAAAGCGCGAGCGATTGCGGCACCAGGCCGAGCGGCGGGGCGCCTCGGGTCCGAGCCGACGCCGCCGGCTTGCCGCCGATCAGGATATGGCCCGAGTCGGGACGCATCTGAGTAGACAGAATCGAAAGCGTGGTCGTCTTGCCGGCGCCGTTGGGTCCGAGCAATCCAACGATTTCACCCGGCCGCACCGCGAGACTGACCCGGTCGAGCGCGATCCGGCTCCCGTAATGTTTGGAGATTTCGATCGCTTCGAGAACCGACATCTTTTCCGAAGAGATCATCGCGAAATCAACCCGCAGGCGCCATCGTCTTCATCGCCGCACCCATCATCGCGTTGAAGATGCGACCGTGCTTCGCCAGGTAACGGATTGCCGCGCTTCTCGCGCGAGGATGCCGCGCCAGCCACAGCATCACGTTGGTCACTGTCCGGTAGGCGCGAAATCGCCGCCGGGCCAGCTTTTCATAGCCTGCCAGACTTTCGCGCGTAGCGCCGCGCGCCAGCATCTCGGGCAAGAGCTTGCCGAGCGCGAGCGCCGAGTTGAACGCGATAGAGAGCCCCTCGCCGGAAATGGAATCGACGAAACCGGAGGCGTCGCCGATCAGCGTCAGGCGTTCCGCAGTGCGGCCTTTCACCGGCCGGCCCATAGGCCCCGCACCCTCGACGGGGCTTAGCGGAGGCGCGCCGCGCAGTCGCTCCTGGAGCTTCGGGAAGCGCGCGGCAAGCGACGTTATCGTGGGTTCGGCGATCGCTCCGTGCTCCCAAGTGAAATTAACGTTGATGCTGTCGGGCGACACCGGCGTCACGACACCCTCACCGATGCTGTCGACATATACTTCAACAAGATCGGTCCACGGCCGGATTTGATAGTGCTGGCGCAACGCGAATCGCCGGCGTACGTTAGGCTCGGCCTCCAGTCCCGCAACGCGCCGGAGCGGTGAACGCAACCCGTCAGCCGCCACCACTAGGCGAGCGCTCATTTTTCCGGCTCGGGTTTGAACGATTGATTCGGCCGCATTGCGCTCGACGCTCGTAGCCTCGCATCGATGCCTGATCACAGCGCCAGCCTGCGCGGCGCGCCGCGTCATCGCCTCGACCAGCACGGTGCGCCGGATGCCGAGGCCCTCGCGCGGCAGCCAGCCCTCGGCCGCCGTTCCATCTTCCTGGATAAAGCGGATACCGGTGAACGGATGGAATTGCGACGGATCGAGTAGCGGCGTGACGCCGAGTTGTTCGAGCGCGCGCACGCCGGGAGGCAGGATGCCCTCGCCACACACCTTGTCCATCGGAAGGTCGCGGCGCTCCAGCACGAGCACGTTGAGATCCTGCTCCGCCGCCACGATTGCGGTAGCCAGTCCCGCCGGACCTCCGCCGACGATTACCAGATCCCACGATTCATCAGCGGAACCCAAAAGCGGAGTTGCGGATCGCTCGCCGACCGTCGTGCTAGCGCCCCCTGCGGCTACCATTGAACCAGCACCAACTCGGCGCAAAAGCCGGGGCCCATCGCGAGCAGCATCCCGTAGTCGCCGGGACGCGCGATGTTGGATTCGAGGAAATCGGCAGCCACGAACAACACCGATGCCGACGAGAGATTTCCAATCGACGCGAGCGAATCCCACGATCGCGCCAGAGCGGTACGCGGTATTTCCAGTGCCGTCTCGGTAGCCTGCAGCACCTTGGGACCGCCGGTGTGCGCGATCCAATGCGAGATATCACTGCGCGCGAGCCCGTGCTGGCCGAGAAACGAATCGGCCGCACCACGCAATTCATTTCGCACCAGATCGGGAACCTTGGCCGACAGTACGATTTGAAAACCGCTGTCGACTATCCGCCATCCCATCATTTGCTCGGTGTGCGGGAAGAATGTCGATCGCGAGGCGATAATCTTCGGAGTGCGCGGGCCGTCTTTCCTTTCGCATCCGGTAACGATCGCCGCCGCGGCGCCATCGCCGAACAGACCCGAGGCGATCAGATTGGCGATCGATCGATCTTTCAACTGCAGCGTAAGCGAACAGAGCTCGACCGAAACCAGTATCGCGGTTTGCGCGGGGAAAGCACGCACGTAATCGGTGGCGCGCGCGACACCCGCAACTCCGCCGACGCAACCCAGGCCGAACAGCGGCGTGCGCTTGACGTCCGGCCGCATCGAAAGCCGGTTAATCAGCTTCGCGTCGATGCTCGGCGAGGCAATGCCGGTGACCGTTGTGAAGAACACATGATCGATATCGGTTGGCGATAAGCCGGCTTGCGACAGCGCGGACGAGACGGCTTGCTCGCCCAGCTCGGTTGCGCGTTCGATCCATTTGTCGTTGGCCTTGCCGAAGGAGTCGATAGCCCGATACTCGTCCATCGGCAGAGCCAGATGCCGTCCGCGCACGCCGACCGAGCGATGGAATCGCTCGAAACGCGTGCGTTCCGACGCGTTGCCGTTCCATTCGTTCCACAGCGCCGCGGAAAGAGTTTCCTGCTCGTAATAGTTCGGGGAAAGCGCACGCCCAATCGAACGCAGCACGGGATATTTTGTCACCTTATCCCCATGAAGTGGTAGCTCAGGCCGTGGCAGCTGGAACCGTGAATAAAGACCAACACCACGTCAGACGTTGAATCGTAGAACCGGTATGCAAGCCGAGCATCGTTGCGCGCACCATAGTATTGCAGCTGCGCAAGACCCTCTATCTCCGGTGTACCGGGCATATCCTTGAACCCGAATGCGTCGCTGCCCGACGCGATCGTAGGCCATGGCCACAGCACGATCGAAATCACGACCAGAACCGCCGCGACCACTGCGGCGAGCGCGATTGCAATCGATGCAGCCACGACAGTCACGCGCGATCACCGCTCACTGACCTCCATTGGAAACGCATAAGCGTACCTCGATTACACGACACTGACTAGTCCCTGCTCGCGCATTATCGGTCAGAACTGCCGCCGCTTTCTAACCGAGCGAACTCCGACAGGTACAGACCTCTTGCGAATGGCACGTTTAGCCACCGATCGCGTCAGGAGCGATGCCGCATTATCAAGCTGAAGGCGACCATTGCGGGCGTCCCAGCGAGCCCGGACATAGGTCGATCCTTTGTCTGCGGCCTCTTTAAGGACATCGTTTGAGCTGTCTGCGATAAACCGCGCCGCGTCCCGCACGCCGCTCTTGCCAGCTTTGATCCAGCGCTCTCGCGCCGCCATCAAGAATTCATATAACTCCTTGCGCGGATTTCTTGCATTCGTGATCTGAACGTCGTATTCGTCCTTGGCCATCTGGCAAAAACAATTCCATACAACCTGGATTTGCTCGATGTCCTTGAGCGGCTTGAGTATAGCCACAGTGTCGATCCGGTCGAGCACGTCCTCCGGCAGCTTGTTCGCACCGCGTAAAGTCTGACGCACGATCGTCTCAAATTCGTCCGGTCTTGCCTCCGCCACCCGGTAAGCGCCAGTCGCAGCGGAGTCGTCGATGAGAACGGTCAGCACGACAACCGCGTGGCGAAGGATGCGTTGCCCACCTACGGTGCCGTCGTCCAACAAACGCGCCATTTCGATCATGAAGCTGCCCAAATAGTTCTGGCTGGGGATCCTATCGATGTTGTCGAACAAAAGGATCGGGAGCGGTTTATTGGCGATGGCGCTGCCGATTGCGCCGAGATCGACGGTCGAGTCACTGGTGCAGTCGATGTGAATGTAGTTGTCGCTTCCATTGCGCGACAGCGCCGCTGCGAGCCCGTCCACAAACTTCGTTCGGCCAGAGCCTCGGTGACCAGCAACGACAATTGACAACGGCTTTGACGGTCTCCTCTTACCAACAAAGTTCTCAACGCGACGGCCAACCAAGGCGGTCAGCTCTTGCTGACCGAACACGCATTTGTCGAGCTTGCCTTGTACATGTTTAGCGGAAACATCGTCAGCAAGCGCTTGGCGCTGGCTTGCGCTCCGCTCCTGAAGCTCAGTTCCCGACATTCGGCACGGCAGATCGGAAACGGAAGCCGGCTGAATCGGCTTGTCTTTTCCGTCCTGGCTCGGTTCTCGACGCACGACATACTTTGCCGGTACGGTGACTGAGACCCCGTGCGCAAGGCGAATCGTGACGCGAGCGCGTTCCAAGGAGGAATCGGGTGCTGGTGAGAGAATCACGGCAGACCACCATCGATCCCGCATCATCCACGCCCACACAGGCTCGCCAAGAACGAGTTCTCGACGGTCGGATCTCCCTGGAGACTTCACCTCCGGCAGGCAATCTGGCGATATGGCAGCCAGCCTGGAAGAGCCCGTGAAAATAGTATCGTAGCCACCGCCCGATACGGTTGAGCCGCGGCCGAGCGGCATCCGCGTCGCGATACCCGTATGTTTCTCGGGTCTATACATTTTGTGTACCTCCAGCGCGAAAATTTGATCCGGCAGTCTAAGAGAGGCGACTCCTGAATCTCGCGTCGTCGAAGGCGCCCTGAGTCTGGACTCTCCAGATGACGTCGTGTCAGCGTTGAAAATTCACGATCAAAAGCGTTTCTACGTTCAAATTGAGCAAATTTATTCTGCTCTTCATAATGTGGGTCGTTGTAGCCCTTATTAATCGCAGCTGATCCGCCGCGCGCAAATAACATCACCGCGCGCGAGCATGCGACCAAGGTCCAATGTCTCGTATATCTCAGTCGATTCGCTGGCCGCTGCTCAGCCGACTTTCCAGCGCGGCGCGAAGCGCTTTCACGTCGAACCCCAGCGACTCGCATAGGGTCTGGTAGCTGAACAATCCGACCCTGTCTGTGGCGAATCATTGATTCTAGCAGAAAACACTTGTCGCTGACGTTGCCACCGCTATCGTCAGGGTTGTGGACATGCCCTACGGCAAACGTCCGTTTCGTCATATCGATCGGGCGCAGGGCGGAACTGAGATCGTCAACGGAGTCGCCGATAGGGTATGCGTTGAGTTCCTCCGCCAGATCGACCTCGCCGGCCTCCTCTCGCCAGCGTCGTCGCTGGATAGTCGATAATGCAGCCAGCCGAAAAAGGGGAATCCACGGGTTCGCGCCCTCAGGCGATGCGAAACTCGCGGTCCTGCTCCAGCCGCCATCGATCGATCGATTCGACGTTGAATCGCCAATCGCTGCCGATCTTGAACGCTGGCAAACGCCCGCGCTTAAGCTGGCGATAGATGGTTGACGGATGAACCTTGAGGTACTCCGACAATTCTTTAAGCTTCATTACCC
>JBEKLA010000165.1:0-9562 GCA_050010455.1 Binataceae bacterium (SeqCode) | reverse complement strand
GTTTCGGCGCGACAGTCCAACGCGCCGACTGGGTTTGCGCGCCCCGAAAATGCTAAGTGGGCGCCGGATTGGCGCCCACTTCGGGTAGAACCAATTGAACCGGTCTGTCGAGCCTAGAAGCCGAGCCCTGGCAGAACCTGGGTTTCCTCCAGTTGCACCGCCTGGAGCTTATTCGGATTAAGCTTCAGAATATCCAGAATCGTGGGAGCGACCTGAGCCGTCTGGACCGGGCTCGATATCGTCGCGGAGTGCAGGTGCGAGTGCGATACCAGCAGAATGACGTTGGTATCGTCGTGGGAGAATCCGCCGTGCTCCGCCAGCTTCTTTTTGCTGTTGGAATAGGTCACGCCGATATTGGGCGTGATGATGATATCGGGCGTGCGCGGGTCGCCGGTGGGCGGCAGCCCCGGCGTATTGTACACGATGCTGAGCGAAGGTCCCCAGAAGATCTCGCCGATACCTGCGACGTTGTCGGCGATCGGCGTAGCGGGGGACGCAGCTTCGAGCGCCGCGACGGCGGCCGCGGTGTCCGCCGAATTCACGAGCCATAGCAGCGCCACGTCGTCCTCGGTCGGTCCGATCGCGCTGTTCTCCGAAGGCGCCAGGTAGCTGCTCAGGATCGTGGCCGGATCATTGGGCGATCCGTTGGGAATGTAGCGGCTGCTGTCGATCGGCGACTGGCCGTGCTTCGCCGTGATAATGATCGCGGTCGAATTATACAGGCCCTGTTTTTTCAGCTCGGACACCATCATTCCGATCGAATTGTCGACGAACTCGATCTCCTGCAGCAGCGAATCGCTGGGCGTTCCGAGCGAATCGAGATAGCCGCCCTTCTCGCTGTAACCAGCCGCGACCGCGCCGTGCTGGTAAATCAGCTTCTCGCCGATGCTGACGGCCTGGAAGTTCATGCCGAAAATCTCCGGCACTTGTGCGCGGGAGGTGGCGTTGTGATTCTTGCCGTCGATTTCGTTGAGGATCGCCTGCACCTTCAAGGCGTCATAGCACTGGATATTCTGAAAGCTGCCGGTGTAGTCGTCACCCGCGCTCACGGCCGCTGAATCGGGAAGCGGATTGCATCCGGCGACCTTGATATCGCTGGTTCCATAGTTTTGCGAGTTGGAGTTGATCTCGGGCCCGTAGTAGTCGTTGACGTTGGAGTCGGCGCTAGTGCCGGTCGGGCCGCCCACTGACGAATACGAGGCGTGCTTGTCACTCCAGGCGGTATGGCCGCCGGCGGCATGGATAACTCCGAACACCGTGTTGGTGCGCACAAAGTTCCAGGGATAGACCGGATTACAATTCTGGTCGCGGACCAGGTAGTTCGGGTTGATCGAGTTGACTCCGCCGTCGCCGCTGGGCGCGCCGCCGTTGAGCATGGTTTGATCGAGATCGATACCCTCGTCGTATTCGGTGGTGGTGCCGGGCGGGGTCGCTCCAGACGTGCAAGTCCCGCCGGGATTGCCGTTGCCGGTGGTCTGTGCCGGCGGATTCAGCGAGCGATCAAAGGCTACGTCGTAATAGATGCCCATCGTGCGCGGCGAGGCTCCGCTCATAATCGACATCAACCCCGGAAACGAATCCGACGGCTTCGAAGTGGAACTCGCGACATAGTTAACTCCGGTCTTCGCCAAAGCCGCGAGATGGGGGCAATAGGGATTGCCACTGTTGACTCCGCTGAGGCCGTTGGCGCAATTCGCAAAATCCACCGCGTGCATGCCATCGATACTGATCAACAAAACGTGCTGCGCGTTAAGGGCGCTACCGGCATTCGCGTGCGCCGATATTAGTGACACCGCTGCGGCCAAGAGCGTCCCAAGCATGATGCTGGCTCTATGCTTCTTCCTCATTTTTTCTCCTCGTTTGTTAGCAAGTGGTTAAACGTGCGTATGACGCGTTTAACAGCACGATGTGACCGCGCTATGAATGCGCCGTGAAATTGCGAATTGCGAAACGCGTCGAGTCGTAGCCCTATACGCGTGACGTCAAATCGAGGGCGACGCCGATGGCTGAAGAGTCGGCAATTACCTCCGGATAGGCGGGAATCAACGAGACCTATGCACCAATATCGGAAGAGCCTAGACTACGTTTTCGTAATTCCGGGCAGGCACGGTGACTAAACAATGATCAAGAAACGCGACGCTTACGTCATCGGCGTGGGGATGACTCCATTCGCTCGCCACGAGGGAGTGGGAGTCGAGGATCTCGGAGCGCAGGCAGTGAACGCTGCCGTGCGCGATTCAGGTGTCGCGTGGGAGGCGGTCGAGATCGCCTTTTGCGGTCACGTACTGCAGGGAGTCACGGCGGGGCAGCGCGTGCTCGGCCGCGTCGGGATGACCGGGGTTCCGGTTATTAATGTTGAGAACGCCTGCGCGAGCGGCTCGACGGCGTTTTTTCAGGCCGTGATGGCGGTGCGCAGCGGCATGGTCGACGTGGCGCTGGCGTTAGGTGTCGAGCGGATGGGACGCGGCCCGATCCAAACGGATCAGCGCGGTTCGGGCGCGTCGCCAGAGGGCGGGCCCGCGATGCCGCTGTTGCCGATGGTGTTCGCCGAGGTGTTCCGCGCGCACGCGAAAAAGTACGGCACCACGATCGAGCAGATGGCGATGGTTTCGGTGAAGAATCATCATAACGGCGCGCTGAACCCAAGGGCGCAATACGGCGTCGAGGCTACTATAAAGGACGTGCTTGCGGCGCGGATGGTCGCCGATCCGTTGACGCTGCTGATGTGCTGCCCAACCAGCTCGGGCGCCGCCGCCGCGATCGTGGCCAGCGACGATATCGCTCGCGGCCTGGCGCGAAAGCCGATCGCGATCGTCGCCGCCACGCTGCAATCGGAAAAGGGCGCGGGTCCCAGCGACCCTCTGGCCGCGGTGACCGAGATCAATGCGCGCGCCGCGCGCAAGGCCTACGACGAAGCCTCAATCAAACCTGACGAACTTGATCTGATCGAGCTTCACGACTGCTTTGCGATCGCGGAAATCGTCCATTACGAAAATCTTGGCCTGTGTGAACGCGGCGAAGGCGGCCGATTCATCGAACAGGGCCTAAGCCGCATCGGCGGCAGAGTCGCGGTCAGCCCATCGGGAGGCCTGCTCGCCAAGGGCCATCCGCTGGGCGCTACCGGGCTGGCGCAAGTGTTCGAAGTGGTTACCCAGTTGCGCGGCGAAGCGGGCAATCGTCAGGTTGCGGGCGCCAGAATCGGCCTCACCCATTGCCAGGGTTTTGGCGGCGCCGTCGGCGTTCACATCCTGGCCGCGTGAAGCGGGATTACAAACCATTCGCCGCAGGTGGCCATTGTCACCTTCAGAATGGTCTGGCCAGCGTCAGAACCAGAATTATCAGCAACAACGCGCTGATAATCCCGTGAAGCATGCGCCATTCGCCGCTGCTGGCACTGCCGGGATTGGATTCGAGCGCGGCTATGCGCTTGTAGATGTGCAGGTGGACGAGCAATAACCCGGCGACTACCAACAGCTTGACGTAAATCCAACCCAGCCGCAGGTCTTCGGGGTGGAAGAAAACAAGCGCCGCTCCGAATCCAATTGCGACGCCTGCCCCGATGTTGCTGGTTCGCGCCAAGAGTCGGCGAGACGCGAGAAGGAAGCGCTCCTTTGCCACGCCGACTTCATCAGGCACCGACCCCAGGAAAACAGTTATCGTCAACAAGCTGCCCAGCCAGAAGATCACTCCAAACAAATGTAAAACCAGAATCGAAGTCGCCATCTCCGTTGCCGCTCCCGCCCCCTTGAGGCCGTTGCCGCACGCTCGATGCTGAGGTGAACATGATTTAATCCGCCCGGCGCTTCATTATTTACATTTCTAGCGGCCGCGACTGCAGGATAAGAAAAACATCTGCCCAAGTCCTGCGCCGAGGGTCGCGGCGATGCCGCATTGTAACAAATCTCTACAATAAGGATGAAAAAATATGTGCGATGCGCGCTTAAGCAATTTTGCGCAAAGGGGGATTTTGGTTCTCTTCTGTCCTAGACTTATCGATAAGGCTAGCCAACATGCGCTGCTATCGCTAGGGGGGGCCTCTGTGCTAAAGACTGGCGTAGCCAAAGGGGGGCTCCCAAGTGAGCGCAAAAAGCGTTGTTCTTTGCGCTTTAGTCGCCGCTTTCTGCGTTGGCGGTGTGCGCGCGCAAGACATCTATCAATGGCGCGACGCGCAGGGGACGGTTCATTTTTCCGACATGCCGCCATCCTATCCTGCCGATGTGACCGTACATGATGGTGAGATTAGTGCGCCGGGCGATCCGACGCCGCGAGCTTCGCGAGCCAGGCCCAGTCGCGCTTACTTCACCTCGAAAGCGCGGGAAGCAGCGACGCCGCGAGACGTCCCTGCCAACCCGTCGATAAGCTCCTTAATCGACGGTGGCCCACGGTCCAACTCGCGGCGAATTACGCCGAACGCGGCCTCGGCTGAATCAACGGAAACAAATTCCGGAACAACCCTCGGTGATCTTTCGTCTCAACAGCCAGTCGTCAGGAGATCGGCCAGAGGCGCCGCGGCGCGCGCTAACGTCCCGACGGACGACTTGGCGGTGCCGTCGCTGGATGGAGCGCTCTCGCAGAATCTAACTATGGACGGCGCTTCTGATTCCGCCAACTTGCGTAGGCCACGGACACAGCCCAGTCTGTCGCAGTTTGGAATCGCAGGCCCCTGATGGTCGCGCGACGGCTCGAACCGCACGGACGTTGAAATTCATCTATGAAGAGGTCTGCGGTTTGTCATCTTGAACGGAGGTGGGGCCGCTGCGGCCATCCTGAGCCAAAAGCGAAGGACCCTGCGGGCCGAGGTGAAGGATCTCGCGCGCTTCTGCGCGCGTCACCAGCCCCCCCGGGAGACCGGGCGAGATCCTTCGCTGCGCTAGGATGAGATCGATAGGGGCGAAGATTTCGGCTTGATTGCGGAGCTGCGAGTTTGGTAATGGCGGGATAGTCATGAAGCCTGGCCCGATCGGGTCGGGCTTCGGTGTTTTAGGGAGGACGATCCCAGGAGATTATACGGCGAAAGTGGCGCATATAATCCTTAGAGATCAAGGGATTTTTAAAAAAGGAGTGAAAGAATTTTTCGCGATGAGCAGCCGTGGGATAAGAAACCGCCTCGCACGTCACCGGGCGCGCGGGGGACCGGGCAAGGTCCTTCGCTGCGCTCAGAGTTTGTGAATTTTTTGAGAGCAAACAGTCAAGTACTCTGCGGCGCTGTGCGGAGGCTGGAGAGTTGTCATTCCGAACAAAAGTGAGGAATCTACGCGGAGCGATTTTATCCTTGCCTGCCAATGGATGACGGGTCGCGATTACTCCGTTCCTTATTTGAGCGCTTCCAACTCTGGACACTAGAAGCCATCTTTGAGTTCGCGGATCTTGGCGAATACCGCGACTGAATCCCCACCGAGCGCCGCGTCCATCCGCTTCAAGCTGGCGCGAATCTCGGCGCTGTCGGTGCGCAGGAACGGGTTGGTCTGCTTCTCCTCACCGATCGTTGAAGGAACCGTCCATTTGTCGGCGCCGCGCGTCTCCACCACCCATCGATACTTGGCCTGAAGCGCGCGATTGTTCGGCTCGAGCGTCAGCGCAAAGCGCAGATTCTTCTCGGTGTATTCGTGTCCGCAAAAGACGCCGGTGTCGTCGGGTAAAGCGGCGAGCTTGGCTAGCGACGCCACCATGGTCTCGGCCTTCCCCTCGAAAACGCGGCCGCATCCGCCGACGAACAGCGTGTCGCCGGTGAACACGGCCTTCAGCTCGGGAAAATAATAGGCGACGTGGCCGTTGGTGTGAGCCGGGATGCCGATCACGCGGCCCGCGAGTCCGCCGATCTCGACCGAATCGCCGTCGGCAACCTCGTCGGTCAATCCGGGGATGCGGCCGTTCTCGGCGCGTGCGCCGTAGATTCGAAGCCCCGGTATCGCGCGCGCCAATTGCGCGTTGCCGGCGACGTGGTCGTCGTGCCAGTGAGTCGATAGCACCGCGATCAGCCTGACGCCCTGGCGCTTCACCTCGTCGAGCACCGCGCCCGGCTCGGAGCAATCGACCACGCCGGCAAGCTTGCTGGCGTCGTCGACCACCAGGTAGGCGAAGTTATCCGCGAGCTGCGGCACTATGATTATAGCCATTGTCAATCCGCCTGCGGACTTATATGCCCGCGATGCTGTAGCCTACGTCAACGTACACGGTCTGCCCGGTGACGCCGCCGGCAAGGTCGCTCAGCAGCGCAACCGCCATCGAGCCGACCTCCTCCGATTTCATCGCGCGTTTGAGCGGCGCGCGCCGCTCGACCTCGTGCGCCATATCGTGGAAGCCGCGAATCGCCGACGACGAAAGCGTCCGCGCCGGTCCCGCGCTCAACGCGTTGACGCGGATATTCTTTTCCCCGAGGTCAAGCGCGAGGTAGCGAACACAAGCTTCCAGCGCGGCCTTGGCCACGCCCATCACATTGTAATTCGGCACCGCCCGCACCGCGCCGATATAACTCAGCGTAACGATCGATCCGCCGCCGCGCGCCTCCATCAGCGGCTCCGCGGCGCGCGCCAGCGCGACCAGCGAATAGGCGCTGATTTCGAGAGCGCGTGCGAAGTTGGCGCGGCTCACGCTGAGGAAGCGATCGCGCAGGTCCTCGCGCTCGGCGAAGGCCACGGCGTGAACCAGCATGTCGAGCCCGCCCCATCGCGCCTTGATTTTATCGAACACGTCCGCGATACCGCTGTCGTCACTGACGTCGAGTTCGCCGACGACCCAGGCGCCGGCCTGCTCCGCCAGCGGCCGCACCCGTTTCTCGAGCACCTCGCCCTGGTAAGTCAGCGCAACCTCGGCGCCCTGGGCGACCAGACTCTGGACTATCGACCAGGCCAGGCTTTTGTCGTTGGCGAGTCCGACCACCAGAGCGCGTTTCCCATCTGCAATTCCCATCGTTAGAAGATTCTCCGGTTGGCTCTAACTAAGAATGTGTAACCGATCGGTGGCGGCGAGCGCTACAGATCGATGGTCATACCGTCGGAAGCCGTTTCGATTTCGACCTCGCGGATACGCTCCAGAACTTCGCGGCCGAGATGCGTGAGCACGATACGGCGCGCGCTGAAGCGCTCGCGATTCGCGGCGATCCGCTGGTAACTCAAATGCGAATCAGACCTGGTTCGAAAAAGCGTGCATTCGGTCAGGAAAAGATCCGCACCGGCGCTGAACGGGATCAATTCTTCGGTCCATCCGGTGTCGCCGGTGAACACGATAGCCTTGCCGGCCGCCTCGATCCGAAACGCGAGCGAGACCTCTTTGACCATGTGCGGCGTGCGCAGCGTGCTTATCTTGAAGCGTCCGAGCTTCGCGGTTTTTCCCGGCTCGAGAACCACGAACTTGAGCTTGCGCGCGACCTTGCTGGTGTCGGATTCGGGGTACAGGTTGCGGAACAGCGTCCAGGTTCGCTGCTCCAGGCGTCGCGGGCCGGCGATCACGAGCTTTTTGCGCAGCCGCGTCTCGTACATGTATTCGAGAATCAGGAATGGCAGCCCGCCGTAATGGTCGCCATGCATGTGGCTGATCAGAACCAGGTCGATATCGCCCGGCGAGATCGCGCAGCGCTTCATCGAGGCGAGCAGCGACGGTCCCGCCTCCATCAGAATCCGCGCTCCGCCGGCCTTGATCACATAAGCGGCCTGAAACAATCCGCGGCTGGCGAACGCGTCGCCCGCTCCCAGTACAATGACGCTTACGGATGACATCGCGGTGGCAAAAGATGTTAATAGTATCGCGATCGGATTGGCAACAGCGGATCTCATCACGATGAAGCGCGTCAACTATGCTGGGCAGGACGGCTGAACCACTCCCGGTCCTGCTGATCGCCGGACTGATCGCTATCGCCATCTCGGCCGGATGCACCGCGCCGAGTCCGCAACGCGCCACCCGTTTCGCGACCGCCGAGCAAGTGCAGCTAAATTTTCAGGACAATACGTTTGTGCTCGGAGACAATTCCGAGATTGCGTTGGTGCGGCCGGTATCGTGGCAAAGCGATCGGTTCATCCGGCTGCCGTTCTGGCTGGGCGTCAACGTGCTGGTGCCCGGCGTTATGCAACCCAAAGAAGGCGATTATTACGTCATCAGCGAAGCGGTTATCGTTCGCAAACTCGACGCGCCTGACCAATGGCTGATCGAGGCGGGCAGTTCATTGCTTAAAAAGGATGCGATCTTCGCCAGCGGGCACGCTCACTACAAGACCGCGGGCAAGATCCTGCCGACGATCGTTCAGTTCGCCGGCATGAGAAAATTTCCCACGGCCGCCGGCGGCACCGTCGATCTGCCGCTACTGAGCGCGGTATCGTTGCCGATGAAGTGGACGCTGCCCGGACCGGTTCCCGGCGCCTACGCCAAGTTCGCGATTCAATGATCGTACGGATCCGCGCTTTTCTCGCGGCGATGCTTGTGCTCGCCGCCGCATCGGGATGCACTCCCGATCGTGCGATGGACTTTGGTCCGGTCGGCGAAATCAGCTCGCCGCCGCAGGACGAGCTAAGCATCAGGATAATTAAGGAATTCAACGGCCGCGACTTTCTTCTCGGCCGCAATGACCGTCAAGCGGAAGTACGCCTCGATGAGTGGCCTGCCGGTTACCATTTGCTGATCCCGTTCTGGCTCGGCGTCAATCCTCTGGTTCCGGCCTTCATGCGTCCCGACTTGGGGCGGATTTACGTGATCAGCGAGGCAACCCTGGTCCGGCCACTGGGCCGCGACGAGTACCTAATCCGCGCCGGTTCCAAAATGTTCAAGTCGGATACGGTATTCGAAGCGACCCACACCCGGTATATGCATCCCGGCAAAATGCTACCAACGGTAGTTCGCTTCGTTGGGACGCGAATCGTGACGCTGGCGCTCGACCCGCCGTCGACAGGCAAGATTACGGAAAAAGTGCCAATCTTAAGGGAGATTTCGCTGCCGATGCGTGCGAATCGAGCGTCGGCTGATTATGGGCCATTCGAAGTTTTAGGGCGTGGTGCCGCGCGGAAAGGCACGTGAAACTATTAGTAGAGCCTCAAAAATCCGCTAGTCTTTATCAGACTATCTGTTGTCCGAAATGTACGACTACTTAATTCTTTACTAAACGGCTTCTAAAGCATACAATTCATCGCAGTTGAACGCTCGGACTCAGCCTCTCATCGAAGCCTGCGCACTGTGTTTGTTGCGAGACTTTCCCTGTTTGCGAGATCCCTGCAATAACGTCAAGGAGGGGCAATAAATGCCCAGCAAGTTGTATGTAGGCAATCTGGCCTACGCGGTGACCAATGCCGACCTCGAAGCTCTGTTCGCGCAGGCGGGAAAGGTCGAAAGCGCGGTGGTAGTGACCGACAAATTCTCGGGCCAGTCGAAGGGGTTTGGATTCGTGGAGATGGCCGACTCCAACGAAGCGGCCCAAGCGATCTCGACTCTCAACGACGCCGAACTCAAGGGTCGCCGCATCAAGGTTGACGAAGCTCGGCCGCGCGAAGGCGGCTTCGGCCGCAGTGGCGGCGGCGCAGGCGGGGGGGAGCGCCGTGGCGGCGGTGGTGGCGGCGAGCGCCGCGGCGGCGGTGGTGGC
>JBEKLA010000164.1:0-9581 GCA_050010455.1 Binataceae bacterium (SeqCode) | reverse complement strand
AATGACAAAAGGCGGCCTCTTTGCTTGTCATTCCGAGCGCAGCGAGGAATCCCGGGTCCTATACATGCGAACTTATGCAAAGCCTCCCTAAAGGCACGGCTTCAGGGAACGTGTCTCGAATCTCGCCACCGACCCGAGCGAAGCGAGTTTTTTACCGACCGCTCGCTTCGCTCAAGTCTTCTTAATTGCCAACCAACTCGACCAACGGGAGCAGTCTCTGAAAAACCCGCCGGCATGGAATGCCGCGTCAGCGCTCGAGGCGGACTGCGGACTCCACCTGCGGTCCGAAGAAACGCCGCCCTACGCGCACGAACCGCTCCGGCATCTCGGTCACGAAAAAGCTCTGATTCCCCGACGCGTCGAGCCGCGCAAGCTTCAGCGCGGTCAGATTGCGCCGCACCGCGGCCGCGGTTGCCGTCGCCGAGTCCACCAGCTTGACCCGCGGGCCCATCACCTCGCCGATCAGGCCGCTCAGCATCGGGTAATGCGTACATCCCAGCACCAGCGTATCGATTCCACTCGCCTTGAGGCTGCCGAGATAATACTCGACCGTATGGCGCGCGATCTCGTTGTCGGTCCATCCCTCTTCGACCAGCGGCACGAGCATCGGACAGGCGCGGGTGTAAATCTCCGCGTCGGGGCGGAATTGCCGGACGGCCTGCGTGTAAACGCCCGACGCGATCGTCGCCTCGGTGCCGATTACGCCGATCTTCCCCGAACGCGACGCTTTCGCGGCGGCGCGCGCGCCCGGCTCAATCACGCCGATCACCGGCACGGTGGTTTCGCTCGCGATCGCCGCCGATGCCACGGCGCTGCTGGTGTTACAGGCGATTACCAGCAGCTTGATCCCTTTCGCGAGGAGAAACTCCGCGTTCTCGCGCGAGTAGCGCAGGATGACTTCGCCCGACTTGGTGCCGTAAGGCGCGCGCGCGGTATCGCCGAGATAGATGAAGTCCTCATGCGGCATCGCTTCGCACAGCGCCTTGAGCACGGTCAGGCCGCCGATTCCCGAATCGAAGACTCCGATCGCGCGAGCCCGTGCGTCGCCACCGCCGGCGGCGCGCGCGCGTCGATGGTCCGAGTTGGAGGCCGGCGTCCGGCGATGTGCGCCGCCTCTCAGCATCGCGCCAGAAGCTGCCCCAGTTCAGCCGGAGCTGGCGGCGCCGCTCCCATCACCGCGGCGCTCACGCTCGGGCGTTCCATGCACAGATAATGTTGCAGTCGCGGCGACGCGGCCCGGATTCGCTCAGAGAGCACGCGATAGATCCGCAGTCGCAGCGGCGTGAAGGCGCGATAGCGCCCATCCGGCGACAGCACGTCCTCGCCCGCCAGCATCGGATCGTTGGGAAATCGGCGGCGCGCTGCGGCACGCAGCGTCGGCGGCATCCGCAGCCCGCCCAGGCTGATGAAAGAAATCCGCTCGGGCGCAATGGCTTCAAACAACGCGTCGAGCAACTGTACGTAGCCGCGCTCCGCGTCCGGGTAGGCAATGATCGGATCAAGATGGAATGCGATCCGATAGCCGGCGTCGGCGACACGCGCCGCCGCGCGCATCCGATCCGCCGGTGACGCCGACCGCTGCTCGCTGCTCGCGAAGACCACGTCGGGCGACAGCGTCCACGAGACCATCGTGCGCCCCCTGGGATCGACCGCGAGCAGGTTATCGATCTCATCGGTTTTGGTCTTGAGTTCCAGCAGTAAACGGTCGCTGCGCGCGAAGTATTCCACCAGGTCGCGGCTGATTCCGGTCAGGCGATCGAACGCGAGCGAATCCGCCAAATCGCCGGTGCCGATTCTGAAATCACGGCCGGGCGCTTTGTGCGTCATCCGCTCCAGCTCCTCGAACGCCTGGTCATAATTCGCGTAAACCTGGAACGACGGGTTGTCGGCGACGTACTCCTGCAGGAAGCAGTAGCTGCAATCCATCGGGCAGTTCGACGCGAGGGTCAGCACCAGGTATCCGCAGCACGCGAACTCCGGCGCCGCCGCCGGACAGGCCTCGAGGAACAGACCGCGCCGGCGCATCACCACCATCCGCCGCTTGCCGGCGCCGAACGGATCGGCACTCGACGCTTGGGGCCGTGCGGCTTCGCGCCCATCGGCGACATAGCTGAGCGGCACGGACGCCGGCAAGCCCTTGACGACACGATCCGCCAACGCGCTTGCGCGGCAGTCTTCCTCGATAAACACCGCGTCCAGCTCAAAGTTCATGTTCACCGCCGAGCAGCTCCAGAATTCGCGCCAGTTTCGGCCTTCGTTCTTCCAGCGCACGCAGCGCCGATTCCAGTTGCGACGCCGACCGCACCGTAAGCTGAATCTTGAGCTCATCAGAGCTCAAATCCTTGGGCAAGAGCAGCCGCAGATTACTCGGCAACGCAAGGCCGGCAACCTCCGCACCGATTCGGTTGAGCGTCGAGGTCAGTCGCGGATAGCGCAGCGCGCGAAGCTTCTCCAGCAAGCGACTCGCGCGCCCGGGCGCCGACCCCTGCCCTTTGATTATCCGGCGAACGTCGTCACCCGCGAGGATCGCGCCGATTGTCTGACGCTCGCGCAGCGCAATCTCTTCCAGCAACTCCAGCGCGCTTGCCAACTGTCCGGTGCGCAGGCGCAATTCCTCCGCAAGGGCCAGTATCGATGCGGCGTCGGGCTCGGCGAGCGCGAGCCATCGTTCGAGATGAGTCTGCGGCAGATGGCGTCGCGCGGCCCATGCGCGAATCGCCGCGGCGGTCGGTGAGGTTTCGATCATTGCGTTATCGCGGCTTGCCCGCTCGTGACTTGCGAGCCGCCCATCGCGCGCCGCGCCAGCGTTTTATAGTGATCGGCTTCGGCGAATTTGTTGCGACGCGCCAACCCGTTCGCGTAGATGAGGCATTTCTCCGCGAGCACCTCGGCAACCGCATCGCGACGCGACGCGCCAAGCGCCGGCATTTGCATCAGCTTGAGCAGCGTGACGATTCGAAATCGGTCGAGCGCGGGCGTGGACGCGGAGAGCTGGTCCGGATGGCCGGCGCGGCGGATAACCAATGGCTCGTCGAGCAAGCCGACCTCGTGATCGACGAGAAGCCGCAGCCACAGATCGTAATCTTCGCATGCGGCGAGGTTCTCGTCGAAACCGCCGGCAGCCTCGAACAGCTCGCGCTTCATCATCACCGCCGACGGGCTGACGAGGCAGGTGCGCAGCGAATCGGCGAAGATATCGCCGGAGCGCTTACGATGGCGCAGGCCGGGATTCACGCGCCGTCCGTCGCGCAGCCACAGCTCCTGCGTCTGCGCGATCGCGCATCCGGGATGCTCGCGCATGAAGGCGAGCTGTCGCGCGAGCTTGCCGGGCATCCACAGGTCGTCGGAATCGAGGAACGCGACGAACTCGGCGCGCGCAATCGCGACGCCGCGATTGCGCGCCGCAGCCGGCCCGCGCCGCGACGCCTCAGCGGCGGCGACGAACCCGTCCGCGAATCGCTCCCGCAGCCTGTCGATCGTACCGTCGGTCGAGCCGTCGTCGGCCACGATCAGCTCGAACGCGACGCCGCGCTGCGCCATCACCGACGCCACCGCCTCCGCGGCCATCGCGCATCGATTGTAGGTCGGGATGATAACGCTGATTTCGGGCTTCACCGGCTCGGCCTGATTCACGATCGTTTCGTCATCGCGACGGCACCGCGGCGCGGCGCCTTGTCGCGGCTCCATTCAAGCAGCCGCCGCCGGATGTCGTCGAGACCCTCGCGGTCGAGCGCCGAGCACAAAATCGCCTCGCCCGAGAGCGCCGCAATGCGCGCGAGCGCCGCCGCCCGCTCCGAGCGCTTGAGCTTGTCGCTCTTGGTGGCGGCGATCAGGAGCTTGCGGCCACGGCTGAGCATCGCCTCGGCCAGCGCGAATTCCTCGCGCTCGGGACCGCGCCGCGCGTCGATTACCATCACCATCGCGATCAGGTTGATCCGGCGATTGAGGTACTCCGAGGTCATCGCCGCGACCTTTCGCGCCTCCGCCTCCGGCATCCGCGCGTAGCCGTATCCCGGCAGATCGACCAGGGCGAGTTGATCGCCCAGCGTGAAGAAATTGAGCAGGCGCGTGCGTCCGGGCGTCTTGCTGGTACGCGCCATGCCCTCGATTCCCACCAGGGCGTTGATGAGCGAACTCTTGCCGGCATTGGAGCGGCCGGTGAAAGCGATTTCCGGCGTATCCCATCGCGGGCATCCGCCGAGCGCCGCCGCCGAAGTCACGAATCGCGCTTCCAACTTCATCGCAGACCAGCTATTAGCACGTGGACAAACACGCTAGAATGGCGCCGATTTCGCGATCCGGCCCGAGGCTGCAATGATACCGGAAAGCGGACACGCAAGTGACCCCGAAGAGATTTAAATGATTGCCATCGTGGATTACCGGGCCGGCAACCTGACCAGCGTCGCGCGCGCGCTCGAACATCTGGGCCATCGATGCGAGATTACCGACCGGCCCGAGCGGATCGCGTCGGCCGAGCGCGTCATCCTGCCCGGAGTCGGCGCCGCGGGCGCGACGATGGAGAACCTGCACGTGCTCGGACTCGACCGCGTGCTGCGCGAGGATGTAATCGCCAGGGGCACGCCGTTCCTGGGGATCTGCATCGGCATCCAGATTCTGCTCGATCGCAGCGAAGAAGACGACGCGCGATGCCTGGGCGTGATCGCCGGCCACGTGGCGCGCTTTCCCAATCAGATCGGCGGGCGCCCGCTCAAGGTGCCGCAAATAGGATGGAACCGCGTGCATCAGGTGAGGAGCCATCCGCTGTTCGCCGGCGTTCCCGACAATACTCATTTCTATTTCGTCAATTCGTACTATCCGATTCCCGCCGATCCCGCGGTCGCGATCGCCACTTGCGAATACGGCGTTACCTTCACAGCGGCGATCGCGCAAGGCAACCTGGTCGCGACCCAGTTTCACCTCGAAAAGAGCGGCCCGGCCGGACTCAAGCTGCTGGACAATTTCTGCCGGATGGTGAAGTAAGCGATGCTCTCCAAGCGGATTATCCCCTGTCTCGACGTGCGCGACGGCCGCGTCACCAAGGGCATCACGTTCCTCAACAACGTGGACGTTGGCGATCCGGTCGCGATGGCGCGATTTTACTATGAGCAGGGCGCCGACGAGCTGGTATTTTACGATATCACCGCGTCTAACGAGCGGCGCGGAATCATGATCGACGTGGTGCGCGCGGTGGCACGCGAGATTTTCATCCCGTTCAGCGTTGGCGGCGGCCTGCGCAACCTCGACGACATGCGCGCGGTGCTGCTGGCGGGTGCGGAAAAAGTTTCGATCGATTCCGGCGCGGTGCGCGACCCGTCGATTATCTCGGCCGGCGCCAAGGCCTTCGGCAGCCAATGCATCGTGCTCTCGATGCAGGTCAAGCGCACCGGCGTGCGGCCGGCGATCCCGTCGGGGTTCGAGGTGGTAATCGACGGCGGACGGCTGTTCACCGGCAAGGACGCGGTCGAATGGTCGCGCCAGGGCGAACGCCTGGGCGCCGGCGAGCTGTGCGTCAACTCGATCGATCGCGACGGCACCAATCTCGGCTACGATCTCGAACTGACCGGCGCGGTCAGCCGCGCGGTATCGATTCCGGTAATCGCCTCGGGTGGCGCGGGCGAGCCCGAGCATCTGCGCGAGGCGTTCGTGATCGCCGAAGCCGACGCCGCGATCGTCGCCTCGATCGTCCACTACGGAAAGCATCCGATTCCCGACCTCAAGCGCTATCTGGCGGAGCGCGGAGTGGAGATGCGCGAGCCGCCCGCCCTGGAAAGGAGAGCTTCTTGAAAATCGCGTTAGTAGTGTCGGATTTTAATTTCGATGTGACCTCGCCGATGCTCGAGCGGGCTCGTCTTCATGCCCAGTTCCTGGGCGCCGAGATCAGCCACGTGGTGCGCGTGCCGGGAGTGTTCGACATGGGCCCCGCGGTGAAAAAGCTGCTCAAGCGCAAGGACGTCGAGGGCGTGGTGATGATCGGCGCCGTAATCAAGGGCGAGACGCAGCACGACGAAGTGGTGGCGGGAGCGGCGGCGCGCGCCGCGGGCGAGCTCGCGCTGCAGTTCGACAAGCCGGTGGGATTCGGCGTAACCGGCCCCGGGATGAACCGGCTGCAGGCGCTGGATCGGATCGACAACGCCAAGCACGCGCTCGAGTCGGTGGTGCGGATGGTCCGCGCGCTCAAGGAAATCGGCGACTGACGCCGCGCTGTTCACAACCGCGACGCGCGCGGTTGTGACGCCGCAGACAACTTCCTATACTCGCGCGGCATTAGGACTGCGATGCAACAAAGCGGCACGCGGCTGCAAACTTTCTCGACTCGTTCAGCGGCCCGGATACTGGCGGTATCGCCCGAGCGGATTCGCTACTGGGTTAAACGCCGCCTGGTGCGGCCGGCGTGGACTCACGGGCGCGGCTATCAGTTCGCCTTCAACGATTTGCTGATGATGCGGCTGGCCAAGGAGCTGCTGCCGACGCGCCGCCATCTGCAGCCGATCCGCCGATGCCTGGAGCGCCTGGGCAAGCTGCTCACCCCCGGACGCCCCGTCACGTCGCTCAAGGTTTTCGAGGAAGACGGACGAATCGTGGTGCGCGACGGCCGGGTCAAGTTCGAAGCTGATAGCGGCCAGTTGATCATGAATTTTGATCTCGAGCGGGTGGCGCGCGACCTTCGCAAGAGCGCGGCGGCCGTTGCGCCGGCAACGCTGGAGGACATCGCGGCGATTGCCGAAGTCGAACCGCTGCGCGCGATCCGGCTTTACAGCGACCTGCTGGTGCGTGAGCCGCGCAACTCGACCGCGCACACCGAACTGGCGGCGATACTGGAGCATCAGGGCGACGCGCGCGGCGCGCTCCGCCATCTGCTGGCGGCGGCGGCCCTCGAACCCGCCAACGCCGACCTGCACTATCGCCTCGGGATGCTATATCTCGGGCGCGAGCGGCAGCAGGACGCGATTACCCGATTCGAGCGCGCGGTCGAAATCAATCCGAAATTGCTCGACGCCCATCGCGAACTCGTCCAGATCTACGAAGCGATGGGACGCGTGCGCGACGCGATTCGCCATCTAAGCGCTATCCATCGGCTGACCCGCCGTCCGTAACCGAACGCGCGCGCCGCGGCGGCTCGCGCCAGTTAGTTGAAATCGGCGAAGCGGCGACGATAAGCTGATGGCGATGGAACGTCCGCTCAAACGAATCGATTTGTTGCGCCACGAACTCAAAGCGCTGCGCTTCCTGCTCGAAAACTTTCATGATGGCAAGCTCGCTGCCGAGCAGATACCGCGGCGCGAAGATTTCCAATCCGAACAATCACGCACCCTTTACGATGCCATCATGAAAGCGCGCACCCGCGCGGCAGCGGAGCATCAGATTGCCGAGCTCGAACTCGAGGATGTCGATATTGAGTCGTTTCTGCGCCTGTCCGGCGAGCACTATTACAGCTATCCCGCGCTGGTTATGCAGCGCGCCGAGGCGATTCGCCGCGGTGAGCTGAAGGTTGAAGGAGCGTGAGTGCGCTCGAATGCAAGGAGCTTTATTTCTTGATCGATAGCGCGGGCGCGTTGTCGGCCTATCAGGAAAAGGACGCCTCCTGGGCCGGTCTGCTCGCCTTCTCCAGCGAAGACCGGGCGCGCGATTTCTGCCGCGACAGCGGTTCCGAGGCGCGCGAGATCGTCGCGTTGCCGGTAAGCGATCGCGCCAGCCTGGTGGCGCTCATCGGCCAGGTGAAGAAACGCGCCATCCGCCACCTGTTACTCGATCTCGATTACCGGCACGGCCGATGCTTCCAGGTTGAATTCGAGGGCGACGGCTTCGGCGAGGTCTCGGAACGGCAGTTCGTGCCGCCTGCCGCCGGCTGACAGCGAGTGGACGCGCCGCCTACCGTGATCGACTCTCCTGACGCGGCCGCGATGACTACGGTAACGATCGAAGATATCGAGCTTGCGCGCCGGCGCCTTGGCGGAATTATCGGACCGACGCCGCTAATCCCGAGCACCACGCTCTCGCGCATGCTCGAAGCCGAAGTTCTGATCAAGCCCGAGAACCTGCAAAAGACCGGGTCGTTCAAGATTCGCGGCGCCTACAATCGGATCGCGGCGCTCTCGCCCGAGCAGGCCGCGTGCGGCGTGATCGCCGCGTCGGCCGGCAACCATGGCCAGGCGCTGGCCTTCGCCGCGACGCGCGCCGGCGTCAAGGCGACCGTGGTGATGCCAGAAACCGCGGCTATCGCCAAGGTCGCGGCGACGCGCAGCTACGGCCAGGAGGTGGTGCTCAAGGGCGTCGATTACCAGGCCGCTTGCCGCGCCGCCAGAGAGATGCGCGAGCGCAGTGGCGCGCTGTTCGTCGACGCCTATGACGATCCGTTCGTAATCGCCGGCCAGGGAACGGTCGGGCTGGAAATCGCTGACGAGATCATCCCCGACGCCGTGCTGGTACCGGTCGGAGGCGGCGGCCTGATCGCGGGAATCGCAGTGGCGATGGGTGCGCGCGCTCCGAAGGCGCGCGTGATCGGCGTGGAAGCGGCCGGGTCGCCGCAGCTAAGCACCAGCCTCAAGTGCGGCGCGGCGAGTTCGATCACCGGCGCGGTTGATACTATCGCCGACGGCCTCGCGACCGGCCGGCTCGGAGAACTGCCGTTCCAGCTGATCCGCGATCGCTTGAGCGACGTCGTCACGGTAAACGACTTCGAGATCGGCGAAGCCGTGTTGCTGATGCTCGAACGCCTCAAGCTGCTGACCGAGGGCGCGGGCGCGGCGGCGTTGGCTGGCGCGCTCAAACTCAAGGCGGCGCTCAAGGGAAAACGCGTCGTCATATGCGTGAGCGGCGGCAATATCGATATCAACCTGCTCGATCGCATCATCGGGCACGGACTGGTCAAAGTGGGCCGTCTGCTGCGTTTGTCGGTGAATCTGCACGATCGCCCCGGCGAACTCAGCAAGCTGCTGGCGCTGATCGGCGAGGCCGGAGCCAACGTCCATGCGGTGAGTCACGATCGCACGCGCCGCGATCTGGCGATCGGCTCGGTGCGCGTGGTGCTCGAGCTGGAAACGCGCGGCCCCGAGCATATCGACGCGCTGCGCGCGCGCCTCGAACAGTGCGGCTATCAGCTTCTGCCCACCGGGTGAATAGTTTGCACGCCGCGATATCGCGCCGTATTAGGATCGCTTTTTCGCCGATGGTAGAATCCGCGCCGTGACAAAATCACTTGCACACGTTCTCCGATGCGCCGCGGCGGCAGCCGTGATTTGCGCGATAGCCGCGGGATGCGGTCCGGCGGCCGAAAACGCGTCGTCGACGCCGCCGTCCTACAGCCCCGTCACGACTCCGAGCACTTCGGCCGCGGCGCAGCAACAACCGGCGCCGATGTCACATCGATCGCACTACAACGGAGGCGTCCAGGACGCGCAAAGCGGCCATATCGAAGCGGCGATCGAGGAATTCCGCGAAGCAATCGTGGAGAATCCGCAAGATGTGCAGGCGCATCATAATCTGGCCGTGATGCTGGAGCGCAAGGGCGATTACGACGAAGCGATCAAGGAGTATCGCGAAACTATCCGGCTCGACCCCAAGCTCGAAATAGCTCATATGAT
>JBEKLA010000163.1:0-9667 GCA_050010455.1 Binataceae bacterium (SeqCode) | reverse complement strand
ACCGCCGCGCAGGCCTCGTGATCGTAAAAGCCCACGCATTCGGTGCACTTGGACGGCACGATGTAATAAAGATCTTCGGACAAAGCGGGATTGGTGGCGCCCTTGAACTCCCACGCCACACCGCCCGCATAGATCGCGGTGTTCGGGCATTCGGGCTCGCACGCTCCGCAGTTGATACATTCGCTGGTTATCGTCGTCGCCATCCGGAAGGCCGACTCCTAAAAACGGGATTCCGACGTAAATCGGGCGTTACCTGCTAAGTCTATCGAACTCGGCAACGTGCGCCAAACGGCATCGGCGCCCGGGCGCGATTGGCTTTTCGATTGGAGCGGTCTTCGACTATGCTGAACCTCGGACGCATCCGGGAGCCTATAACCGATGGATCTGAAATTCTCGCAGGAAGAAGAAGCTTTCCGACAAAAGGTGCGCGACTGGCTTGAGGTCAACGTACCGCGCAACCTGCCGATGACCTGGCGCGGCGAGGACGGCGACAAGACCTGGCTCCAGGCCGCCAAGAACTGGCAGCGCAAGCTCTTCGAGGCGGGCTACGTGGCGCTCTCGTGGCCCAAGGAGTACGGCGGTCAAGCGCTCGATCCGCTGCGGCAGTCGATCGTGAACGACGAGCTGGTGCGGGCGCGTGCTCCGCAACTGGTCGGGCTCTCGGGATTGGGGCTGCTCGGGCCGACGCTCATCACTTGGGGCACCGAGGAGCAAAAGCGCCGCTATCTTCGGAAAATCCTCACCGCCGAGGAGATCTGGTGCCAAGGCTACTCCGAGCCCGGCGCGGGATCGGATCTCGCCTCGCTGAGGACGCGGGCGGAAATCGCCGGCGACGAGTTCGTCGTGAACGGGCAGAAGATCTGGACCTCGGGCGCGCAGCATGCGGACATGATGTTCTGCCTGGTGCGCACCGATCCCGACGCTCCCAAGCATCGCGGCATCTCCTACATCCTGATCGACATGCGCACTCCGGGCATCACAATCCGGCCGCTGGTCCAGATGACCGGCGAGAGCGGCTTCAACGAGGTCTTCTTCGATAACGTCCGCGTGCCGCGCGCGAACCTGGTCGGCAACCTCAACGAAGGCTGGCTGGTCGCGAATTCGACCCTGGTCCACGAGCGCAACGTGCTGGGCGCGGCCGACGCCAGCCTGCAGCGCTTCAACCGATTGCTGCAACTGGCGCGCACGATCAAGCGCGACGGCCGCGCGCTGACGCAGGATCCGGTGATTCGCCAGCGCCTGGCCGACCTCGAAATCCGCGTTGAGGCGATGAGGCTGCACTGTCTTCGCCAGCTTACCGATCAGATCCGCGGCCGCGCGCCCGGGATCGAATCGATGGTGAACAAGCTGGTCGGCACCGAGCTCAATCACGATATCGCGACCGCCGCGATGGAGGTGATGGGCGACTACTCGATGCTGGCGCGCAAGCAGGAGGCGGCGCTGGATCGCGGCTTCTGGCCCTACGAATGGATGTTCTCGCTGGGGCTGGTGATCGGCGGCGGCACGTCGCACATCCAGAAGAACATCATCGCCGAGCGCGGCCTCAAGATGCCCAGGTCGCGCTAGCGCGGCGTCTCGCGAATAACTGTAGCGACCAGGCGGGAGAGCGATGGATTTCGGACTCAGCGAAGAACAGGAACAGCTCAAGAACAGCGCGCATGATTTGTTGCGCAACGAATGTTCGACCGCGCTGGTGCGCAGCGCGATGGCCGAACCCGACGGCATGCCGCGCGAACTGTATCGCAAGATCGCGGGACTCGGATGGACCGGGATCGTCGTCCCGGAAGAATTCGGCGGCGCCGGTCTGGGCCTGCTCGACATGGCGATTTTGTTGGCCGAATGCGGTTACGCCGCGATGCCGGGTCCGTTTCTGTTCTCGTCGACGCTGGCGGCAAGCGCGCTCATGCTCGGCGGCTCGGACGCGCTCAAGCGGCGATGGCTTCCCGCGCTCGCCGACGGCAGCGCGATCGGCGCGCTGGCGATCGTCGAGGAGAACGACAGCCTGTCGCTCGGCGATATCGCGGCGCACGCGCGAAAAGACGGCGCCGGTTACGCGCTCAACGGCGTCAAGATGTTCGTGCCGTATGCGCATCTGGCAGACTTCGTGATCGTCGCCGCGCGCGACGGCGGCGATTCGGGCGATCTTGGCTTCTGGCTGGTCGAGCGCGGAGCGCGCGGGATGAGCGCCGACGTGCTGGTGAATCTCGATCAGACCCGGCGCGTTTCGCGGCTGCGCCTCGACGGTGTGACGGTTCCCGCGCAGGCGCGCCTCAACGGCGGCGTCGCGATGCTCGATCGCTTGATCGATATCGGCGCGGTCGCGATCGCGGCCGATTCGCTGGGTGGCATCGAGCGCGCGCTTGAGATGGCGGTCGAGTACTCGAAGATCCGCGAGCAGTTCGGCCGGCCGATCGGTTCATTCCAGGCGCTCAAGCATCTGGCCGCCGATATCGTGGCCGAGCTCGAACCGGCGCGATCGCTGCTGTGGTACGCCGCCTACGCGCAGGAAGCGCTGCCCGCCGAGGCCTCGCGCGCGGCCGCGATGGCCAAGGCGCGATTCTCGGACGTCTATACCCGCGCCACCGGCCGCTCGGTGCTGATGCACGGCGGCATCGGCTTCACCTGGGAGCACGACATCCATCTGTGGTTCAAGCGCGCGCGCTTCAACGAATCGATGTTCGGATCGCCCGTGTTCCATCGCGAACGCCTCGCGCGTCTCAGCGCCTACGACGCGGCGCCGTGAGATCGGGCCGGGATTTCAATCGACCGTGAGGCAGTAAGCCGACCCGTAGGCGAGAAGCGTGAGGCAGGGGAACCAACTCCACGCGAGCGGGCCAACAACGGCGGCGGGCAGGATGCTGAGCGCGGTCAAAACGCCGGGCGAGAGCTGAGTCAGCACGTAACTCGCGCCGCCCATCCATAAAGCGCGCCGCGAAGCCTCGCCGCGATTCGCCGCCGCGGCCAGCTCCGCGTACGGCACCAATAGCAAGACCATGTAATGAATCCAGGCGGTGGGCGATAGCAGGATCGTCGTTACAATCCACAACGCGAAGCAGCTACGATCGCGATTGCGGTCGGCGGATTTCGCGCGCGTCGCGCGAGCCGTGACGAACAGCAGCGCAAGCGCGGCGATCACGACCGCGATCGGCCGTCCGATGTCGAGCGCGGAACCGGGACGCGCGCCAGTCACGCCGACGAAAATGCGCGAAACGAAAGTGCCAAGCGATACCAGTTCGACCGAATCCGCTTTCTGATGCGCCGCGAGCCATCCGCCGCTAAAGACGTTAGTAAGCCGCGCCACGAAAGCGATACTGCTGGGAAGCCCGATCAGGATCACGGTCGCCGCCGCTCCGATCGCCATCGCCGCCGCCGTCAGGAACACCGCGCGCCATCGCCGCGCGGCCATCAAGTATCCAACCATGAAGAGCGGGAAGATTTTGATCAGACCGGCGATCGCGAGCATGCCACCGGCTGCCGCCTCGCGGCCTCGTTCCAGCCATCGGCGCACCAGCAACAGCATCAACAACAGGATGAGCTGAGGCTGGCCCCAATGAAAATGAACGGTGAGCGGATAGTAGAAAATCGCCAGCGCGGAGAGTATCAGCCGAATCCGCAGATCGAGACCCGAATCTTTGCCCAGCAATAGAAACAGCGACGCGGCCAGCGCGGCGACGTTCAGGCCGATCCAAATCCGGTACGCAGTGCGCGGCGATAGCGCGGCAAGCGGCTCGAACAACAATATGAACGTCGGCGGATAGTCGGCGTGATCCATCCCCTGCGTATATAGATGAAGCACCGCCGCCATCGGTTCGTAGTCGGCTGTGTAGGGATTCAGATTGTCGCGCGCGGCAAGTCCCCACAGGTAATAACAACTGAAGTCGGCGCGATCGAAGCCTCGCGGGACACTGCGAAGCATGCCGACCGCGTAGATCAGGGCCGCCGCCGATAGCAGCGCCACGACCCAGGGGCGGCTCAGCGCCGCGACCGTCGCGTTCGTCGCGACGGATGATCTGCCTGCGGGCGAAGGGGCAGGGGCAGCGGCGATAGCGCGATCCGTCATCGGTGCGAGGCGGATTATTACAGGCTGGCAACAGATGGCTCAACTCGCGCGCTTTCGCATCGGGCCGCAAGCGTAGTAAGAGTCTGTGCGAGGTTTAAGCCGATGGCCGATGAACTCTATCGCAAGTCCGCGTTCGAACTAGCCGCCCTGATTCGCGCGCGTCAAGTCAAGCCCAGTGAGCTGATGGAAGCGACGCTCGCGCGAATCGCGGCGATCAATCCGAAGGTTAACGCCTTCTGCGCTTTGCGTGCCGATCAGGCGATGGCCGAGGCGCACGCGCTCGACGAGAAGCTGGCGCGGCGCGAAGAGGTCGGAACACTCGCCGGCCTGCCGCTTGGAGTGAAGGATCTCGAGGACGCCGCTGGGTTGCCGACGACGTTCGGTTCGGTGCCGTTCAAGAATCATATGCCCGAAGCCGATTCGGCTCACGTCGCGCGTTTGAAAGCGGCGGGCGCGATCGTGGTGGGCAAGACCAACACGCCCGAATTCGGATGCACCGGGTTCACCCGCAACCTGCTGTTCGGCGTCACGCGCAATCCTTGGAATCCGGAGCGGACGCCGGGCGGCTCGTCGGGCGGCAGTGGCGCGGCGATCGCGGCCGCGATGGTGCCGCTCGCCACCGGCTCCGACGCCGGCGGTTCGATTCGCATCCCGGCCAGCTACACCGGGTGCTTCGGATTCAAGCCGTCGCGTGGCAGGATTCCGCTGTCGCCGATGCTCGGCATCGCGGGTTGGACCGATACGCTCGTGGTTGGTCCGCTCACCCGCACTGTGCGCGACGCGGCGATGTATGTGGACGCGGCCGTCGGCTACGATCCGTCCGATTACGAATCGCTGCCGCATCCGGGGATTTCGTATCTCGCGATGCTGGAGCGATTTCCGCGCAACGCCCGCGTCGCTTTCCATCCGGACTTTGGCCACGCGATCGTGCAGCACGACGTGATGCGCGAAGTCACCAAAGCCGTCGATGCCTTCAAGCAGATGGGCTGCTCGGTCGACGTGCTCGATGATAACGTGCCGGAGATCGGTCCCGACTGGATGCGCTTTGAGGCGACTTGCATGTATGCGTGGGTCTTCGATCTAATCGAGAAGCATCGCGGCGAATTCGGACGCGCGTTCCTGGCCGGCGCTGAATCGGCGGCGCAATTCGGATGGGACAAGGTCGCGGCCGTTCAGCGCAAGCGCGCCGAGCTTAATCGATGGTGCCAGCGCGTCTTCGAACGCTACGATCTGCTGCTGACGCCGACCCTGCCGAGCGAAGCCTTCGCCGCTGGCGGTCCGCCGCCGAGCGAGATCGACGGCAAGCCGCTGCCGGATGTCATCGCCGCGGTGATGTTCACCTATCCATTCAACATGAGTGGCCATCCCGCCGCCTCGGTCCGCGCCGGCATGACCGATTCGGGATTGCCGTGCGGCCTGCAGATCGTCGCCGAGCGCCATCGCGACGACCTCGTGTTGCAGGCGTCATACGCCTACGAGCAGGCGCGCCCGTGGAATAACAGCTGGCCGCAAATCTAGCGGCGTGAGCTTTTTCGTTCCGATGCGCTCGCGCCGGCTGTATGATGGCGTTATCAGCGGCGCGAAATCGGAGGGGAATGCTTGGCCAACGAAGACATCGAGGCGGCGCGCACCTACCACGAGGTGACGAAACATTCGTATACCAGCGTGCGCGGCGGCGGCTATTCGCTGGATTGGGACAACAAGCCGCTCCCTTACAAGATCTATCCTGAAGCGGGAGCATTGGCGCTGCCGCGCGACCTGAATCTATCCGCGGAACCGACCCTGGAAGCGATCGCCGGCGGCGCTAGCGGCACGACCACAGCGGCGCTCGACCTGGCGGCGCTCGGCCGGATTTTGTTTTGCGCGGGCGGCCTCACGCGGCATCGAAATGTTGGAGGCGAGCAATATCATTTTCGCGCGGCAGCTTCTGCCGGCGCGCTTTATCCGATCGAAATTTATGTCGCCAGCGGCGAGGTCGACGGGCTCGAAGCCGGGCTCTATCATTTCTCGTCCGCCGATCTGAAATTGCGAGGACTACGCAACGGCGATTGGCGCTCAACGATCGCGGCTGCGTGCGCGATGAACGACACAGTCCGCGACGCGCGCGCGATAGTGATCCTGAGCGCGATTTTCTGGCGCAGCACATGGAAGTATCGGGCGCGCGCCTATCGCTACTGTTTCTGGGACGCTGGCACCATGCTCGCCAATCTGTTCGCGGCCGCCTCTGCCGAGGGCCTCGAAGCCGAGCTGCTGACCGCGTTCGTCGATTCGGACCTGGAGCGATTAATTGGGATCGACGGCGAACGCGAGGGGATGGTTTGCGTGGTCGCGATTGGAAAAGCCTCGACGCCAGCGCAATCCGCGCGAGAACCGGAGCCGCTTAAGCTCGAAACGGTTCCCCTCGCGGAAAAGGAAACGACCTACGACGATCTGGTGAAGATGAATCGCGCATCCAAGCTGCTGACGATCGAGGAGGCGCGGCGTGTCGCGGCGGCGAATCTCGACGTGAAGCCTGCTGCGCCGACGCTGATCTCGCGCCAGGTCGGAGCGATTGAGCCGGTAAATTCGGCCGGGCTCGGCGCGACGATCCTGCGGCGCGGCTCGACGCGTGTGTTCGCGCGCGAATCGATGGAAGGCGACGTGCTTGGGACGATCATGGCTCTTTCCAGCGGCCGACCGCGATCCGACTTCCCGCGGCTCACCGATACCTACCTTATCGTCAACGCGGTCGACGGACTGGAGCCGGGCGCATATTACTATTCGCGCGAACGGCAATCGTTTGACCTGCTGAAGGCCGGCGATTTTCGCGGCCAAGCCGGCTATCTCTGCCTCGAACAGGATCTAGGCGCCGACGCCAGCGTGCTGGTCTGCTACATGGCGGATCTGGAACGCGCCCTCAAGACGCTCGGTAATCGCGGCTATCGCGACGCCCATCTGGAAGCGGGGATTCTCGGCGGCAACGCATATCTGGCGGCCTATTCGATGGAACACGGAGCCACCGGTCTCACTTTTTATGATGACGACACCACCCGATTCTTTTCGCCGCACGCGGAGGGCAAGAGCCCGCTGCTGATGGTGGCGATCGGTGTGCCGCAAACCGGCTGATCGACACCAGCCGCGCCGCGTCAGCCTCGGCGAAGATCAATACGCGGCATCACTCGTTTCATTTGCTGGCAAGGATTTCCGCGAGATGACGAGTCTCGATCGCGGCCTGCTGGCGATGCAGGCCGCCGCCGATCTGCATCAGGCATCCGGCGTCGTTTGCGACCACCACTTCGGCGCCGCTTGCCTTGATGCACGCGAGCTTGTCGTCGAGCATCGCGGTCGAGATATGCGGGAACTTGACCGAGAACAGCCCGCCGAATCCGCAGCACTCGGTGTTGTTTTTGAGCTCGCAGAGCTTGATTCCGCTGACCGCGCCCAGCAGGATTTCGGGCTCGCGCCTCAGGTTCAGCTCGCGCATCAGATGACACGACGGATGATACGCGACCGGGCGTTCGAAGCGGGCGCCGACGTCGGTCACCTTGAGCACGTTGACCAGGAATTCGGAGAATTCGAAAATCCACGGGCGCAGCGCTTTGTACCGTTCCAGTAATCGCGGCTCGGCGGCGAGCAGATCGGGATAGAAATTCCGCAGCATGCTGGTGCACGATCCCGACGGCACGATTATCGGCGTGCCGGGCTTGCACGATTTCAAAAAGCGTCGCGCCAACGCCAGTGCCTCGTCGCGCATCCCTTCGTTGAACGCGGCCTGGCCGCAACAAAAGCTGCCGCGCAGGCGGCGGACATTGAGCCGCAAGCGTTTCAGCACCGTCTCGGCCGCGGCCGGCGCTTCCGGGAAGATCATTTCGCCAAGGCAGGTCGCGAAAAGCGTGACGGCGGTCATCGCACGCCTCCCGGCAGATTTCTCACGGCGTTATTCATCTTTGGGCCATATCAGCACGACGTAAAGATCCTTGGGGCCGTGGACCCCGAGCACGATTCGTTTCTCGATATCCGCGGTTCGGCTCGGTCCGGTGATCAGCACCAGCGGATTATCGCTGACCTTCTCCGGACCGATCGTGCGCATCAGGGCCGCCAGGTCAGAGACGATCCGATCGATGTGGAGGATAAAAACGCTGGTAGGAGGCAGCAGCGAAACCGATCGCGGCCGGGTCGCATTCGCGATCACAGCGATCGTTCCGGTGGCCGCGATCGCGTAATCGGCTTCGATGATGCCGAGATCGGCGCGCGCGATACGCGCACGCATCGGGGCGAAGTCGTCCTTGGCGACGGGTCCGGTGCAGATGACCTCGACGCCCAGCCGCTGCAGCTCGGCATCGATACGGCTGAGGCCGGTATCAAGCGGCTCGCCGCTCACTGCCGACCTCGCGCCGGTACGTCGCGCCAGCTCGACGATTTCCTTGACCGCGTCGCCCGCGGAGCCGACCTCGATCACTTGCCCGGCGACCGCTGTCAACTCGCGCACGAACTTGGAGCCAAGTGCCGCGCGGCGGGCGACGTGCGTCATCGGAACTGCCGCCGCCGCGTCCTCAACCGGATGCGGCCGCTCGGCGGCGCCGTGCTCGAGCGCCGTCTTGACGTCGGCAAGAAGCTTTTGAAACTCGCTCATGCGCCTGGCGGGCGGCTCACGTCCGCCGGTCTGGGCCTGGAATGGGGCAGCGGAAAATCGCGTTCCTTGGTCCAGGCGTTGAAAGGAGGCGGCATCCGGCGGAGATAACCATTGCGCGCGAATGGCTTCAGCACGAGTCCCGCCATCCGGCCGACCATCCGCGCCATCCACGGATGGCGCGCCAGGCGCGCGAACCGTTTCGCGCCGCCCCGCGCCCGCTCCGCCGACCACGGCCATCGAATCGACTGGCCGTCGGCGCTCGCGCGGGCGCGCAGATGGAGCAGGATTCGCGGGATATCGATCTTCACCGGGCACACGTCCCTGCATGCACCGCACAGGGTAGACGCGAACGGCAGATGATTGGCGGACTTGCCGAACAGCTCGGGACTCAGGATCGAACCGATCGGTCCCGGATAAGTCGAGCCGTAAGCATGCCCTCCGATTCGGTCGAAAACCGGACACACGTTCAGGCAGGCGCCGCATCGCAAGCAATAAAGTGCTTCGCGCAGAATGGGATCAGCGAGCATCCGGCTCCGCCCGTTATCCAGGATGACGACGTGCATCTCGCGCGGGCCATCGAGTTCCCCGGGGCGGCGCGGCCCGTTGATGAAGCTGGTGTAGGTCGTGAGCTTCTGTCCGGTGGCGGTGCGCGCGAGGATTTCGAGAAAATGACTCAGGTCTTCGAGCCGCGGGATTACCTTTTCGAGCCCCATCACCGCCACGAACGTCTCCGGCATCGTGGAGGTCATGCGGCCGTTACCCTCGTTCTCGACCAGGACCAAAGTGCCGGTCTCCGCGATCGCGAAGTTGACGCCGGTGACGCCCATCTCGGCGCGCAGGAAGCTCGCGCGCAAGCGCTCGCGCGCGATCGCGGTCAGCGCGGCGGGCTCGGGCGTGTAGGGCACGTCGAGTTTGGTCTTGAACAGCTCGCCGATATCTTCCTTGGAAAGATGGATCGCGGGCGTGATGATATGCGAGGGCTTTTCGCCGCGGAG
>JBEKLA010000162.1:0-9730 GCA_050010455.1 Binataceae bacterium (SeqCode) | reverse complement strand
ACGCTGAACCTCGGACAAGCGCCGACGCCGGAGTGCGGCATGCGATGCTAACAAGCTTAGCTGAGCAAATCGAAAAGACCCAGTCACATCGCCGTGCGTTAGGTGGCGCCCTTCGTTGTGAACGGGAAGCTTTTAATCGAGCACTGTCGGCCGAAGAGGCTAGCGAAGCCGCACTCGGGGACGCGGAACGAAAGATCATTCGCGAACTAGCCACGACCACCGAAGAACTTGTTTCGAAACTCGCAAAGGAAGGCATCTCGGCATTGCTTGGGGACCTCAGAGGGAACGACGCTCGGAAGGCTGCAAGTTGGCTAGATACCGAGGACGAGACCGTAAGCGAGATTTTCGATCTGTTGGATAATCTTGCAACGAAGCGTGCATCACTCGGCAAATTTATCGGAAAGGAACCCTCTTCCCCCAGCGGTAACCGCCAATCTATGCCGCTTCAGATGGTTGGCCCTTTTCTTCGGCAGCGATCTCAGGAACTCGACGCCTGGTCGTCAGAGGTGCACCGATGGAATGCTTACCTTGAGTCATTGCGTTTACGGCTGTCCGATTGCGCGTCACCCAGAGAGTCTAAGGCGCTCGCCCAACTTGATGAAGAAGTCTTGATCGTCTTACTGCGCCGTTCGCAGATCGACGAAGAGTTGGAGCCGCTAGCTCCCCTGCTTTTTAGATTGCTTGAAGAAACCGGCATGTATGATTCGCTTCGTGATCTGCTCTTCGATTTTCTTTGCCGCGCGGACACAGGGGACGACGTCGACTTGGTTCAAGAGGCCGTATCCTACCTCTCTAAAGATGAAGCTCATCGCCTTCTCTCAGATCGAGATGAGCGAATCGCCCGCCTCCTGGTGTTAGCAACTTTCCGAGAGTCGATCGCTCGACAGGAGCCATTCTTTTTTCTCGACATTTGGGGCTACGAAGGTGGTTGGAGCGATCGAGCACGAGTCGTGGGCGAACGCTTGCATCGACTCTTTGCTGCCCTCCACAAGCTGTATTGGCGCACCCAGAATTTCGCGTCCGTTCTACAGGCTCTCATTGATGTCAGCGCAAAGAGGACTACAGATGAAATTCTGGAGGCCCTGGAGTCCTCCCGAAGGCAAACTGCAGACAACCTAGCCGATAGGCTTGAGAACCCCACCAATATGCGTGGGCACTTTTTTCACCTCAGAAGCATAGCGTCAGTTCAATTTTTCAAGCCCCTCGCACCCAACGTGCGGAATCGCGACGTTAGAGCTGTTCAGGTCGAGTTGATCCGGTTGGAACGCGCGTGGAAATCAGGCAGCCTCGAGGATGAAGTGCTAAAAACCTTCGGCGGCGAGCGAGACCTCCGACACGATCATTTGAGCAGCCTGCGAAGGTATGTCGAAACAAATCTTGAGGAATTGCGCAAGTGGGTTGATCAAGAAGTCGCACTGACGAAGGCGGCTCATTCTTCAGTAGCGGCGATCGAAGAGGGGCAGCTAGACGAGCTTCGCAAGTCGATCAACCATCTGCCTCAGTCTTCCGAAAAGGCTGCTTACCTTCGCCCCGAGGTCGGCAGCATTGAGTGGCTTGAACATAGAATCGCGGAGGTGCTTGCGTCTCTCCGACACGGGACCTGGCCTCAGCCCACGCTCGCCTTTTTTGGTGAGTTGCCTTCGAGTGACACTCTTTTCCAAGCACCGAAAGGCGCCTCAGCTTCCGGAGCGAGTTCTGCACCATGGCCTTCGTGGCTAGAACCAACGCCATTTTCCGAGCGGTCGTGGGTGACTCACTTACGCGGAGCCCTCCGATGGAAGGATCTCCTACAAGACGGAATAGCAAAGTTCATCGTCGGTGACCGCAAATCTGCCATCGAAATTATCGAATCTCTAATTGAGTGCGGCGAATTTGAAGCGGCTTTCCAAGCGGGATCTTTTCCGGAATTCGCCGGCGAGGAAATTTCCGCGCGCATAGCCCAAGCCGAGGATTTGTTAAAGAAACAGCAAAGCCTCGAAAAATGGTGCGAGGACCTCGACACAAGAATTCGGAATCTTTCATCCGGAGAAGTTCCTTCGGCTCTTCGACCTCTTCTGGCGCAAGCAGAGGCCGCTCTGTTCGATGCTCTGGCTTGTCTGGATAAGGCCGAGATTGATCAGGCCGGCCAAAAGTTACAGGGCTTGGCTAACAATTTATCCGGACTCGAACAACAAATTCGCGCCTCGGTCGACGAACAACATCGTCGTCTGAACCACCTGAGAGAATGGGCGGCTGCTGCCGGTGACAATCTCCCTAGTCACGCTAGTGTCGAGGATGCAGAAGCCCTTGTCAGACGCATTCAACAGAGAGAGGCGCGGAGGCGACGTTACTTGGTTCGGCTGTCGGAGCTTGACGTCACTGGTGTACCGGAGTCCGTGCGCCGTGCCGTAAGAGGCGTCGTTCGAGACACGGATCGTCCGGACCGGTGGCCAGATGCGCGCACTGCTGACGAACTCGACATCTACATCGAAAATCTCTTAAACGTCACGCGTGAGTGGTGGTCTATCCTGCGAGGACTCGATGAACGAGATGTAACGTTTGGAAAGATCCAGGAACTAGCAAATGCACTCGCGGAAAGATTGCCTCTTGAGATTGAAGCTTTTGCTTCGAGGCACGCGCCGGACGCGATAGCGCTGAACCTGCTCTTTGATCTTCCCCAGTCGACGCCATCTCAGTATCACCTACATTTCCAAGAGCGCAAATTGCTTCAGCTACCGTCGTTAGCTAACGAGGAGCCGATAACGGTTCATCCCGTTCTGGCTCCGAGCGAATTTTCCGCGACCGACCCGCTCCTCACAAGGATCGAGGAGTTCCTCATGCAAGCCTTGCCCGCAGTCCCGTCCGGTTCGGGCAAGACCGTCCAAGATGCATACCTCACGTTTGGCCAAGGCAAGTACCCCGAGGCCTTGGAACTGTGCCAGGCCGCTTGGCTTTGGACTCGCAACAACGGAGCTGACAAAGAACTCACGCCGCTGCTCGCCATGGCGGCTTGGTCAGGTGTCCAAACGCACAAATTGAATTACCCGGGCGCTGACCTCCATGCTCTAGGCCTCATCTTCAAAAACTATCCTAGGATTCTCGACAGGGCGCATGGTCTCGAGCAGATACACTTACTAACTTGGCTGTTGAAAGCACTTGCACCTCCAGGTCGGGCTGAGGCCACAAAAGGGGCGCCCGACGAGCTAGTCTCTCTTCTTGTTGAACTTTCGGACATGCCCGCCGGTACCGAACCTCGCGAACGTTTCACAAACCTGATTCGCGTCGCCAACACCCAGCTAGCCGAGTTTCTCTGGGAGTCGGTGCGTAACTTAGGCGACGCCACTCGTCGAGGTCGAACCGCGCTCCTTAGCCTGCTTCATGATGTCCGGGAGGAACGTGCACTAAACCGACTATTCGAATACTCGGGTACGTATAGAAAATATCTGTCATCCCTATCCGCTTTGGCTGCCCGGGAGCGTTCCGAAACATCTCCGAAGCTGCGAGCGGCAATTTTACAGAACTATCGCACGATCGCTGAGGGCCTCAGGGATCGTGCTTTTAGAGACTTCGCTGCCAGAATCGTCGCTCGTTTACAGCAAGGCCGGAGTGAGGTTGGTCTTGAGGTTCCAAAGATCCTAGAGCCACACGAAACCCCGGGCTGTTACAGCCTCGTGGTGCAGGTAGTCCCCGATGAGAGCGACCCTCCTTTGTCGCTATTGCTTGAACTCTTACCAGACCCCGACTTCGTTTGCGCAGATTTCGATCGCGCGGCCAAAGAGGTAACACGCGAACAACTTCTCTTCGAGCCGCGGGAGCTAGAATACGTCATTCGTCCACGAGACGAACGTGCGGCATCCATCCTGACGCTACATCTCAAAGGTGAAACCGCCAGTGGAAGGACGGTTGATCATGTCGAGCGGTTTTCCGTTGAACTCGCCACCAGAGAAGAAGCTTTTGAACCAATCGCGGTGGATAATCTCTTGGAGATCTATCGCGGCTACGACGGCCGGCCCGTAACCGTACCTGCTTTTGTCGGCCGCGACGAGGAGCTTGCGGTACTTGAGCGATGTGTGGCTCGTGAAAACCCAGGGGCCGTTGTCCTGTACGGCGCGCGTCGCTTAGGCAAAACCTCTCTTCTTGACGAATTGAGGCGTCGCCACTGCGTCACTTCGCGCAAGGGGTCCAAAACCTTGTTCCTGGTAATACCAGTGGACGAATTCAGTTTAAGTGAGGCGTCTCGGCCATTCCTCGATCGTTTTCTGAAACACATCTGGAGTTCGATACTGTACGACCCCAAGAACCGCTTCTTTCGAGAGATGCTGGCGGTGTCAAGGGTGCAACACCAGAAGCTCGAGCTCGCTGGAAGGCTGGGCGAGGACTTCGAAGGGACCAGCTTCTTGATGCGCCTGCGACAGTATCTCTCCAACATTCGTAATCTGTGCCAAGGCAAAGTCGAGCGCGTGGTCCTACTTTTTGATGAATTCGACAAGCTGCTGGAACACTACCGAAAAGGTAGCCAGCAAGACGTTGAAGAACTGACAAACCAGCTTCGTCGCGCAGCGACGGAGGAACAAGATCTCGGGATCATTGTTGCCGGTTCCGATTTGATGCGACATTTGATCGACCACCCACGAAATGCACTCTACGGGTCTGCGACGGTCCTTCAGCTCAAATGCTTTGACGAACCAGGTCAACGCGCTGCAGCTCGGCTGATCGTCGCCCCGGATGGACTCAACGGGAGGCTAAAATTCAACGAACAGGTTCTTGATGACGTGATCAGAATAACCGGGGGGCATCCCTTGTTTATGAGACTTGTAGCATGCGCGGCAGCCTACCTTACGCGCAGACGAAACGTTAGCCGCGGCACGGTGGTCAACGCGGTGACCAGGCTACTGCGCAACGAAGTCCTCCAAGGTGATTTACCCGATGTCCCACAGCTGGTTCGCCAGCCGCTTCAAGTGATCGCGTCACTGGAACCTATAGATCGGGTGAGTGCTAATTTGCTGTTGTTGCAACTTGCTCGACACACAACGCTCGAAAGGCCGTTGGCCACGTGGAGCACGGTCGTGGACCGTCTTCTCGCGCTTCGGTCACACGATGCTTGGTTGAAAGTGCGACACCAGCTCAAAGACGCCGCATTGATAGTAGCGGACGATCGGGGGCTTTGGGGCCTTCGGTATCCGATCCTGGGTGAGCGCCTTCGGGTGAACCTAGAAGTCGAATTCGAGCGCGAGAATGCGCAGTTAGCTGCTCTTGTTGGGGGCCGAGCGTGACCATCCCGCTGACGCTGCAGAACGTTTTGGAGCGCGTAATATCAGGTCTGCAGCATAAGGCTTCGCGGTCGTGCTTGGTGGAGATCCCACCGGGCTGTGATGAGCAACCAGACTTCGTCGCACGTATCCAGGCCGAGATTTCGAAAGACCCATGGTTGGTAAGTCGAAGCGCAGTCGTGACCGGAGATGCCGCCAAAGATGATGCCCAGCTCGTCGAAGCTCTGGTGAAGCAATGGTCCGCGAAAGACGCCGTGATTGAAGAAAGATGGAAACCTTTGTCTAGAACTTCTCAGTGGGAACCGGCTCAAGAGCTGAACGCGTTCTTCAGCGAGTGTGTTGCGCAGACCGCAGAAAGGCGGATAGCCGTCGTTCGCCGATTCGACAAGCTGTTCGGGCGGATGTCTCCGGAGCTGCTGGCAACGATGCGGAGCCTTGAGCAAGAAGACTTGTTAGTCAGTTTGAATTGCTCCGCACTCACGTATGAGGGGCTTTACGAACGCCGGCTCAGTACTGACGCCTCTTTCACATCGGACTACGGGCAATTCCATTCGCGTCTCACGATAGGACCGTTGACGCCTGAAGAGGCCGAAGAAAAGTGGGTAAACCAATATAGATTCGACGTCACCGACCGTCTCGGCCGCGCCTACCTGTCTGCAGCATATGAGCTATCAGGCGGTCTCCGAGCGGCCTTCGCAAAAGCGGCCGCCATAGCCATGCAGCTGGGGAGGCGCGACCCGGATATTCGTGTCTTTCGTACGGAGCTGGCCGATCAATTGCCCTCTGCATTTAGCCGGCTTTTTGCTTACGACAAAGACGACCTGGGCCAAAGGCTGGTTGAAGCAGCCGCTAGGATGCATCTGGGAACAGCTTCTCGAAGCGACCGAAACTTTGTGGCTAGCCACCGCTGGAATTTTCTACTTTTGAGGGATGGTGCCGACCCTCCCTGTCTTCGAAGCGAACCCTTAGGCCGAAAAGCTGTCGAACTGATGAGGAAGACAGCGCACGATGAGGTGGACCCTGCTCTTTTGTATCAGGCCAACGACTACAAGGCTTGCATGTCAACGCTTAAGGCTTCTCCTAGCCGGGCAACCCAACTTCTCCGATACGCGGCCGACATGATGGCTGAAGTATTCGGGGACTCTCCCCGCAGTCTGTATTTCGGACCTAAGGTAAAATGGACACGTGTGAAGCAGTTGGCCACGGAGGCGGCTGCGCTGTGCCGTGAGGAAGCGAGTAAAACCGAGTTCAAGCATTGGATCAGAATTTCCAGAAGCCATGAAGAACAGAGACAGAAGACCGCTCAGAACGCGGATCTGGAGCAGGCGGAAGACCTGGTCATTCGACTCGCCTTGAGGGTTGCAGCCGTGGCACAGGATCCCAATCCAGTAACCGCCGCATACACCGCTATTCCCTTGGTGGAGGATGTCCTCCGTCACTACGTAAGCATAGTGCTGAAACTCCCGGCGACCGGAGCGGCGTTTAAAGGCATCTCCGAGTCGGAGATCGACGGCTGGTGGAAAAATCCAATTTCCCCCTTCGAGTTCCCGCCAGAAAGCGAGCCGTTGAGCGGTGTCTGTCTTGCGTTACTAGCCGCTTGCGGTTCTGCGCGCATTGGAAAGGTTATTTTTGACGATTCCAGCGAGTTGTCGGAACTTGTTTCAAGGCTCGACAGCGGTCGCAACCTTCTCGGCCATTACGTTACAACTCCTTCTGCCGAATTAGCGGAGAGTTTGGCAAACCGTGCTACAATTCTCCTCGATCGAATGTTCGCCCAGCTCGGATCCCAGCTTAGCGTGGCTCAAATACGGAACTGGGCGAATCCCCCGCGGCGTTTCTTGATGGAACAGGCATAGATATCCCTGCACACCGTCACAGTTTGTAACTGGGGTGTGAAGTCGCCTCATCGTCAACCCAGCCCTCTCAGTGTACCTCATTCCCTTACGGCCGGGAACCCTGCGTTTCAGCGGCGCGCTGGACTCGGACTCATCCGGTTTATTTTGGCGTAGCGACAGCAGGCGCGGAGAGGACAGACGTTGCAAGTCGGTCGGCGGGTCAAGCAGACCTTCGAAGCGAGGTCGAGAATGGCCCAGTTGATCTCGATGGACTGCTTGTGATTGGTTACGCGGCGCGCGAGCGATTGAAGCCAAGGGTCGTATCGAATGTCCGCCAGCTTGCGCGGGGCAAAGCAGCGCTCCAAGACTCGCGCCATGTTAACGTCTAGCAGCGGCTCCCGTAAGCCATGGCAGAAAAGCAGCATGGCGCTCGCAATGTACTGTCCAATACCAGGTAGCTCCTCGATTTCGTCACGCGTTGCGGGAAACTGACCCCCTCGCGACTGCATCTCCCGCGCGAGCGCGCGAAGTGAGTCTGCGCGCTGCCGCCAAAGACCTATGGGTTCTAAGAACGCTTGCAGTTCTTCGTCGCTTGCGCGTGCCAGTTGGTTCCATCCAGGAAACCGCTTGGCAAAACGTGGGAAAAAGCCCGCGACGGTTTCGGCTCTCGTTCGTTGCAGAAGCATCTCAGCGATAGCCAGAAGGTAGTGCGAGGCGGATTTATCGCGCCAGGGGAACGTGCGGCCTTTTTGGCGAAACCAGGTCAGGATCGACCGCTGGAAGGCGCAGACACGCCACGCGTGGCGCGTCAATCGCGCCTCGATCCGCCCGGACGCCGCGCTCATAGTGAGGCTTGGCCCCTGGCACGATGCGAGAGCAGATACTCTCGCCCTTCGTTCGTCAACTGGCGTCCACGCGGCCCATGCTTTATAAAACCATGCCTAACTAGGAATGGCTCAACCTCGTTTAAGATGCGGTCCTTATCGACCGTTCGGATCAGGTTGAGAATATTTTGCTCGCCTACCGGACCGGGCGCCCGTTCGAGGATGGAGAGGTACTCGAAGTCCATCCGTGTGAGCCCCCGCGCGTCGATTTCCCTGGCGCGTCGAACGTCTTCCAGGTGATTTGGCAGAGCCTTTTCTTGCTCGGAAACTAGCACGGCGGTCTCGAGCGCCTCGGCCAATTGGATCGCGGTGCGTGGAACGCATCGGCCCAACCGTGCGACGGTTTTGTATACGGATTCAGGCCAATCATCATGGGGAACCTTCCATCGAAGGATGATGGCAACCTCGGTTTCGGTGTATTCCCGCAGCTGTATTTCGTCACAACGGCTGGCGAAGGCCGCATCGACGTCCGATACCCTTGTCGTCGCGAAGAGAAAGGTCGCGCGCTGCACTCGGGCCACATGGTTGGACAACACGACGCTCCTGTCCGCAGCTTCAAGCATCGTCAAGAGGGACTCCTGGAGCCCCCGCGGAACAAGGTGAACCTCGTCTATGAAGATGATCAACGGCGGATATTCCAGCACTGGGAGCCCCACCTGTTGCCCGACTTGGGAAGCGGTGATGTTGTGGGAACGAAGCTCCCCGTTGACAAGCTCGAAAAGCTTGTCCCTGCTGGATACGCCCCGGCCATCTAGCTTGATAAACGGAAGGGCGAGCGCTCGCGCCATTCGCCGCGCAAGCTCCGTCTTCCCGGTGCTCGGTAGACCCGTGAAGAGGTAGTTCTTGGCCAAGTGCGGGGGTTGCTCGATCAATGCGCGAAGGAGGTCGTTGGACAAGCGGGATACTGCCGGCTCATTGCCTACAAAGCCCTCGAAGGCGTCACGAACCCGTTGACGAACCTCGGCGGGGACGCGCGGTGCGAATGGCGGCTGCACTGCCACGCCGGGCGGAGTCGGCGGAGGTACAGGGCCTGTCGGTTGGGGAGGTGCGACGGGTTGTTCGAGAGTTGTTTCAGGGCTCGACTGACTGCCAACAGGTTGCACTTGGCTGAGGCCAGGCAGTGAATCCGCTGGTGTCGGTGCGGGTGGCATCGTGGTCGGGTTAGGTGTACCGCATCCTGGAAACGAAAAGTCGAGCTGGGCAACTGCGGAGTCCGCCGCAGGCGCGACGTTGTTGCTGCCAGTCAACAGGGCACGGGCGTCCTGCTGCGAGATGATGATGGTGTCGGACCGTTGGTCACCGTCCAGGTCCGCGGCGGTAGTTGTGGCCGAGGCATCGAATACGATGAGTCGTCCGGCCGTGTTGACTGTGATACTGGCAGAGCTCTCAAGCACGTCCTGCATCACCTGCTGATGGGCCGTCGCCCACTCGCCGGGCTCGTGCCCGTGTAACCAATTGGCGGCGTAAATCCGGAATCCAAAATCGAGAAATTGCGCCAGCAACGCGCCTGCGCACGTCCGCCACAGATCGGTAGTCGGCGGTTGAATCCAGAGGGCTTGCAGTAGCGTGCCCAGACTTTGCGCCTGGATGAGGGCGTCGCGCATGTCCGTTGCTGGCATGACCCCTGCCCGGTACTTGATTTCGACTGGGGTCAATTTGATGGCGACGGGATGTGCAGATTCTTGGAACTGGATTGCTACAACGACAAGGTCTGGCCGCTGGGCGCTCGCGGACGTGGGAAGGAGAGAGCGGCGCAAGCGGT
>JBEKLA010000161.1:0-9769 GCA_050010455.1 Binataceae bacterium (SeqCode) | reverse complement strand
CCGCACGTGGCTTTTCAACGTCAGGTAGTTTTCCAAGCCGCTTATCGACGCAACCATCGGCGCGATCGACGCGGGAAGCTGCGGATCGCGATCGTTGGCGAAGAACTCCTGATCGGCGCGCGAGTAGTTGTTGATCTTGACGCCAAACGCGGCCTCCAATTGCGCGACGTTCGCGCGTGCCTCAATAACGAGACGATTATTGTACGCCGCGGTCACGCGCATCCCGCTTTGTTCGAGAAACTGGACTACTGCCTCGTAATCGCTGCGGCTCGGTCCGAATTGATCGGCAAATTCTGCCGGCGTCAGGAACTGACGGTACCGCGCAGACGCAGGGTCGTACAGTTCATCGATCAGGCTATCAAGTGCGGCAGGATTCGCGATATTAAGGCCGATCGCAATATCAACTTCCTGCCCCGGCGGCGTCGCGCCCAGGATACGGGCGCCCGCCAATCCCGGAAGCGTGTTATGCGCGATAGACGCGCGCGCGGCGGCGGGCTCCTGCGATGCGGCAGTCGAAAATCCGCCCAGTCCGATCGTCAACACCGCCGCCAGGCATGCGGCGCTTGCGATACTCGAAAAAAACGTCCTTACCATGATGGTTATTGCGTCCTTCGTAGGCATACTTTGGAGGACATGGAATCGTCGGCTTGCGATTCGATCCGAACTGACTAGCGTGTTTTGCCGATAGCGGCAGTGGCTTTGTGACAGATGCGGAGCGTGCGCGGATATTTTGACGCCGGAAACGTCGGCGCCACTTTTGTGACATTCGGGCGGCCGCGCCGCTCGCCGCTGCTCTTCCCGCGATGCAAGCGAGCGTAATCGTTATCTCCGCCCCCAAGGGCATCTCGCGGCTGACCTACGAGGTTCCCGCGCCGCTCGCCGGCGTCGTCCAGGTCGGCCATCGCGTGCTGGTGCCGATACGCGGCCGCAAGATGACCGCGGTAGTCGTCGAGATGGGCGAGAATTTGGACGCGTCGGGCGCCGAGCTCAAACCGATCCTCGAAGCGCTCGAGCCCCAGCCGCTGTTGGATCGCGCCCATCGCGAGCTGCTCGCGTTCCTGGCTTCCTACTATCTGGCGCCGCTAGCCGAGGCCTACCGGATGATGGTCCCGGCCGCGATGAGGGTCGAAGCGCGCAGCCACATCAAGCTCGCGCGCGAACCCAATCCGCTCGAAATGATTTCTTTCAGCGCGGCGGCGCGGCGTGTGCTCGACGCCGTCGCGAAGCGCCCGATGACGGCGCGCCAGTTGAGCAATCTCGCCGGGCACTCGGAACTCAACGCCACGCTGGCGTCGCTGACCGCGCAGGGATTGATCGAACGCCAAAGCGCGATACGCGGACGCCATCGCGAGCCCGGCGTGACCGTCGTGCGCCTGCGTGACGAGGCCGCGACCGCCAACGTTCGCGGTGCCCGGCAAAAGAGCGTCCTCGCGATACTGAAAGCGGCGCCGTCGGCGAGCATCGAACTCGAAGCTCTCGAATCGCGAGTCCCCGGGGCAAAGGCCGCGGTCAAGATACTCGCCGGTCGCGGCTTGATCGATCTCGTGCGCGAGGCGCCCGCGCGCGAATCGACCGCCGCCTCCGAGGCGTTGCAATTGAACCCCGAGCAAGCCGCCGCGCTCGAAGCGATCGCCCCCGCGATCGAGGCCTCGCGCTTCGAGACATTTCTGCTGTGGGGCGTAACCGCGAGCGGAAAGACCGAAGTCTATCTGCAACTGGCGGCGCGATGTCTCGATCGCGGGCGCCAGGTGCTGGTTCTGGTGCCCGAGATCGCGCTGGCGGATCAGCTCGTCGAATCGTTCCGCCAGCGCTTCGGATGGATGGTTGCGCTGGCGCATAGCGGCCAGAAAGTCAGCGAGCGATGGTCGGCGTGGAGCGCGGCGCTGAGCGGCCAGGCCCGAATCATGATCGGGCCGCGCTCCGCGATCTTCGCTCCAATCCAGGATATCGGCCTGATCATCGTCGACGAGGAGCACGACTCCGCCTACAAGCAGGAGGAGGGCGTGCGCTACAACGCGCGCGATCTTGCGGTTGCGATGGGCGGATTCAGTCCGTGTCCGGTGATACTGGGATCGGCGACGCCCTCGGCGGAATCATTCGCCAACGCCCGCAACGGACGCTACCGCATCCTCGAACTCCCGCGCCGCGTGCAGGATCGCCCGCTGGCCGCGGTCGAGGTGATCGATCTGCGCAAGGAGTTCGCCAAGCTCGCGGGCCGCGACTCCCCGGCATCCGCAAGCGACGGCGAAAGCGGCGCCGAGGCCGGCGCGCGCCGCCCCGCGCCGCTTTCGCCTGCGATGGTCGCGGCGCTGCGCGAGAATCTGGCCGCGGGCGGCCAGAGCCTGGTCTTCATCAATCGCCGCGGCTATCACAATTTTCTCCAATGCCACCTGTGCGGCACCGTGATCTCGTGCCCCAATTGCAGCGTCAGCATGACGTTCCATCTGCGCGATCACTCGCTGCGATGCCACTACTGCGGCCATCACGTGCCCGCGCCCGAATCGTGTCCCGAATGCCGCGGCTTCGGCCTCGAAGGCGAGGGCTTCGGCACCGAACGATTGGCTACCGCGCTGGCGGAACTGATGCCGGGTGCGCGCATCGAGCGGATGGACGCCGATACCAGCCGTCGCAGCGGCGAACGCAGCCGCATCTTCAGTGCGCTGCGGCGCGGCGAAGTCGATATCCTGGTCGGCACGCAGATGATTACCAAGGGCTTCGATTTCCCCGGCGTCACTTTGGTGGGAGTGATCGTGGCCGATCAGGCGCTCAACATCCCCGACTTCCGCTCGGCCGAGCGCACCTTCCAGCTCCTGACCCAGGTGGCGGGACGCGCCGGCCGCGGCGACGTCGCCGGCCGCGTGCTGATTCAGACCTACGCGCCGCATCATTACAGTATCCGCGCCGCCCAGGCTCAGGATTACGGCCGCTTCATCCGCCGCGAGCTGACGCTGCGCCGCGAGCTGATGTACCCGCCCTATGCGCGCCTGGCGCTGATTCGGATCGAGGGTGCCGACCGCCGCGCGGTCGAGCAAATCGCCACCGAGAGTGCCGCGATTATGAACCGGATCGCGCGGCCTGAGACGGTGCGCGTGCTCGGTCCGGCGCCGGCGCCGATCGAGCGGATCCGAAATCGTTACCGATGGCAGGTGATGCTGAAGTCGGGTGCGCGTGCCGAAATCCGCCGCGTGCTCGAAGCCGCGCGCATCGAACTCGCGCCGATTCTCGATCGCACCGACGTCCGCCTCTCGATCGATATCGATCCCGTCAACATGCTCTAGCCGGGGCGGCGCGTCACGACTCTTGCAAAAACGGCAAGAGTCGCGCCGCGCCGCCCGCGCCGCCGTATCTCATCCTCCGCTCGCCTCCGCATCGCCGCGGGAGTATGGTCACGTACGATTACATTGCCGCTTTTTGCCAATTAAACAATGAAATTGCGTTACATTACATCCAATTGACTCGCTTAGCGTCTATTTGTATAGAAAAGCTACCGTTAACGGCTCGTACAACCATTGGAGCGATAGTCGTACGACGCCTACACAGTGCCGCGTCGCGAGGAACGAACCAGCGGGTCTTCCTGCTCTATGGAGCGTAAATCCGTGAGAAAACGAATCGTCGTCGCCGCAATTGTATTCGTACTTACGTTCGGTCTATCGCTTGTAGGCTTGCTACTTTCCACTGCCGCGGCCGCTGGCAGCTACACTGAATCGGTACTCCATTCATTCTGCAGTCAATCCAATTGCAGCGACGGCGAGGAGCCCGTCGCTGGTCTGATACAGGGCAGCGACGGGAACTTCTACGGCACAACCTGGTATGGCGGCGCGAATAACCTCGGTACAGTGTTCAAAATAACCTCCGCAGGAACTCTCACCACGCTCTACTCATTCTGCAGCCAATCCAATTGCAGCGACGGCGAGGAGCCCGTCGCCGGTCTGATACAGGGTAGCGACGGCAACTTCTACGGCACGACTTCGTTTGGCGGCACGAGTGACGGCGGCACAGTGTTCAAGATAACTTCCGCGGGAACTCTCACCACCCTCTACTCTTTCTGCAGCCAATCCAGTTGCAGCGATGGCTACAACCCAGGAGCTGGTCTGATACAGGGTAGCGACGGCACCTTCTACGGCACAACTACCGATGGCGGCGCCAATGCCTTCGGCACGGTGTTCAAAATCCCTCCTGCGGGAGTTCTCACCACGATACACTCCTTCTCGGACAGCGACGGCGACTCCCCGGGCAGTATTGTACTGGGTAGCGACGGCAACCTTTACGGCACAACTTGGTTTGGCGGCAGTGGTGTTAATGCCACCGAGTATCACGGCGGCACGGTGTTCAAAATCACCCCTGCAGGAACTCTCACCACTCTCTACTCTTTCTGCAACCAATCCAATTGCAGCGACGGCTACAACCCATACGCTGGTTTGATACAGGGTAGCGACGGCAACTTCTACGGCACAACTATCGACGGCGGCACGAATGACTGGGGAACGGTGTTCAAAATCACTCCTGCGGGAGTTCTCACTACGCTCTACTCTTTCTGCAGCCAATCCGATTGTAGCGACGGCGACTTCCCGGAAGGTGGTCTGATACAGGGTAGCGACGGCAACTTCTACGGCACAGCGGACGGTGGCGGCGCGAATGCCGGCGGCACGATTTTCAAAATCACCCCCGCAGGAGTTCTCACCACGCTCTACTCTTTTTGCAGCCAATCCAATTGCGGCGACGGCGAGTCCCCGGAAGGTGGTCTGATACAGGATGGCGACGGCAACCTCTACGGCACAACCTGGCAAGGCGGCACGAATGACAGCGGCGCGGTGTTCGAGTTAGCGGTATCTATAGCGTCGCCGACGCCAACATCCACTGTGGCTGCCCCGACCCCGACGCCCACCGCAACCGCCGTCCACACCAGAACGCCGACGCCAACCCCAACTGTAACGCCTACGGTCAAGGCCTCGCCCACACCAACCGCGACGCCTACCCGCACCGCAACGCCTACCCGCACCGCAACGCCGACGCCTACTCTTACTCCCACTCCGACCTCGACGCCGACGCCGAGCGTCACGCTGCTACCGTCGACGCTGAACTTCGGCACGGTAACCGTCGGTCAGAGTTCGGCGCCCAGTATCGTCACGCTGAGCAATGGAACCGCAAAAGCAACCAGGATCAAATCCGCGTCGATCGGAGCTGACTTCGAGATAAGCAGCAAGACCTGCACCTCGACGCTGAGCGCCGGTGCGTCGTGCGAGTACTCGATTGTCTTCAAGCCGAAGACCGCGGGCACCAAGAACGAGATCTTCCGCGTAACCGATACCGGCAAGCACAGCTCGCGGAAGGTCAAGCTGCAAGGTATCGCCAAGCGCTGATACTCGACGCCGGCTATCGCCGCCGCGCGCGGCGGATACGGAGCGCCGAGACCGCCAATCGCTAAGCCGCAGCGCAGAATCCGATTCCACCGCGAACCCGGAACCAGCATCGCGCCAGCCTGATAACGCGAAACCGATCGCTTGATCGGTGCCTGCCTCCAGCGGATACATCCCCGCTTTCTGCTGGTTGAATTATTAAATAACATTATGTAGCATTCGTTAGCTTTATTTAGCGTCTTGTTTAAGTTGAGGAATTCTTATTTAAAGGGTCCGCGCGAATATCCTGATGGCCGTTGGGGATGGGCATAAAGTGACGCGTCGCGAGGAGCGAGCCGTCCGCTTCTTCCTGCTCAAAGAGGGTAAGGCCATGAGAAAACGAATCTTTGCCGCAGCAATCGTATTCGTCCTGGCGTCCGCTCTGTTGCTTGGAGGCTCGCCACTTTCCACCGCCTCGGCCACCGACACCGGCGAGGAATCGGTGCTCTGTTCCTTCGGCATACCCGCCTACTATGCCTCCAGCCCGAATGCCGTGATGCAGGGCACCGACGGCTATATCTACGACACAGACGCTTGGGGCGGCGACAATGGCTACGGCGCGGTGTTCGTATTCAACCCTGCGACCGGCAGTTGCGACACCCTGTACTCCTTCTGCAGCCAATCCTATTGCACCGACGGCGCCATCCCGGCGGCTGGTCTGATTCAGGACGAATACGGCAACCTCTACGGCACAACCGTTCAGGGGGGGACTGGCGGGACTCCCGGGACTCACGACGCCGGCACAGTGTTCGGACTCACCCCTGCGGGAACTCTCGTCACCCTGTACTCCTTCTGTAGCCAATCCACTGCGCAACAGAGCTGCACTGACGGTTTCCAGCCGTTCGCTAGTCTGGTACGGGACAGCCGAGGCGATCTCTACGGCACCACCACTGGGGGCGGCGCGTACGGCGGGGGTACGGTGTTCGAAATGCCGAGTTCCGGGGGGTTCCTTACAGTGCACTCCTTTTGCAGCCAATCCACTTCGCAACAGACCTGCACTGACGGCTCGGATCCGTGGGCCAATCTGACACTGGACGCCAACGGCAACCTCTACGGGACCACTGTATTTGGCGGCGCGAACGGCAAGGGCACGGTGTTCGAACTCGTTGCCGGCGCAGCGTTCGTCTCCCTGTACTCCTTCACGGGCGGCGGCGACGGCTACGATCCGTACGCCGCCCTGATACTCGACAGCGACGGCAATCTCTACGGCACTACTTCTGAGGGCGGCGGAGGCGGCGCCGGCACGGTGTTCAAACTCACGCCTACAGGTATCCCCTTTCAGTACGTCTTCACCACCCTGTTCTCCTTCTCGGGCGGCAACGGCGTTAATCCACAGGGTGTGACGATGGGCAAGGACGGCAACTTATACGGTACCACTGTTGGTGGCGGTGCGCATGACGAGGGCACCGTATTCCAACTCACCCCTGATGGCGTTCTCACCACCCTGTACTCCTTCTGCAGCCAATCCAATTGCACCGATGGCGAACAGCCAGAGGCCGGCGTGATACAGGACATCTTCGCCCCGATTTTAACCGTGCTCTACGGTACCACCGCTGCTGGCGGCACGAGCGGCGGCGGCACGCTATTCCAGTTAATAGTAACGCCGACCGTAACCCCGACGCCAACCCCGACCACGACCGCAACCGCCACTGCGACCGCAACCCCGACGCATACCGCGACCGCAACCCCGACGCATACCGCGACCGCAACCCCGACGCATACTGCGACCGCAACCCCGACGCATACTGCGACGCCGACCCCAACGCATACTGCGACGCCGACCCCAACGCACACCGCGACCGCAACCGCAACCGCCACTGCCACTCCGACGACGACGGCTACTCCGACTCCGACCGCGACGCCCACTCAAACCGCAACCGCAACCCCGACGCCGACTGTGACGGCCACCGCGACACCAACGCCGACGGCCACAGCAACATCTACCGCCCCGTCAACCGCAACTGCGACGGCTACTCCGACCACGACCACGACCGCGACGGCAACCCCGACTCCGACGGCAACCGCAACCCCGACGCCGACCGCGACGTCTACGCCCTCAGCGCTGGTGACGCTGACGCCTTCGTCGTGGCAGTTTGGCACGGATCCCGTAGCTGGCAGCTCAAGTCCGGAAATCTTCTGGCTAACGAATCACGGCGGGCCGCTGGAAGTGTTCAGTTGGAGTATCGGCCCCGACTACCAGATCGTGGCCACCGATTGCCCCTCGAGGTCGGCGGTCTTGGCCGCGGGCCAATCATGTTATTTCAAGGTGATTTTCCGGCCTCAGGTAGTGGGCTCAAGGGACCAACGGTTGCGCGTGTTCGACCGCGCTACCAACAGCCCGCAGAAGGCCGAGCTCGACGGTACCGGCGTGCGCCGCTGATCGAAGTCGCCTACTAATCCGGCGCGCGCCGGATACTGAGCGCGTAAACGGGCAGGCCGCTTAGCACGATCAGAAGCCCCGGCCAGGTGGAGCGGGGCTTCATGATCAGCAGATCGACCATCAGCACGATCGCCGCGACGATATAGGCCGCGGGAACGTACGGATAACCCCACGCGCGGTACGGGCGCGCCTGATTCGGCCGCGTCGCACGCATCACGAACACCGCGCCGACCGTTATCACGTAGAACAGCAGGTTGGTGAAGATCACGTAGTCGAGCAGTGCGCTGTAGCTGCCCGAGAGCGCCAGCACCGCCGACCAAATCCCTTGCATCACCAGCGCCGCCCCCGGCACCATCGCGCGATTCAGCCGCCCCGCGAAGCCGAAGAACATTCCGTCCCTGGCCATCGCATAGATCACGCGCGCTCCGGTCAGAATCAGCCCGTTGGCGCATCCGAAGGTCGAGACCATCACGACCGCCGCGGTCAGCGCCGCGCCCGCCCTTCCCCACACCATCTCCATCGCCGCCGCCGCCACCCGATCGGCGCGCGCATGCGCGATCCCACGCGCGAAGACGCCGGCCCCGTCCGCGACACCGCCCACCGGCAGCTCAGCCATATAGGAAAGATTGGCCAGGATATAGAGCAGGATCACCAGCCCGGTTCCGAACGCGAGCGCCAGCGGCAGGTCGCGCCTGGGGTTGCGCACCTCGGCGGCGGTGAAGGTGACGCTGGCCCACGCGTCGGCCGAGAACAATCCGCCCACCATCGCGGCGCCGAACGCGCTCAGCCATCCGATCGACATCGGCCGCGTGCCGAAAAACGCGCGCGCGCCGCCGAAGTTGATTGCGAGCGCGTCGTGCCGGGGCGCGATCAGCAGTCCCAGCGCCGCAATCAGCACCAGCGCCAGGATCTTGAAGCTGGTGAAGAAGTTCTGCACCTGGCGTCCGGTTTCGACGCCGCGCAGGTTGACCGCGGTCAGCGCCGCGATTACCACGATCGCTTCCACCCGTTCGCTGGGAAGCGCGATATGCGCGATACCAAGCGGGATCGGTGCGCCCAGCGCGGGCCAGATAACCGCCGCAAAGCGCGCGAACGCCACCGCCACCGCCGCGATCGTGCCGGTCTGCACCACCAGCAGCAGCGTCCATCCGAACAGGAAGGCCCACAACGGGCCGTAAGCCTCGCGCAGATACACGTACTGCCCGCCCGCCTGCGGCATCATCGCGGCGAGCTCGCCGCACGCGAGCGCCCCGGCGATCGTCATCACGCCGCTCACGATCCACACCGCGAGCAGGCCCGCCGGCGAGCCGACATAGCGGGCGATATCGGCGGAGACGATAAAAATCCCCGAGCCGATCATCGACCCGGCCACGATCATCGCCGCGTCAAACAACGACAGGACCGGCTTCAGCCCTTCGGCTGAGGCCTGCGCCACAACGACTTTAGAAGGTCCTGCCATGCTCATCCGTCTCCCGCCTGAAACCTCGCCACGCTTTTCTCCGTCGATGGTTCGTCATCCGCGGCGGCAGGTCAACTAAAGCAATTGGGCGCGACGGCGCAAGAGCGGGGCGCTCGCTGATCGCTTTGCCGGCGCTCTCCGCGTAAAAAAATCTGATTTTGAGCAACTTGGTTTTGATTCTTTCCGCGCAAGCGATTAGACTGCGCTCGGGTGTTGGTGATGAGGAGGATGGAGAGGTGGAACGTTGGGACGCTCGCCGCTTTAATTCAGTTTTCGGCTCCGCGAGAGCCGGTATCCGCGAACCTGAACTCGATATGAGACGTACGCCGGCGCCTTGCGTCAGCCGGATCGCGGGCCTGATTGCCGCCTTGCGATGGCTGGCGCCGGCTCGAGCCGTGACCGGGCCGCCGACGCGCTCGATCGATCGCGAACTCGAGGAGTCCTGGCCGACGTACGATCGCTAGGGCGCAGGCGCGATTGCGCGCCGCGCAAATTCGTTGTGGCGTGGCGCATGAGCTGACGCAGTGTCGATCT
>JBEKLA010000160.1:0-9795 GCA_050010455.1 Binataceae bacterium (SeqCode) | reverse complement strand
CGGCTACTTGCTCGGCGGAGTCCGCGGCGCGTTGGTTGCGACGGTGGGAATCTTCTTGCCCGGCTTCTTCTTTGTCGCCGCGAGCCGTCCGCTGATTCCGCGTATCCGGCGCTCGAAAATCGCGGGCGCGTTTCTTGACGGCGTAAACGTCGGCGCCGTCGCCCTGATGGCCGCGGTTACCTTCCAGCTCGGCCGTGCCGCTCTGATTGATTTCCTGACGATCGCTATCGCCGCGACCAGTGCCGTCGGCCTGCTGTATTTTCGAATCAACTCCGCATGGCTGGTTTTGGCGGGCGCAGCCGTCGGGCTCGCGGCGATGGGATTAGCCGGAGGATGAAGCCCGCTTGAAGAAGTTCGCGCTGCTACTTGTCCTCGTCCTGTTTGCGCTGGTTGTGTGCGGCGTCGTTGCGGCGCTTGCCGGCCCTCCCTACGTCACCGACGATCCCGAGCCTGTCGAGTACCGTCACTGGGAGGTCTACTTCGCTTCCATCTTCACCAAAGAGCAGGGTGCGTGGACCACGACGGCGCCGCATATCGAGGTTAACTATGGGGCGGCGCCGAATCTTCAGCTCCATACGATCCTGCCGATGACGCTTTACGCGCCGAGCGACGGTGCGACCAGTTACGGCTATGGCGACACCGAGCTCGGCGCGAAGTATCGCTTCGTTCAGGAAAGCGACTGGTACCCTCAGGTCGGAACTTTTCCTCTGATCGAGGTGCCGACCGGGTCGCACGCGCGCAATCTCGGAAGCGGCCACGTGCAGAATTTCCTGCCGATATGGTTTCAGAAGAGCCTCGGGTCTTGGACCGGTTATGGCGGGGGCGGCTACTGGATCAATCCCGGCACGAACGAGCGCAACTGGTGGTTCACCGGTCTTCTGGTCCAGTACAGCGTCTTGCCGAATCTTGCGCCGGGCCTGGAGATTTTTCATCAGACGCGCCAGGCGATCGGCGGCCCGAGAGAAACCCGTTTCAGCTTGGGATTTGTCTGGGATCTAACCGACGTGCATCACATCATGGCGTCCGCCGGCCGCGGCCTCGAAGGCCCCAATCAGGTCCAGGGGTACCTCGCCTATCAACTGACTTTCGGTCCGTATCCGTAAGCGGCGAATTTTAAAGTGGTGCTTTAAACAATCCGTCCGAAGTGATTCCTTTGGATACACTTCGCTCTATGCTATGGGTTTTTGTGGCGCGATTGTTGGCGTCGGCAGCCGACATCAGCCCAGCCCAAGTCAACCATGAGCGGAGGGACCATGAAATTCGGCCTGATGTACGATTTTCGCAACCCCGAACCCTGGCGGCGACCTTTTCCCGAATTGTATCGAGCGACGCTCGACCAGATCGTCCGGGTCGATGATCTCGGATATGACAACGTGTGGCTTACCGAGCATCACTTCGTCGATGACGGCTACAATCCCTCGGTGCTGACCACCGCAGCGGCGATTGCCGCGCGCACCAGCCGGGTTCGGATCGGAACGTTCGTGCTGCTGATGCCGTTTCATGACCCTGTGCGGGTTGCCGAAGACTGTGCCGCAGTGGATATCTGGTCGAACGGGCGCTTCGATTTCGGTGTCGGCCAGGGCTATCGCGCGGAGGAGTTCGCAGCGCTGTGTATACCGCGCGAAGAGCGCTCAGCGCGCCTCGCCGAAGGCATCGATCTGATCAAGCGCCTGTGGACGGAGGAACGCGTCAGCTTCGCCGGGCGGTTCAATCAGGTTGAAGGCCTGACGCTGGCTCCGAAACCGGTCCAGAGGCCTCATCCGCCGATCTGGATTGGCGCTCGCACCGAGAAAGCCGTCGGGCGCGCCGCGCGCCTGGGCTACCATCTGCTCGGCACCGTCGGTCCCGATCCCGCCGTTCCTTATGTCAAGGCGCTGCGCGAGAACGGACGCGATCCGGCCGATTATTCGATCGCTCAGTTGCGCGCCGTTTACGTGGCCAAGAGTGCCGCTCAGGCGTGGGACGAAGCCGGTGAGCATCTCCACTACATGATGTGCAATTATGCGAGCTGGCTCGGTGAGGCGATGGACGCGCCCGGCGACGAGCGTGCCTGGCCGATACGCAGCGCGCGCGATCTTCGCGAATCGCCGTTGGGGGCGAGCCTGATGATTGGAACGCCCGAGGATTGCGTCGCGAAGATCGAAGCCTTCCGCCAACAATACGCGTGCACGCATCTTATCATGGCGACTCAGCTCGCTGGTCTCGATCCGCGCAAGGCGACGCGCTCGATCGAGCTGTTCGCTCGCGAAGTGATGCCGCACTTTCGCGCGAGCGAGCAGCATGCGGCGGCGGCCGGAAGCTAGACGGCGGCGACGTTCAAGGCTTCGGCGCTTCGGCGAGCAGACCCTTGCCGGGCACGTGATTCAGCTCGATACGGATGCCGTCGGGGTCTTCGAACAGCACGGAATAATATCCGGGCGCCCAGTGGGCTTCTTCGGGCGGATGAATGATCTTCGCGCCCAGCTTGGAGATAAAGGCGTGGAACGTGTCGATGTCGGCACGTTCGCGCGCCCGCAGGCATACGTGATGCAGCCCGACGCGGCGCTGCACGAATCGCTCGCCGCGATACTGAGGGTCGCCGCGCATGATCCCGATCGCGGTTCGCCCGCCGACGTAGTAGAGCATGTCGTCGCTCTTGATCACTTGGCGCAATCCGAGAAAGCCGAGCATCCGCTCGTAGAACGGGGTGCAAGCTTCGAAATTGCTGACAGTCAACATCACGTGGGCGATACCGTTTATCTCCATCGATTCGGCTCCTTGATGTGGTCGAACGACGACGATGCGATTCTGTCCGCTTATCACAAATCGGCCGCGTGAAGTTACGCCCTTGACCAATACTGGGTAGTGTCTGGATATCGGGTAGAAAAAGAAAAAGACGTCATTATCTAGCGAGTTTGCCCAGTAAGACTCACACTCGCTGGCAGGCGAGTAAAGGTGGTTGCCGAGTGACACCCAGAATAGCGCTCGATCACTATGTTTACGAAGACGTCTATCCGGCGTTCAAAGCTGCGACGGACGAAAAGGCGATTACCGCGAAAATCACTCGCGCCTTTCTGAACTACCTTGCGCAGCGAAATCAGATTCTCACTGGTGATACTCCATTAGCCGTCGCGGATATTGGCTCCGGCCCGTGCGATACGCTGGTGATGTATCTGGAACAGGTCAATTTCGTCCCCGGGTTCGAGGTCCGGGCAACCGACTTCATTCCCGCGTACGCCGACGCACAGACCGGGGAGGCGCTGCGAATCCTGGCGGCGGCGCAAACTTCGCGGGCCTTGAAGCTGGTGGGATTCTCATCCAAGGCCGGAGACGCGTTTGGCGGCGAGCTTCCGGATCTCCTGTCCGGGCCACGCGATGGAGCGCGGATGCGTCGCGCGTTTCGCATCGTCTTTGCGTCGCACATGATGTATCACGCCGAAGGAGCAGCGGCGGTGGAGCGCCTGGTGGCCGATGTCGCCAATAACCTGCTTGCGGCCGACGGGATTTGCATCATGTACCATCTGGCGGCCGCGCCGGGGACATTCCAGGACTTTCGCGCGCGCTTCGGCAGCCAGGCGGATGCTGCACGCGACAGTAATACCGGCGCCGTCACGATCGACGATCCGCCCGCCCGGATAGCCGCGGTCTGTGCGGCACTGCGGCTGCCGCTTTTCGAGTCGAATTTCACTACCAGCCTGCGTTTCGGAAAGGTTGAGGACAACCTATGGCAATCCTTTAAGAATCCACGGGGGTACGAAGAAATCGCGACTTCCAATCCCGCGGCGTACGAAGACTTGAAGCGGCTCTATTTCGTGGTCCAGCGAGCGCCACTGGAGTTCGCGGCTGACGATTCGGCCACGGGTTTGGCGGCGTTTATCGACGAAATACGCCGGGTCATCGAAGCCAATCCCGGCGTGCTTCCATTAGCCGAACGGATGCAGGTCTTTTGCCGCACTGATGCTCCACTGCCTTTGCGCGAGAGCATCCAGTCCGCTGTGGCGGCTAGTATCGCATCGGCGTGTTAGGGATGAGACCAGAGGACGACGCAGCGGAGAAGGTCAGGACAAGAGGCAATTAGGGCAGCAACCCGTCAACTGCAGAACTCGCTGATGTGTCGCCTCAACGAGTTTCTACCAGTTGGCAGACACACTCAGGCCGCCGTGCGAGCATCGGCTCAACGCGGGCGGCGAGTTTGCAGTCGGCGCTCGTAAAGCTTGGCGTACTTGAGGAACACGTAGAACGCCGCCGCCATCGAAGCGTACAACCCGTGGCCGCCGTCGAGGAATCCGCCGCGCAGCAGATAGAAGTTGAAGAAGCGCCAGGCGGGATTCGCGATCATCTTGAGCGGCGTGAAGGCGCCGGGTTCGATCTCCAGCGCCGATTGCGACGTGAGCCGGTTCATCGTCGCGACGTGGTCGGCAACATCGCGATAGCTGAAGTGCAGCATCGGCAAGCGCAGCCGTCCGACCTCGCCCTCGATTATCGCCTTCGCGTGCGGCTCGCGTCCGCCGAAACGCGCGCCGCGCCGTCGAAACAGGCGCAGATGATAATCCGGATAGACCGCGCGGCTGTAGTAATGGCCGAGATGGTAGAGAATTCGGCGAATCTGGTAGCCGGCGTATCGGCCGGGAGCGGCGATCGCCGCTTCGATCTCGCGCTGAAGCTCCCAGGTGAGCTGCTCGTCGGCGTCGAGGCTCAGCACCCAATCGGAGGCCACCTGTTCGAGCGCGAACTGCTTCTGCGCGATATAGCCGGCGAACTCGCGTTCGAACACCTTGGCGCCGTGGGCGCGCGCGATCTCGACCGTGCGATCGGTCGAGAACGAATCCACCACGATTTTCTCATCGCAGAACGCCGCGCTCTGAAGGCACTGGCCGATTAGCTCCTCTTCGTTGCGAGCGATCACAATCAGGGCGATAGTCGGGCGGACGGGCATAAGCTGCGCTCCGTTCATCCGTTGAGTTGCGCGAGGAAAGGGGCCGAGGCGTCGTAGGCGGCGCGATAGGCGGCCTCGCTGATTCGCCCGCGCATCAGCTCGACCCGGATGAACAGGAAGTAGGTCTGGATAACGTCGTCGCGGCAGTATCGATGGATCTCGTCCATGCGGCCGGCCTCGTACAACTCTTGGACGCGCGAGCCGTCGGTCGCGCCCTTGCCCGGCATCCCGATCATCTTGAGCAGCAGATTCATTCCGCCGGTAAGGCGAATCGCGCCGTGGTTGGCGATAAAATCACACAGATCGAGATGGCGGGTGTCGAGGTATCGCGAGCGCGCCGCTCCCGATTGGGCGAAATGCCCAGGCGCGGCAATCCCGTAGCGAAGCGCCTGCAATTCGAGCACCGGCAAATCGAAACCGCGCCCATTGAAGCTCACCAGGCATCCGGCGAAACGCTCGGAGCGTTCCCAGAACGCGCGCACCAGCTTCTCCTCCGAGTAATCCTCAAGCGCCAGGCTCTCGACCGAGCGCAGCACGTGATTGTCGGCGACGTCGCCGACCGCGATCGAGATCGGCACATGCATCGTGACCGGCATGAAGTCGCTGCCGCCGCGCTCGCGCCGGGCCGCGAGGTAGCGCCGGTATGCTTCCTCGTCGTCGAGCGCATCCCCGGCGAACAAGACGCGATTGAGCAGGCTCTTGTCGATCCTGGTCTCGATGTCGAAGATCGCAAACCCCATCGCTACGCTGCGCAAGCTAGTTGAGCGCGCTGGCGGCGGCCGGCCGGCCGTCGCGTCCGATACCCTCGATAATCTTGCCGGCGATCGCCTTGAACGCGAGGCTCGCGGGATGGTCGGGGCGGACGGCGACCAGCGGCTGAGCGCGATCGCCACCCTCGCGCAACTCGCCGACGATCGGGAGTTCTCCCAGGAACGGGATGTTGAGTTGCTCGGCCAGTCGCGCGCCGCCGCCGTGGCCAAAAATCTCGTGACGATGACGGCACTTGGGGCATAGGTAGTAGCTCATGTTCTCGATCACGCCCAGCACCGGAGTGCTGACCTCGTTGAACATCGCGATACCACGCCTGACGTCGAGCAAGGCCAGCTCCTGCGGCGTGGTTACGATCACGCCGCCGGTCAGGGCCACGCGCTGGGTAATCGTGAGTTGGGCGTCGCCGGTGCCGGGCGGCAAATCCAGCACGAGGTAATCGAGGTCGCCCCATTCCACGTTGAACAGGAACTCGGTCTCGAGCTTGGTCACCATCGGGCCGCGCCAGATGACCGGCGTCTGATCGTTGATGAACAGCGCCATCGAGATGTAGCGGATTCCGAAGCGCTCCAGCGGGATGATCCGGCGCTCCGGCGTGACGCTGACCGGCTGCTCCGCGCCCACCATCATCGCGACGCTGGGCCCGTAAACGTCGGCGTCCATCAGCCCGACCCGCTGCCCCAGCGCGCGCATCGCGAGCGCCAGATTGACCGCGACCGTCGATTTGCCGACGCCGCCTTTGCCGCTTGCGACCGCGACGATATGGTTGACGCCGGCGATCGATTTCTTCGGCGGGGGCCCCGCCTGCGCCGCTTGAGGACGCTGCGGTTGTTCGACCTCGACCTTGACCGCGGCAACGCCGGGCATCGCGGCGACGGTCTTCTCCACCTCCGCCACGATCGACGCGACAACCTCGGGCTTGGCCGAAACCGCGACGATGTGTACGGTCACGCCGGCATAACCGACCTCGATATCCTTGATTACGCCGAAGGACACGATATCGCGGTTGAAGCCGGGGTATTTGACCTTCTTCAATTCCGTCAGAATTTCATTAGGACTCGGCATCTATCGGACTCGACTCCTCGGAAGTCGTTCTGGAACGTTGCACCAAGAGATTCTAAAACCAGGCGTGATGTTATCATCACGAGACCGCGGGCAAAATAACGGCCTCCGCCGACGACGGCGATCAAAGTGCCGATTTGGAGAATCGCCGATCGGCGTTCGAAGCGGCGGACCACATCCTTGCGAGCAGGAATGAGCCGCTGCTTGCCGCCGAGTGCGAATTATGGGACTAGGGCGTGGGGACCTTAACCGGGATCAAAGGCAACCGGGGCGCATACGATCTCGAGCGGATTCATCAAAGATTGCTCGACGCGCTGCGGCGCAAACGGGCCGGAGACTGAATTCGGAGGCGGCGATGGAACAAGAGCAGGGCTACGTGCTTCCCGAAGAGCTGCGCTTGCTGCGCGACCAGGTCGGGCAGATTATCCGCGACGAGATCATGCCGATCGAGCAGCGGCTCGACCCGGACGCGGCGGAGATTCCTGAAGAAGATTACTGGCGGATCGCGCGCAAGGTGCAATCGGCCGGGATGTGGTGCATGGGGTCGCCGGCCGAGTACGGCGGCGGCGGGCTCGGCACATTCCCGATGTGCGTAGTCGTCGAAGAAATGTCGCAGCATCGGATGGGCCTGTACAATCCCGGCGCAGGAGTCTTCGGCCGCACGCCGCCGCCGGTGATCTACGGCGGCACTCGCGAGCAGATCGAAAAATACGCCGTGCCGACGCTCAAGAACGCGTGGCATACCTTCTACGCGATCACCGAGCCTTCGGGCGGTTCCGACCCAGCCACCGCGATCCAGTGTCGCGCCGTCCGCAAAGGCGACGACTACGTTGTGAACGGCAGCAAGATTTTCATCTCGCACGCGCACGAAGCGGAGTGGGGCGTGTTCTTCTGCCGCACCAATCCGAAGGCCGGGCGCGAGGGCGTGAGTTGCTTCATTATCGAGAAGGGGACGCCCGGCTTTGTCGCGCGGCCGATCCGGACGCTGCGCACCTCGGCGCTTCCGAACGAGGTCCACTTCGAGGACTGCGTGATTCCCGCCAGCCAGATGCTCGGGCCCGAGGGCGGCGGGCTGTCGCTGTGCTTCGACTTGCTGACCAAGCTGCGCTTTCCGTATTCCGCGGGCAATATCGGCGTGGCGGTCGCGGCGCTCAAGATGGCGATCGCGCACGCCAAGCAGCGCTCGACGTTCGGCGAATTGCTGTCGCGCCGCCAGGCGATCCAATGGATGGTAGCCGACGCTGAGGTCGAAATCCGCGCGGCGCGATGGCTCACGTGGGAAGGCGCGTGGAAGGCCGATCGCGGCGAGGACTTCCGCGTCGAAGCGTCGATCGCGAAACTCTATTCCAGCGAAGTGCTGGGCCGCGTGATCGATCACGCGGTGCAGATTCACGGCGGCTACGGCGTCAGCAAGGAGCTGCCGCTCGAGCGATGGTATCGCGAGGCGCGCATCCGGCGGATCGGCGAAGGTCCGTCCGAGGTGCATCGAATGGTAATCGCGCGCGACCTGTTCAGGCGAGCGCCCGGCTGAGGGAGTTCGATTCGCGGTGCGTTAGCCGGTGATACTGGCGGGCGCGTCGCGTAACTGCTAATAAGATTTACATGGCGGAAAGGGGGGAGCGTCTGCCACAATTGCGTGAGCTTGTCCGGCTTACGCCCGTAATCACTGAGCGGATGGCCCTTGAGGCCAGGCCGGCCGACCAAATCGCGAGTTGCTACGTCCTGACTCAAGCTGCGACCGCGGCGTGGGATTGCCTCAACCGCTATCTCGCCGCCGGGCCGGGAGCTTTGTTCTGGATCGGTGGCGCAGCGGGAGTTGGCAAGACTCACTTCCTTAATTATGTGCTTGCGCTTGATCGGCGTGCCGGCTCGCTGACCGCGGAGGAAGCCCGGCGGATTACACTTGGTCTGGAAATCGTGCGGCCGATTTCGGCCGAGCAACTCGAGGCCCAGATTCTCGAATCGATAGCGCGCGCGCTGGGGACCAATCAGCGCGGAGCGATACTGTGGCGCGAGATGGGGGGCGGTGGTGACGCGCTGAGCGTGGCGCTGAATCAGGCTCACCGCAGCGGCGTGCGCGCCGCCACCTTGGCGATCGATTTCGGCTTCACCGACTCGCATCGAGGCGCGTTCGAATATCTGGAGACGATGGCTGGTGTTGCGGCCGGATTGAAGGATCTTAAGTTCACGATCCTGGCTGCCGGCAGAGGTGCAGCGCCGCGATCGGCTGTCGGACTTGAGGTCGCGCCGGCCAATCGTCGCGAGGCAGTCGCGGTCGCGATCGGGCGCGCGCGTCAAATCAAGGATGAGGCACGAGCAACAGTCGCAGCGTACTGCAAGTCGGTAGAGTCGGATGAATTTGACGCCGAGGAAATCTTTCCGTTTCACTCGATATGCGCGTCAGAACTTTTGAATCTCGCCAATCCGCCCGGGACGATAGCTGCTCTCGCACTCCTCGCGCAGGAGGTGCTCGCGGCGGGGCCGAACGATCGCCAACTGGCGCGTCGCCGGATGATCCTGCCCTGCGACCTGATCGAAAGCGCCGCGATCGCGCGGTTCATCGACGCGCGTCTAAGCGTTGCCGGACGCTCGGCGCTCCAGGCCGCACGCGCCGCGCTTGCCGGCTTGAGTGAGAACGAAGCCGAAACGGGGCGGCAGATAATCGCCGCGCTCGTGCTTGAGCATCTGTGTGGCGAAGCGATCGCGCTGGACTTCGGTCAACTGCAAAACCGCCTCCCCGAGCGTCTGCCGGGAGCCGCGTCTCCGATCAGGACGCTTGAGCAGATCGCCGCGCGCAGCAAAGGCGCGATCCGGATCGAGGCGGCGGCGGCGCGATTTGATCCGCTCGCGGCTGGTGCGCCGGTGGTCGACGCATTCAACGCGGCGTTGCCGCTGGCGAGGCTCTTCGATCCGACCCTGACGCCGTCAGATGAGGAGGCCGAGGCTCGGGCCAAGCTGATGCGGCTCGATCAAGCGATGGCAGAATCGCTGGAGGCGGCCCATCGAGCCGGAGAAACGCTCAAAGCCGCCGCCAAAAACGGTGTCCATCG
>JBEKLA010000159.1:0-9897 GCA_050010455.1 Binataceae bacterium (SeqCode) | reverse complement strand
CGATCCGCGCCTGCGGGTTGGTTCCAACCAGCTCGACCCGCAGCACCTGGCTCTCGCGTTTTCCCGGCTTCGATGCGTGCTTGTTGCCGCGCTGCATGCCCGGGGCGGTTCGCTTCGCCGGCTTGCTCAGCGATAGCACCGCTTGCCCGGCGGTCAGGAAAAGCGCATAGCCGTTGCCGCGGGAGAGGAACTTCACCCGCGAATCGGTCTGCCCCTGATTCAGCTCGAAACCAAGCGGCAGCCTGGCCAGCAGATTCGTGGCGCGCATTTTCGCGTTCGCCGCGGACGGCGCCGTCGCCGCAACGTTTCGTCCGGCCGTCGGTTGCGCACTGTTAAGATTCGCGCTTCCGCTCGCGGCTGTCAGCGTCGTAACCAAAACGGCCAAACCAACGAACCACGATAGAGCCGCGAAATTTCTCTTGTCCATGTCTTCTCCGGAAGCGACGGTCGATCGCATCTGCCGCGAAGCCCTAATCGATTAGCACACGGCTGCTATATACGCCGAATTAGGTTCCGTCCAAAGTCCAGAAACAGCGCCGGAGGGGGGGCAAGATAGAGATGATTTTGTCTGAAAGTTGTTAAGGCTGCGCGCCATCAGCGCGATGGCGACCATCCGCCGCGTTCGGCCCACTCCTTAGCCTTGGCGATCGCGATGCGGATCGCCTTGCCTTCGTCATAGCCGTCTTCAAGCAATGCGTTGGCGATCTCTATCGCCTTCACCCGCACCTCCGGCGGTAGGTTCCGCATTGATCGCGGGTAGTACATCTCGTCCCACGGCATTACATACTCATTCTATCATTCCAGCTCCCATGAAAAGCGTAGACCGCGACGCATCCGTTGCCGGCTGTCTACTGCTTGATCTTGGACTTGAGGGCGGCAAGCTAGCCGGCTCTCGAAGCTTTCCAATCGTACGCGAACGCACGGAACGGTGGCCAGTTGTCCTCGGGCTTGGGCCGTTCGAGTGACAGGACGTGAAAGCAGTCCTGGCATTTGATTACGATCCTGGGGCCCAAAGCCGCGACCACTGGATAACGGCGAACGTCTTTGCCGCCACATGCCGGACACGTGGCGTCCACCGGAACCCGCGCAACTTCGATATAAGCCTCGGTGGGATTCGGATACATGAAGCCCATGATTTTTCTCCTGCCGGCGCCGTCGGTTAAAGCGAACGGAAGATCGACATGTCGCCGTTGGTTCTCGGCCAGTCCGGATAGTGAGCGATCGGCACCCGCCACTCGCCTCGCGCGCGCTTGGAGGCAAGCTCGTGTCGCAGCGCTCGCGTTGCGGGTTCGTCAACCTCGATGCTTGCGGGATCGATCACCACGCCGTACGCCGCGCGTGCGAATCCCATCGACGTCAGCTGCCCTCTCACGTCCCGCAACACCTTCTCGACCGGTCTACAAAGCGGATCGCCCCATCCGCCACCGCCGCCGATGTAACTGCGAACGATATCGCCTTTGGCAAGCTTGAGCGTAAATTTCGTCAGCTGCGACTCGCAGCCGAGCCCGAATCGTCCTTCGATCGGATTAGGCCGCCCATCCGCATCGAAGATGCCGAACATCGGCACCAGATGTTGTGCGGGCGTGATGCCGCTTATCGTCGGTGGCGTGCCGTTACCTTGCTTCTTAAGGCGAACCGCGAAGCTTGGCATGCCGGTTCCGCCGCCGTTAACGCCCGGCGCTCCGGTGCGGCTGCGGTCGAAGCAGACCGTCGCGGTCATTTCCTGAAGCGCCTCGAAAGTGATGTAGCCGCCCAGGCCGCCGCGATGCTCGCCTGCGCCCGCGCTGTCCATCGTCAGGTTAAGCTCCCAGATGATGAACGGATTCTCGCGCTCGAGAAATTCGACGATCGGAAGCAGCACATTGCCCAGCGCCGCCATCGTGCCCGTGCATCCGTCGACTTCGGCGGTAGCGCCCCAAGCGCCGCCGGGAATCAGCAGTGCGGCGAAAGGCGTGCCGGCCCTGTCCGCCCTTCCATCGACTCCGTGAGCAAACCAGGCGCCGATAGTGCCGCAGTCACAAGCCATCGCGCGCTCCGGCACCGCTTTGGCCAAAGCTTGCGTCAGTACGTTTACCACACGGCATCCGGTGTCCATGTGCGAACTCACGCTCGCAGGCGGCAGCGCACAGACGGCGCTCCCCGGCGGCAGAAGCACGTGGAAGGGGCGCTGCGCGCCGCCGTTCCAGGGGCTCTCGGGATCCGCGTAGAACTTGACCGCTGCGATACATCGCGCGGCATCGACCCATGCGGTCTTCGAAGCCCCTACGGGCTGGCGTTGCGTACCCGAAAAATCGATCTCCGCGGCGTCGCCTTTCTTGATGATCGTTGCGGTAAACTCAACCGGCTGCGGTGCGAACCCGTCGTCATCGTTGAAATCCGAGGCAGTGTATTTGCCGTCGGGGATCCGCAGCAGCCCCGTGCGCATGCGCCGCTCGGCCCAGTCCAGCGCGTAAAGGCCGGCCGCCCGAACCACGTCGAGGCCGTAGCGCTCGATCATCTTGAGCAACAACCGCTCGCCCGTAACCAGCGCCCCGTATAGAGCGAGAAGATCGCCGTGGATGTGGTCGGGAGTTCGCGTATCTTCGAGCAGAAAGTTCCAGGTCGAGCGCACCGGCACATCGTCCGCATACAACAGCGTCGGCCCCAGGCGCGGCGGCTCTTCCCACACGTTGGTCGCGGCAACGGCAAAGCCGCATGGGACCGGCCCGCCCATGTCGGTCAGATGGGTCACGTCATGCATCAGGTAAACCATCTTGCCCTGATAGAAGACCGGCCGGAGCAAGTTCACGTCCGAAGTATGAATCGCGCCGCGATAGGCGTCGTTCATGAAGATTACGTCGCCGGGCCTGAGGTTGTCGGCCTTGTACTCATCCAGCATCAGGTTGGCAGCGTTCTGGCCGCCGAACGCCTGCTGCAGACATCCTTCCGAAGTAGCCACGTTCTCGACGCCAGCCTCGGTGACTTGATGGACTTGAAACGTGCAATCGCGATAGTCGCGCATGATCGGCGCGGTCGAGGTGCGCGTCATCTGCCGGACCATCTGCTGGGTCAACTGAAAAAGACCGTGGCGCAGAACTTCGGCGGTGATGAGATCGATGCCGTAGCGCTCGCGAACTTCCTGCGCGCTGAGAAATCCTCCGGCGTGAGCGTCCTGAGATGTGGCCGTATGCGTACGTCCAGGTTGGGTCGTCGCCATCGATACTCCTATTCGCCCGCGGGCGAGACGTCGATGCGGATCACGCCATGTTCGTCGACAGAACAGACCGCGCCCGGACTTACGACGCCGGTGGCGAGGTGGTCGTCGATGATCGCCGGGCCCTCGAATCGATGGCCCGGACGGAGCCGGTCGCGATCGTAGATCGGCACGTCGGCGCGCTTTCGTCCTTCGAAAATGGCCGTAACTCTGGTTACGATCGCGGATTCCACGGAGGCGTCGGATGGAGGAAGCCGTGCGAACTTGATCGATCTTGAGGGCGCCCGCCCGCCCACGCTTATCTGGGCCACGATGATCGGATAGCGATCCGCGCGATAGCCGTAGTTGTCGAGATGGGTGCGATGGAACTCTTCTTGAAACCTTGCGATATCTCCCTCGCGATAGGGGCCCGGCTTTAGCGCCATCCGCGTGAACCACGTCTGGCCCATGTACATGCCGTTGATTGATCGCTCGAAAACGAAGTTACCCGGGTTCCCACCCTGCGCCTGCAACTCCTCCGTGACTTCGGATTCGAGCTTGCGAAACCCGGCCTCGAGTTCTTCCGCCGTCATCTCGTCGAGCCGCTTGACCGGACTTGACGCGCGATCAACGCGAAGATCGGTGGTTAAAAGACCGAAGGCGGAATAGCCGCCGGGACGCTCCGGAATAATTACCTCGCGCACGCCGAGTGCTTTTGCCACGTCGCAGGCCTGCATCGGCCCGGCCGAACCGAAAGCGAGCAACGAGAAATCACGGACGTCGAGTCCGCGATAGATCGTGATTCCCCGGATCGCCTGAGCGATGCTCGCGGTAGCGATATCGAAGGCTCCCTGCGCCAGTTCCTCGATCGGCATTTCCAGGCGTTCCGCCAGCGGCCGCAACGCCTCTCGTGACCGCGCCGCATCGAGCGGCATCTTGCCGCCCAGAAAGCGCGATGGCTCGAGCAGGCCGAGAACTACATAAGCGTCGGTCAACGCCGGGATGTCGCCGCGCCCGTAGCAGGCGGGACCGGGCATCGCGCCTACGCTCTGAGGGCCAACGCAAAGCGCGCCGACCTCGTCGACGTGGATCACGCTCCCGCCGCCGGCGCCGATCGAGATCACCTCGACCATCGGCAGTACCAGCGTCAATCCTTCCTCGACCGTCCACTCATCGGTTACGGCTGCGCGTCCTTCGCGCACAACGCCGACGTCGGTGGAGGTGCCGCCCATATCAAAAGTGATGAGCTCGCTGCGTCCCAGCCGCGCGGCGTAGAACTCCGCCGCAGCCATCCCGCCCGTCGGTCCAGACTGAATTTGCCAGACCGCCGTGTGCTTGGCGGATTCCAGCGCGGCCAATCCGGCGTTCATCTGCATGATTAGAATCCGCCCGTGGTATCCAGCTTCGCGAAGCAGCCGTCCAAGATTCTCCAGGTAATCGTTAACGCGCCTGCCGATGTACGCATCCAGCGCTACCGTCGTCGTGCGCTCCGACTCACGAATCACCGGAAAGATAGCCGATGTCTGCACGTACGCTTTCGGCAGGATCTCCTTTACGATCTCTCTTGCGCGTTGCTCGTGCGCCGGCTGCGCATAGCCATGTAAGAAGCAGATCGCGACTGACTCGACCCCGCTGTCGCGCAAGAAAACCGCTGCCTCGCGCACCGACTCTTCGTCAAGCGGCAGAAGTACGGAGCCATCCTCAGCGATACGTTCGCGCACCTCGCGCCGCAGCGCACGTTCGATCATTGGGCGCGCCTGATGAGGCCGCACCCAGCTCGCGTTGTAGGTGTCCTTGCCGCCGGGACGCGACAGGCGGCCGAGATCGAGGAAGTCGCGAAATCCCTGCGTGCACAGCAGGCCGGTCCTTGCGCCAGTTCGAGTCAGGATCGCGTTGATCCCGACCGTGTGTCCATGATGGAGCGTCGAGATTTGATCCCAGCCGATGCCAAGCGCGCGGACCGCGTTCAGCAAACCCTCCTGCTCGCTTCCCGGAGTACTTGGCGCCTTGGCGGCAAGCACGTTGCCCGTTTCCTCATCCACAGCGATTGCGTCGGTGAACGTGCCGCCGACGTCGATGCCGACCCGATATCTAGCCACGCCGATTTTCTCCTCGCGGACGGCCATCGCGCGTCTGATTAACACGTCGGGCGTCCAACCGGTTCGCAACTTCTACAGCCGCGTTGGTTGCGCTTGCAAGAGAAGGGCACAGCCGGGACGGCTCGTGATCTAACCGCCGCCTGAAGACTCCTCCGCGCCGCAAACTTTGTCATAACCATTCGTTACCGAAGATTCGATGCGACTGACAGCTCGCGCAGAATCAGCACGGCCCGATCGTCACCGGCGAATCGACAAGACTCGCCAATAACTCCTTTCTGAGCAAACAGGGCTTGATCAGAGGCGACCGTGGTCGTGGCGGAAACTGGTGCGGTTTCATCCGTGCTCGGTGTGACGGGCAAACTCAGTGGAAGGATGGCCGCGTCCATGCCGGCGTTATCGGACTTGACGACGGGGAATCAGACCCAACCATTTACTGTATCGAGCCCGGAGAACAGCATGATCGCCGCAATCGAGCCTCGCTGATGGCGACACAATCGAACCTGACCACCTGCCATCCACGATTCGTAGCGCCGGACGATCGCCGCGAGGCGACCATCTCCAACAGATCGATAGTATGAAGAAGATCGAATCCGAGGCTATTCGAAAGGCGCTCAAAGCCTCTCAGGGAAACGTCGCGCGCGCCGCCTCGATGTTGGGGATCGGCCGCAGCTCGCTCTACCGGAAGCTGCAGCACATCGACTGATCGGCCAACTCTTTCTCAATTAGCCGGCTAGTCATCCCATTTTGGGAAAGGCGGGACGATCGAACATCGCCCGGCATGGGGCCGACAATCGTCGATTAGTAGAACGCAAGCGGCTTTCCCTGATATGCCTGCGTCTAATCTTCAGGCACGGTATTCGCTAATGTCCGCCGACATCGTTTGCCGTACCGAGGGAACGGGAAGAAGCCAACGGGGAGAAGCCATGGATCAATTCGCGCTGCAAGACTTAACCGTACTCGATCTGAGCCGGGTTTATGCAGGTCCGTTTTGCGCCATGCTCCTGGCGGATATGGGAGCTACCGTAATCAAAATAGAGGATCCTGTGGTTCCGGATTTCAGCAGGGTTTTGCCGCCTTATGGTAAGGGGCCCGCTGGCGAAAACAGCGCCTATTTCGCGATGCTGAATCGGAACAAGCTGGGCCTTACGCTCAATCTTAAGAACCCGGACGCGGTGAGAATCTTTAAACAGCTTGTCAGCCAGGCCGATATCGTGATCGAGAATTACAGCGCCGGCGTCATGAACCGGCTGGGATTGTCCTGGCAGGTACTGCACGAAATCAATCCCCGGCTGATCCTGGCCAGCCTGACTTGCTTCGGCCAGGACGGACCTTACGCCGGACGGCCCGGATACGACGGCATGGGACAGGCGATGGGTGGGATCTGCAGCGTCAACGGTGCCGCTGACGGACCACCTCTTCGAGTGGGGCCTCCGCTTGGGGACAGCGTCTGCGCGCTTTACGCGACGATCGGTATTCTGATGGCCCTCCACAGCAGATCGAGCACCGGAGTGGGGCAGTGGGTCGACATTTCGCAGCAGGATTCGATCTATTCTCTTCTCGAGGCGGCGCTGGCAGCTAACCTATTAAATGGCGATGTGCTGACAAGGCGAGGTAGCCGTCACCTGTTCGTAAGCCCGTATGACATCATTCCCTGTCGCGACGGCTACGTATTCTACGCGGGCTATTTGGACCATCACTGGCGGAAGACCTGCGAGATCTTCGGCGAACCCTCGCTGGCCGACCATCCTGAATTGGGTAGCCTTTCGGATCGTTCGCGGCCGGAGGTGGCAGAGAAGATTATTTATCCGAAGTTGGCCGAGTGGTTTGGACGTCACACCAAGCGCGAGCTCGAAATGATGTGCGCGGAAAAAGTTCCCCTGTGCATCGTGCTCGACGTCGGCGAGTGCACCAACGATCCTCAGCTTAATCATCGCGAGATGATCAAAACCGTCGATCACCCGTTCATGGGGACAATAAGGATTCCAGGAATCGTCACCAAGTTGTCCGCAACTCCCGGGGCGATACGTATGCCTCAACCCACACTTGGCCAGCACACGACAGAAATCCTGACCGAAAGGCTGAAGCTTAGCGCCAAACAAATCGACGAACTCAAAGCCAACGGCGCAATCTGATTCGGGGCGAAAGCAGTGAACCTCAGCGAAGCCAACGAATTGGTTGATTTGCTTGGGCGTCAAACCAAGATCGAGCTGTTCCGGCGCGGCAAGATGGAGACGGTACTGTGCTCAGGAGATCGGGTTTCGGCAAGCGGTGCGCGAACGCGATCGGCCGTTCGGCGACTATGGTGAGGGACCGCGCGGGCGGAAAAAGCAGCCCAAGTAAAGAAGTCAGGAATTCAACAGCTTTTTGCATCCGAGGTGAAGCGAACGATGTTTGCGGACATAGCGCGTTTTCCGCAGGTGTGTATGCGTACCGATCGGACGTCTTCTTACGTCCAGTGGGGTTTATCGCTGAAGGACGCGCTGGTTAACGAAGGTCGCGAAGGCACCAAGCCGCTGCTTGCCGAGGCCAGGGCGGGGGCGGCTCGGTTTGCCGCGGGCAAAGGACGCGGCGGGGACTTCTCCTCAATTTAAGAGAGTTTTCGCAATAAGAACGGCAAAACAGATCATTAAGCTTACCAAGCTTGCCAATACGATCTAAACGGGGCCACCTGTAAGATAGACCGGTTATTCCACCTCATTTAGTTTGTCAAGGATTCAGTTAATAGGTAGTCGTGCCTAGTGAAAAGCTAAACCCGAACGTAGTAATGGTGGAGCCCTCCGAGGGAAAGGCGTCGATCTCCTTCGGATTCAGCCTCTGACGAATCGACCCTTAGTCCCAATCGAAAATACGCAGTGGGGGGGCGCCAGCCGGAATAACTATTGCTGCCGCTCCCGCGGCGAGCCGACCGATCTGTGCCCGGTGCGCCAGAACGAGATCCGAGGACCGGGCGAACCGTAGGTATCACCCGGCCCCTTGGCCGGCCGGAGAATGGAACAACTCGCGGCCACCGAGCACGTGCCGCGTCAGCTCGGAAAGCTACGCGGACCTCCAGGCGCGTTCTACCCTCCAAGGCTGGTTTTCACGCTCTTGAGGACCTCGATGTTCTTTTGCAGACCGTCCACGTGCTGTTGCATGTCGGTAATCGCCTGCCCGAGCTTCACGGCGGATCCCAGCGGTCCGCCCGACTGGCCGGCTTGTCCCAGCGCCTGTGTTCCGAGATTTCCTAGCTGTGCCTCAGCGCGACGCTGGGTGACGGAGCCGCAAAGAAAGCCCACCGTAAACACCGCTGCTATCACGCCGACGCGGATGACTTGAACCTTAGACCTGTTGGACATTGTTTCCTCCTGCTCCAGAGTTTTCAGACCTACTCGTAGCAACAGTTGAGGAGATTACCAAACTCATCGACTGTTGCAGGCAGCTTGCATCGGAATAACGGTGTTGGGCCTGATGGTCCGGATCTCGCTCTTGTCAGACACCCATATGCTTGTTCATGAATGCGGCCATTTTCTGTTGACAGAACTGTCGACGTAAATGAGAGGGAACAGAGGAGGGCGCGGCACGCGGGTTGCCATCTTTTTCGCAACCCGCGTGGCGTGCTCCGTTACCAGCGTTCGCGCCTTGGCGGGCGCGCGGGGGGACCGCGCGCGTTCCTTCGCCGGCGTTCAGGGATGACAAGAATGGGCGCCGCGAAGATTTCGGCTTGATCGCGGAGCTGCGAGTTTGGTAATGCCGGGATGGTTATGAAGCCTGGCCCGATCGGGTCGGGCTTCGGCGTTTTAGGGGGAACGATTCCGGGAGATTATACGGCGAAAGGTGTGCATATAATCCTTTGAGATCAACGGATTTTTGAAAAAGGAGTGAAACGATTTTTTTTGCCGATGAGCAGCCGCGGATGAGAAGCCGCCCCGCGCGTGACCGGGCGCGCGGGGGACCGCGCGCGCCAAGCCCCACGCCCGACCGAGCGCCTGCGGGAGCGGGCGAGATCCTTCGCCGGCTCTCAGGATGACGGCTAACTTTGTAAGGTTATTTGCGGGACGGGATAGTAGGCTATCAGCGTCGCTTTATGCGATTCTAAGCCAGCGGTGACACGAGGACGGCGCGGTCATGCATCGAGAACTTGATGCTCGTAGTCTCGATTTGGCCGGAATAATTCGGCCCGGCGACAATATAGTATGGGCGCATGGCGCTGGAGAACCGCAAACTCTGGTCGAGCGGTTGCTCGAACAACGTCATCGAATCGGACCCGCCAGCGTTTTTTTAGGAAACTCGACTTATACATCGGCGCTGAAGCCGGTTCACGCCGACATGCTCACCTTTACAAGTTTTGGCGCGCTCGGAGGTTTGCGCGACCTCGTCCGCGCGGGCATCGTCCGCACAATTCCATGCCACGTATCTCAACTGGTCCCCTGCTTCAATGAAGGAATAATCCGTTCCGACGTGGTGTTTGTTCAGACCAGCCCGCCGAATGAGAACGGCGAGTATAGTTTTTCGCTCAACAATGACTATTTGCCGGCCGCTATAGCCAAAGCGCGCGTCGTTATAGCCGAGGTAAACGAGCAAGCTCCCTGGACGTATTGTGACGCTTATCTGAGTCCGAATCGCATTGACTATGTTGTCAAGGTTTCG
>JBEKLA010000158.1:0-9898 GCA_050010455.1 Binataceae bacterium (SeqCode) | reverse complement strand
CCCCGCGCCCCGCGCCGATGAGCCAGCCGTCCCGCCCCTTCACGCCGTCGTGCCGCCGTCGGCGGTCAGGATCTGCCCGGTGACGTAATCGCAATCACTGCTGGCGAAGAACAGGAACGACGGCACCAGCGCCTGGGGCGGCGCGACCTCCTTGATCCGGGCGCTCGCTCCCGCGCCGAACTGGCGGCGATAGTACTCGCCCAGCGAATCGATCATGCGGCTTTGCGCCACCGGGATCACGCAGTTCACCTGGATATTGAGCGGCATCAGCTCGCGCGCCGCGTTGCGCGTGAACGCGACGATCCCGCCCTTGGCCGAGCCGTAATCGGCCACGCCCTGATACGCCTTTAGCGCCGCCGCCGCCGCGACGTTGACGATCTTGCCCGCGCGCTTGCTCTTCATGAAGCGATTCACCATCTCGAGCGTGCAAAAAAACGTGCCGTTCAGATGGATTCGAATCGTGCGCTCCCACTGCTCGGGCGCTATCTCCAGCAGCGGCGTCGGATTGATTATGCCGGCGTTGTTGACGACGATATCGAGCGCTCCGAAGCGCCGCTCGATCGCGTCCGCGATTCGCCGCACGTCTTCATAATTCCCGACGTCGAACAGCCCGCCCTCCGCGTCGGCGCCCGACGCCCTGACCTCGCCGAGCGTCTGATTAAGCGCCTCGGCATCGCGATTCCCCACCAGGAAAATTTTCGCGCCCTCGCGCGCGAACGCCGCCGCGACGCTCTTGCCGATTCCCCGGCTCGCGCCAGTTATCAATGCGATCTTGCCCGCGAGCTTCATTACCGTCTCAATACGCACTCGAAGGATCGCGCTCTTTTTCGCGGATCCGTTTCACAACAATCATGAAGCAAAGGAACGGAATAACGCCAACCCAATTCAGCACGACAACGCCAGCCTTCAGACGCAGAATCCTGGCTCCACAGATCAGGGCGGCAAATACCACCGTCAAAATCATAATACTGCGTTGGTTTCTGGTTTTGGCCTTCGGATATTCGATTAACGCCAAGACCGCGAACGAAGCCGGAACAAGTTCAACGTGCTCACACCAGCGCAGAGACGCACGCTCGAATCCCGGGATGCCGACATTGAAGATGAGCAAGAGCCGGCAGATTCCGGCAACAATCAGAAGCGCGAGTACGATCTTCAAGAAAGACCTGAAAGCTCTTCCCATTGGCCGCTACTTACAGCCTTTCAGGACGGAATGGAACCGCATCGCGGCGAGAATCGGCACGCGCGCCGATTCCAGCCGCCCTCCGTCTCTCGATCGTACCGACCTTCAACTTCAAGTAAAAGTTGAGAATCGCGCGCCCCCGCCGCGAAGCTCTCGTCGTCCAGCTCGCCTAAAGTTGGCAAGGTTCCGAAGCGGACCTCGCTTCCGGATGCTGCGAGCCCGAGCTACCTTCAGCACGCTTCAGCTTGACGCCGGACAGGGTATCGGGTGAGAATCACATTTTCGTACGAGACAAAAACGGAAATTGCCTTTTACCGATAGATCCGGCAAGACAGAGATCCCGGTTCTATCCTCACCGAAATAGGAGAGGTCAAAATGAATAGTTACAGCGCGGTTCGCCACGCCGTGATCGCCGTCATCGCGTTCGTCGTACTGGGAGTGATCCTTGGGACGCCCGTGTTCGTCGGCGCCCAGGCATCGTCAAACACACTCCAAAGCTGGTCTTCGTGCACCGCAACCCTGTGCATCGACGCTCCGCCCCAGGGTCCGAGCGGACTCGACGGTTCCGGCGGATGGGGCTGGAATAACACGGCCAACTCGCCCGTGAAGGTGCTAAAGGTGGGCAAGCCGGCCAACTTCACCGTGACCGTGCTGCAGCCGACAAGTGGCCCCTACATCGACCAGCCAGGTTCGATCATTCTGACGTATAGCTCGCAGAGCTTCAGCCTGAACGGCACCAGCAGCCGCGGCGCGACCGCCACCAACCCCTTCGATCGGGGCGGTGTCGCGGTTTTCTCCTACGATGCGGACTTCTTCAACCACTCGGACCAAAGTGACAGCTTCACCTTCACTCCGCAGAACGCGGCAGGCAATGCCTTCGTCACGGCGACGATCAGCGTGAACGGGCAGCAAGTGTCCGAGACCTTCCCGGTTACGATCCAGAAGTAGCGGCGCGAGGCGCTCCTTCAGCTAACGGCGCCGGCGAGTCGATTCGGCCGGCGCCGTGGAACGAACAACGGATTGGCCGCTACCTGCGCGGGTTGAGGATCGCCCGCGCCGCGATCGGCGCGGGTCCCGGCAATCCGTCATATACCAGCGAGCGGCCGTCGGAATGGAACCGCATCGCGGCGAGAATCGGCACGCGCGCCGATTCCAGCGCCGGCCGCCCCTCGATCGTGTCGATTTTCAACTTCAAGTGAAACTTAAGGATCGCGCCAACCCCCGCCGCGAAGCTCTCGTCGTCCAGCTCGCCTGTCGAAACCAGCTCTCGCCCGCTGAGTCCGAGCACCACCCGTCCGCCGCGTAGCACGATCACATTGGAACTGTCGCGCGCGATACCGCATCCCGCGAGCATCGCACCGTACGGATTCGCCGGGTCGGCCGCGCTCAGCGCGACCGGCGCCTCGCGCGCGGGATTTATCGAGCGCGCCGCGCGCAACATTTCGAGCGCCTCGGGAATCGCGTATTGCTCGCCCGAGAGCGCGCGCACGAAATAGCCGCGCCGGATCGTTCCGCCATACTCAAGCCTGCGCAGCGTGAAGACCAGCTCGCCCCACGAGATCGGCATCGATTCCAACGCCATCATTTCGCGCGTCACGATACCGTTGCGGCGGAGGATCGCCATCGCGAGCGCGCGCGGCCCGTCGTCAACTCCCGCGCGGCGTGGCCTGCGCGGTTCGCCCACCGCCGACCATCGCCCCGCCAGGCTCGATTTCAGGCGCGCGCGAATACCCGCGTCGCGTTTGCTCGGCGATTCGCGCACCACACCCTCGACGGCGCGGCGCGCGTCGGCGGATCCCGCGAGCAACCGCAGCGGCGCGAAACTGTCGTTGGTCGCCAACCCTCTCGCGGCCAGCCGCCACAGCGCCCGAAGCGCGTCGCGCTCCGACATCGCCGCGCGATCGGAAAGCTCGTCGAGATACTGGGCGCCGCCCTCGGCGAGCGCGTTCAGCACCGCCTCATCCTTCGGTTCCAACGACGCCCGATCGCCACGCGTGCCCCACGCCATCGGCGAGCGCCGATCGAAGAAGGCGACGCGCGACGGCATCGCGCCGCCGCCATCCTCTTCGGGAAGCGCCGCCCACGCGATCTGCCCGCCGACGCATAGCTGGTCGAGATACTCGGGACGATAGCCGGGGACACGCGCGGGCAGAATAGCGCTCTCCCAGTACTCGGGCGCGAACGCGATTCCTTCGAGCTGTTCCAGCACCGCCGCGACGCCCTCGACACCCGCCGCGAGATCGGCGCCGCCGATATGATTCCAGCGCAGCCGAAACGCGGCAAACTCGTGATCTTCGCACGGCGCGATCTCGGCGCGCAGCCGCGCCAGCGTCAGGCGATGAATCCGCTCGAGATTGGCGCGCTCGCACCATTGCTCGCCCGCCGCCGGCGTAAAGCGGCCGCGGAAAATCTCGCCCGACGCCTCCAGCACCGCAAGCGCCCGCTCGATATCCGCCGCCGCCAGCCCCACGCGCGACGCCAGCCCGGCTGCCGTGACCGGCCCGGACGTTTTCAGCGCGCGGCGAACGATCTCGGCGCGCGCCGCCTCGGACGAGTATCCGTCGCCCGCGTGCGATCGCTCCGAATCTCCGCCGATCACGATACCCGGATAGGCCGCGGCGAACATCGCCGCATCCTCGGCCGCGATGAGCCGCTCGATCGCATCGCATTCGAATCGCGCCCGCACGATCCGGCCTTCCGATTCGAGCGCCGCGGCCATCGCGCCCGCGTCGCCCGCGACGCGCTCGGCCATTTGATACGGCGCAATCGCGCCGTGCGCGCGAATCAGTTCGTGGAGTTCGTCGCGATCGCGCGCGCGCCGCGCCGGCGCTGCACCCGTCGCCTCCGCCGCCACGATTTCGACCGCATCGGCCGCGAGCATCCGCGACAGGTCCTCCGCGCGGAACACGTCCTCCGCCATGGCGCGATTCATCGTCACCGTGCGGCTGCGGCGATTCGCGCGCTCGCCGTCGTCGAGGAACGAGTAGTCCCACGCCAACAGTATCCGATGGGCGAACACTGAGGGCGCAATCGAATCGACCGCGAGCGTCCGCACCGAGCCGTTCTCGATTCCCGCCAGCAGCCGGGTCAGGCCGCGCACGTCGCAGCTTTCCTCCAGGCACTCGCGCAACGCCTCACGCACGATAAAGTGGCCCGGGATTTCGATCGTGGGCGGCCGATTCTCGAAGCACGCCTGCTGATCCGGAAACAGCGCCACCATCAGGTCCTGCGCGCGGAGACGCTGAATCCAGGCCGGCACCTTGCGCCCGCGACTGTTGCGCATCACGCCGAGCGCCCGCGTCGCGACGTGGCGAAAGCGCGCCTCGAACATCGGCGCGCCCAGGATCGCCTGGGTCAGCACGTCGCGCGCCACGCGCGCGCGGAGCATCGTGAAGATCTCTTCGAGCGGAAAACTATGGCGCGAATGCAGCGCGATCAGCACGGCGTCGTCGATCGCGGAGGCCTGAATCTCGAAATCGAACGACTGGCACATACGCTTGCGCAGCGCCAATCCCAGCGCGCGATTCACCCGCGTCCCCAGCGGCGAGTGGATCACGATCTGCGTGCCGCCCAGGCCGTCGAAAAATCGCTCGGCGATTACCGTATGCTCATCCGGGATCCCGCCCAGCGCGGCCAGCCCGCGCCTCACGTATGCGGCCGCCTGCGCCGCCGCCGGAGCCTCGAGCGCGCACTCGGCTTCGAGCCATTGCGCCGCCCCCGATTCGTCGATACCGCGCTGTGCGATCTCGTGGCGCAACTCGGTCACCTCGGCCGATAGCGCAGCCGTACGCCCCGCCGCCTCCGCCTCCCAAAACGGCAGCGACGGCGCCATCCCCGGCGCCGGCTCGACCATCAGCCGCCCGCGCGAGATACGCTGGATCTGCCACGGCGCCGAGCCCAGCACGAACACGTCGCCGCGCGACGATTCCTGGGCGAAGTCCTCCTGGACGTCGCCGACCTTGCGCCCCTGCGATTCGATCACCACGTCGTAGTTGCCGCTTTCGGGGATCGTGCCGCCCGACGTGATCGCCGCCAGCCGCGCGCCCCGGCGCGCGCGCACGCGCCGCCCCGCGCGGTCGTAAAAAATCTTGGGACGGGCGCCGCCGCTCGCGCCGCGGACCTCGGCCGCCAGCTCTTCGAGTAATCGGCCCAGCTCCGCCGCGTCGAGGTCCGCGAAGTTGTGGGCGCCGCGGAGCAGATCCAGCAGCTCGTCTTCGCAGATCTCGCTCTCCTGCGCGGCGATCGCGACGATTTGCTGCGCCGCAACGTCGAGGCATCCCGACGGAATCTCGACCGCGTCCAGCCGCCCGCGACGGATCGCGCGCACCACCGCCGCGCACTCGATCAGGTCGTCGAGCGTCAGCGCGAACAGCCGCCCCTTCGGCGTCGCCGCCAGCGCATGGCCCGAGCGCCCGATCCGCTGAATCGCCGCCGCGATCGATTTCGGCGAATCAATCTGGCACACCAGATCGACCGCGCCCACGTCGATTCCGAGTTCGAGCGACGCCGTCGCCACCAGCGCCTTGAGCTCGCCGCGCTTGAGCCGCTGCTCGGCCTCGAAGCGCTCGGCGCGGCCGAGGCTCCCATGATGGGCCATCACGGCGTCCGCGCCGAGCCGCTTTTGCAGATTCAGCGCGACGCGCTCCGCCCAGCGGCGGCTGAGCGTGAACACCAGCGTCGTGCGATTCTCCCGCACCAGCTCGGCGATTCGATCGTACGCCGCCTCCCAATGCGCATAGGTCGCGAGCGGACCGAGCTCCGGCCCGGGCGCAAGCACTTTCAGATCGATCGCGCGCGGCCGATCGTCGGCGCGCACGATCCGCACCGGCCGCAGCCTCCGCTCGCCGCGCTCACTTTCTTCCGCGCTTCCTCGAGCGTCGCTGGCCGGCGCCGCAAGCGTCCGCACGATCTCTCCGCCCGCCAGGAACGCGGCCAGCTCTTCGATCGGATTCAGCGTCGCGGACAGCCCGATTCGCGCCGGTCGGCGATTTCCCGCCCTGCGCACCGTGCGCTCGAGCCGCTCCAGCGTCACCGCCAGATGGGCACCGCGCTTGTTGCCCGCCAGCGCGTGCAACTCATCGACGATCACGTAGCGCACCGCGCCCAGCTTCTCGCGAAAGCGCGGCGACGTGAGCAGGATAAACAGCGACTCCGGCGTGGTGACCAGGATATGCGGCGGCCGCCGCAGCATCGCGCCGCGCTCGTGCGCCGCGGTATCGCCGGTGCGAAGCCCGGTGCGGATCGCGGCCAGGTCGAGCCCGCCTTCGGCCGCGGCGCGCCGCACGCCTTCGAGCGGCTCTTCGAGATTGAGATGGATATCGTTGGCCAGCGCCCGAAGCGGCGAGATGTACAGCACCGAGACCTCGTCGCGAAGCGCTCCCGCTTCGGCTTCGGTCACGAGCCGATTGATCGACCACATAAACGCGGCCAGCGTCTTGCCGCTGCCGGTCGGCGCGCAGATCAGAACGTCGGCACCGCTCCCAATCGCGGGCCATCCCAGTTCCTGCGCGCGCGACGGCTCGCCGAAGCGCCGCTCGAACCACTCCCGAATCGCGAAATGAAAGTCGCCGAGGACCGTGCCCACGGCCTCATTTATATCACCGCGGCGCGGGCGCGATCAGCGCGCCTGTTCGGCGGCAAAGATACGCGTGAAGCAATCGCGGATTTCGCCGCGCCGGCGCGCCAGTTCGTCGAGCAGACGCTGCGCCGCGTCGGTGCCCGCGAATCCCATCCGCCGCGCCAGCGGCGCGAGATCGGCGGGATCGGGCGACAACGACCACGCCGGCTGGTCGGTCTCGATACGCAGGCGGTTTTCGAGCTGCAGTAGGAAGCGGTATCCGTCCCGCAGCTTTTGATAGTCGGTCGATGAAATCAGCTCGCATCGCGCGAGCGCGTCGAGCAATTTGGGCGTCGCGCGCTCCCGCAACTCCGGATACTTCCCGCCGTAGCGCAGCGCCATCATCTGCGCGATGAACTCGACGTCCACCAGCCCGCCGCGCCCCTGCTTGATATTGAGGCGCCGCCTGGTCTCGACGCCGATTTCGCGCTCCATCCGCGCGCGCATCGCCGCGATCTGCGCGACCTCGGCGCCGCTAAGCCCGCGTCCGAAAACGAACTCGTTGCGCGCCGCTTCGACCGCCTCGCCGAGCGCCGCGTCGCCCGCCGCCACGCGCGCGCGCACCAGCGCCTGACGCTCCCATAATGCGGAGCTGCGGCGATGGTAATCGCGAAACGCCTCGAGCGACGTCACCAGCGGCCCCGCGTATCCCGACGGCCGCAAGCGCAGATCGAGCTTGTAGCAGTAGCCCTCGCGCGTCGGCGCTTCGAGGATCGCGATCAACTTCTGCGCCACGCGCGCCGCCGCCTCGGCGCTGTAGATATCGCCCGCGCTGTCGTCGAAAACGAAAATCAGATCGAGGTCGGAGTTGTAGGTCATTTCGGCGCCGCCCAACCGCCCCATAGCGAGCACACACATCGCGGGCACTCGCGCCACGCGCCCGGCGGCGGTCGTCTCCGCGATCGCGAGCGCGAAGGCGTGGCGCAGCACGGTTTCGGCAATCAGCGTCAACTCGCTCTGCACCTCTTCGAGCTTGAGGTCGCCGGCGATATCGGCGATCGCGACGCGCAGAAACTCCTGATACCGCAGCGATCTGAGCGCGTCGAGCCGATTCTCGAAATCACTCTTCGCCGCCATCAGTCCGCCGAGTTCCTGATCAAGTTCCGCCGCCGGACGCCGCGGCCGCGCCAGATCGGAGCGCACCAGCGTGTCGAGCATCTCGGGATGCTGGATAAAAACGGTGGAAAGATGCCGGCTCGACGCGAACAATCGCAGCAGCGCCTGGCGGGTCGCGGGATGCTGTTCCAGCAGCGCCAGGAACGACGTGCGCGCGCCAACCGCGGCGATAAAGGCCGCCAGATTCATCAGCGCCAGATCGGGATCGGCCAGGCGGCTGAGTTCGTCGAGCAGCAGCGGTCCGAGATTGCCGATAAGCTCGCGCCGGCGCGGACTCGACGGCGCGTAAGCGGGCCCCTGCGCGAGCAGCGTCAGATGGGGCAGGCTGTCGCCGGGATGCGCGAATCCGAGCAGCCCGAGCTCCGCTTCGGCGCTCTCGCCCTGGATTGCCTTGGCCCACGCCGCCTGCGCAGCGGCCGTCACCGGAGTCTTCGCGCGCAAATCGCCGCTTTCCGCCAGCAGCTCACGAAACAGCGTCGCGACCGTATCGCGATAGCCTTTCAGCTTCTCGCGCATCCGCGCCGGCGCTTCCGCCGATTTGCCGAATCGCATCCGCGCGGCCAGCGCCGCGAATCCGCGCTCGTCGGACGGCAAGCTATGGGTTTGCACGCCGGCCACGACCTGCAGCTTGTGCTCGACGTCGCGCAGGAACAGATACGCGTCAAGCAGCTCGCGCGCCCGCTCCGGCGCGAGATATCCGAGCGTGCTCAGACGTTCGAGCGCCGCCACGGTCTGCGGACGGCGCAGGCGCACGTCGCGGCCGCCGTAGATCAGCATCAGCGCCTGAACGATAAACTCGAGCTCGCGGATTCCGCCGCGCCCGAGCTTGATATTGCGCTCGACCAGCTCCGGCGAGCGCAGCTCGTCTTCGATTTGCCGCTTCATCGCGCGCAACTGGCGCACCGTGTCGAAGTCGAGATAGCGCCGATAGATGAAGTGTCCCAGCTCGGCCGTAAATCGCTCGCCCACCTCGATCGCGCCCGCGACCGGACGCGCGCGCAGCAACGCCGCGCGCTCCCAGGTCTGACCGAAGCTCTGATAAAAGCTGAGCGCGCCTGCGAGCGAGGCCGCCAGCGGCGCACTCCGCCCGCCCGGACGCAGCCGCAAATCGAGCCTGAAACCGCTCGCCGAAAGCAGATCGCTGACTACCGTACCGATCCGCGCCGCCGCTTCGCCGCTCTTGCCCTCCGAGCCGGACGGCGACTCGAAGATATACATCAGGTCGAGATCGGAACTGAGATTGAGCTCGTCGACCCCAAGCTTGCCCATCGCGATTACGCAGAACCCGCGCGCCAGCTCGGCGCGCTTCCCGGCAAGCCGCGTCGCGACACTCAACGCCGCGCGAATACACTCGTCCGCCAGCCGCGACATCGCCGCCATCGTTCCGCTTACGCTGATCGCGCCGACCAGGTCGGCGATCGCGATTTCCAGGAAGTGGCGCCTGCGGAAAGCCGCCAATTCGGCAACCGCATCCTCGCGGTTCGACGCAGTCGGAACTTCGGCGCGAATCGTATCGAGAATCGAACGCGCGCGATGGGCGCGGGCGCGCTCGAAAAGATCGAGCCATCCCGCTTCCAGCCAGCACAACTCGGCGCCCACCAGTTCCGACGCCCCCAAACAAAATGCCAGCTCCGCCGCCAGACCCGGCTCCGCGAGCGCACGATTCAATATCGCGCGCGACTGCTCGGCGAGCTTCACCATGAACGCGAGCGCCACACGCTCGTCGGGCGCATGATGCCGCACCAGACTCACGGCCGCGGCGGCGGCCTGCGGATCACCGAGATGAGTCGCTAGTTGCGCGGCCAGCCCGGCGAGTTCGGCCGGTAATGGCGGCTCGATAGACATCGTTTAATGATATCAGGCGATGGCAGAACGTTCTGCCGGTGCGACGCTAAGGTGCGCGGCCGCGTAAACGGCGGTCACGCGCCCCGTTTCCAACAAGACTCCGCTCGCGGCGAGGCCGGCGGCGGGCATGGCACGCGGGT
>JBEKLA010000157.1:0-9922 GCA_050010455.1 Binataceae bacterium (SeqCode) | reverse complement strand
CTGCGCCTCCTTATCCAGGAACTCGTGCGGGACCTGAAGCAGAATCCCTGCCCCGTCGCCGGTTAGCGGATCGCATCCGCACGCGCCGCGATGGGTGAGGTTATCGAGCACCTGCAATCCCTGGCGGATGATGTCGTGCGAGCGCACGCCCTTGGTATTGACCACGAAGCCAACGCCGCAAGCGTCGTGCTCGTGGTCAGGATCATAGAGGCCTTGCTTGGAAGGCATCGTTTGCGAATTATGCATCAGCCTACTTTCTTGCCGGGTTGAACTACGGCCTTGATACCGTTGTGGCGCAGACGCCGGCCTCCCGCTTCCTCCGCGACACCGTTAAGCGGGATCTGCACCCGCTCGGTGTGAGTCGATAGAACCACCATCGTCTCAGTGCGCTCGACTCCAGCGATTGAGCGAATCGTGCTGATTAACCCTTCAAGCGACGAGGTGTTATCGGTCTTGACCTTGAGCAACAGCGTGTGTTGGCCGGTGACGTGATGGCATTCGAGCACGTCGTTGAGGCTCTCGATCGTCCGCTCGAACTCTTCGACCATCCTGGGATGGTTAACCGACACGCCGATGAAGGCGGTGATATCCTTACCCAGGCGCTTGGCGTTGACCGTGGCGTGATAACCGGTGATGACGCCGCTGTCCTCGAGCTTTTTGATCCGTTCCTGAACCGAGGGCGCCGAAAGGCCGACTTGCTCGCCGAGTTTGGCCAGCGAAGTCCGGCAATACTCTTGCAACATGTTTAAGATCTGGAGGTCGATGGCATCCAGTTCTGGGTTGTCGATACCTAATTTCATAAGGCAAAGCTCGCCGGAAACCCACGAAGTCGTTCAGAATCGGCCTTCCAACTCAAAGTTTCTAAGGATAATCGCGCATTTAGGCCGGATTGGCAAGCCCTGTGGCTAACTTTTGTCTGTCTCGGATGCGCTGTGGATGCTTCGTCACGCTTTGAGTGCTAATGGGATACAGTAGCTCGGCGTCGTTTTTTGGTTGGCTACAACGAACGTCAAGCAAGGATTAATGGCGCTTATGGCATCGAGCGGAAGGCTAAGATTCGGACTGTTCGTCGCGCCGTTCCATCCGGTCGGGGAGAATCCGACCCTGGCCTACGAACGCGATTTGGACCTGGTCCAAACCTTGGACCGGCTGGGCTTCGACGAAGTCTGGTTCGGCGAGCGCCACAGTTGTGGCTGGGAAACGATACCCGCTCCCGACTTGATGATTGCCGCAGCCGCAATGCGCACTCAGCGGTTGATGCTCGGCGCGGCGGTGGTGAGCCTGCCGTTCCATCACCCGTTTGACGTGGCCGAGCGCTTCGCCTTCCTCGATCATCTTACCCGCGGCCGAGTGATGCTCGGCGTCGGGCCTGGGGCGCTGCCTGCCGACGCTCATTTGTACGGCGTCCCGTACGAGAAGCAGTCGGCAATGATGAACGAGGGGCTGGAAATTATCCTGCGGCTATATCGCAGTCAGGAAGCGGTGACTCACAACGGCACCTATTTCAAGATGCGCGATGCACGATTGCAGACTCGTCCGCTGCAAAGCCCGCATCTGCCGATTGGGGTCGCCTGTGGCGGCGGCATCAACGGTTTTATCCAGGCCGGCAAGCACGGCATCTGGCCGATTTCCGCGGGACTGTTCTCGTCCGAAGGGCTTCCCAATCTCAAAAAGCGATGGGCTGTGCTGGAGCGGGCGGCGGAGGCGGCAGGACGCACCCCAAGCCGCGCTCATTGGCGGCTATCGATTCCGATTCATCTGGCCGAATCGCGCGCGCAGGCTGTGGACGAAATCCGCGCCGGCGCCAACAAGTGGATCCGCGAGTACTTTTGCGCGGCGCTCGGCGCCTCCTTTCTTTTCCAGGAGCGCCCCGATCAGCCGATCGACGAACTCAGCATCGATCGCCTCGTCGAGCGAGGAACGGTTATCGTCGGAACACCGCAGGACGCGGTCACGGCGATCGAGCAACTGATAGAGCATAGCGGCGGCTTCGGCACGTTGCTGGCGATGGCCAACGATTGGGCATCGCATGCCGCTACCTTACACTCGTTCGAATTGTTGGCCCGCTACGTGATGCCGCACTTCCAGGGTACGTTGGACGGGCCGCAAGCGGCCTATGATTACGCCGTGCAGCACGGCGCCGAGCTGCTGCGCCAATCGCTCTCATCCGGGACCAAGCCCGCGCATGACGCGGAAGCCGCGCCCGACAGCCGGCAATCGCAAGCGGAAAAGCACGCCGAACCTGAGAAGTGACTCGATGCCGCGTCGTGCGGACGCGTCGCGGCGAGCGCTGATAGATCGGGCGCGGTTAGGCGCGAGGCTCGGGTGATGCCGGCCGCGCTAACTCGCGCCAGATGAGGCCCCATCGCACGCCCTGATCGCTGACCGTGACGGCGTCGACGTTGAACTTGGCCATCACTCTTTCCAGGATCGCCGCGCCCGCGAAGATAACGTCGGCGCGTCCCTCGATCATGCCCGGGAGCCGCTTGCGTTGGGCGAGCGGAATCGCGCGAAGCAGCTCCGTTACGCGCGCGACCTCGGTGCGCGCCAGCCGATAACCGTGAACCACGTTGTGGTCGTATGACGTCAGACCAAGACTCACGGTGCAGACGGTCGTGACCGTGCCCGCGACTCCAACCAGACGGTCCGCGTGATAGCGCCAGTCGAGTTCGTCGATCGCGCGATCGATCGTCGCTCGCAGCGCGGTTACTTCGCTCTCGATCGGAGGATCGTGCTTGATAATCCGCTCGGTGAGGCGCACGGATCCGATACGAAGGCTGGTGAGGGCGGGCTCGCCGCCAGAATCGGCGCGGATAAGCTCCGTCGATCCGGCGCCGATATCAACGATCAGCAGCTTTTCCGCCGGATCGATCCGCAATCCGCGGCGAACCGCCAGGTAGTTCAAATGGGCCTCGGTGTCGCCGGAGATCACGTCGAGGTCGATACCGGCACGCGCTTTGACCCGCGCGATAAAATCGGCGCCGTCGCGCGCGTCGCGCAGCGCGCTGGTTGCGGCGGTGACGATCTTGATCGCGCCGAGCGCCCGCGCCTGATCGGTGAACTCGGCGATCGTGTCGAGCGTGCGTGCGGCGGCTTCCGGATCGAGGCGGCCGCGCTCGTCGACACCGCGCCCGAGACGGGTGATTCTCACAAAATCGACGACCCGCCGCGCCTGGCGATCATTCTCGCTCTCGACCACCAACATCAGTACCGAGTTGGTGCCTACGTCAAGCGCCGCGAGTTTCATCGATCGTGCTCACTTTCGACGCGAGCGAGGCTTTGTGATTTGATTGTCACACAGATTGAGTCGAAAGCCGGGCATTTTTTCGCAGCGGCGATCTCCGACAGCGAGCGAGTCGACTAGTTTTGCTCCAGGCGATACTCTTCAAAATCAGCGCGCAACCACCCACCGCCCTTCTTCAGTATCGACAACAAACGCTCTCTCCGATCTTGCGTCGATTCAAGATGCCGCATCAACAATAGAAGATCGATTGTTCTTGTGAAGGTTACATTCATGGAGTGCGCGTGGATTACCTGTTCTTTCGCAATCTGCGTTTTCATTCGGTCGGGTATGGATAGCACATCCATATGGCTATTGATGATAAGCAGCCCTGGTATATCGTGTCCCAGTCCCGCTCGCTCACGATGGCTGTCTACCTGGTTGATGTGTTCTCGCTTAACGCCGCCGTTCGTACCCTTGGACTCACCCATGCAAGCCACCGAGTTCTCAACGAGAATCTTGAAGTCTTCGCGTCCTTCGTCTGTAGGATCGACGGTCAAAGAGAAGAAATCCTGAAGCGTTAGAACTACATCCTGCCTTAGGCGCTCACCGGATCCAGAAAGCAGTCTTTTGTACTTTTGCCAGTGTTTGATCTCTAAGTGCGCGTCAGCCAACTCCGTCTCGAGGCGCTTTGCCTGCTCGATCAATTGTGTTTCGCGCGCGAACTGGAGCTCGTTCGTCCATGGAGGCGTCTCTTCGTTCATTTTCAGGCGGTAATCGCTGACGCTTTTCACTACCAACGAGAGCAAGTCGCGCAAAAGTGTAAACTCGGTTCTGGTTCTTACAAACGGAAGGAAAAACAGCTGCTGCACAGCCTCGATTCCGACCGGCGCATCCCCATGTCTTACAAGTACGGTAAGCGAGGGGGATGGTCGAAAGGTAAAAACGGTCTTGGCGATTCCGTGCTGTTGCACGTAATTTCTGAACTCATTGTGTACCGCGTGACATGCGGCAAGTCCTTCGACAGCCAGTTCACGTCCGACGTCCATGCCGTTGAGTACGTCCTTGCAGAGATCGGTATTTTTGACGCTGTGAGTGCGGTAGCCATCACCTGAAGGTAACTCGTCAACGATCGCTTCGACCAAGAAACAGACCCAACCGCCTCGCTGTATAAGGTTACGGACTTGCCGTTCCCTTTCCAGCATTCGATTGCGATCGCACTTCGCCACTCCTCGCTTTCCCTGCCAAGTGTCGTGGAACTCGATACTTTCGAAAATCCCCTGAGGGATCACTACGCCGTCGCTATCTTCCAATCGGCGCGCGTCATCGTACGGGAGATGCGCGACGGTGGCCTCATCAGTTTCGAAGGTCAGCGCATATGGATTCGACGGGTGTTCGAACCACTTCTCAAATGCATATGCGAAGACCTTTGGCTTTGCAGGCGAAGAATTTTTCGGTGCCACCGCTCGCGACCACCTATCAATCTAACATTATCCCACAGACGAAACGCTCGCGCACAGTCCGGTCAGGGCCTTCGAATTTCAACCTGACCCACTGCCGCGTTTTGCCGGCAGCGAAACGCCTGGTCGGATGTCGCAGCGGGCGAGCCAATCGTCGAAGGCGGCGATCGCGCGCGCGCCCATCGCGATTTTTCTATGCCGGCCGCGATCCTTCGCCGAGCCGCAGCGTGCTTGCGGACCGTTGAGAGGCGGCATCAGGCCGAAGTTGGCGTTCATCGGCTGGAAATCCTCCCGACTCGGGTCCGTGATGTAAGCGACGAGCGAACCGAGCGCGGTCTCGCGTGGCGGCACCACCGGCTCGCGCCCTTCGAGCGTCCGCGCCACATTGATCGCGGCGAGCAGTCCCGCCGCGGCCGATTCGACATAGCCTTCGACGCCGATCATCTGGCCCGCGATGAAGAGGCCGTCGCGAGTCCTGAGCTGAAACGCGGGCGTGAGCAGGCGCGGCGAGTCGATAAAAGTATTGCGATGGAGCGAGCCGAGCCGCACGAACTCGGCCTGCGCGAGGCCGGGAATCATGCGCAACACGCGGCGCTGCTCGGGATAGATCATCTTGGTCTGAAACCCGACCATGTTGTACAGCCGGCCTTCGCTATCGTCCTGGCGCAGTTGCACGATCGCCGCCGGACGCGTGCCAGTGCGCGGATCTATCAGCCCCACCGGACGCATCGGGCCGAACGCGAGCGTGTCCGGCCCGCGGCGCGCCAGCTCCTCGATCGGCATGCATCCCTCGAAGTAGATCGGCCGCTCGAACGCATGGGTCGGCACCTTCTCAGCCGCGACTAGCGCGCTGACGAACGCCTGGTACTCGGCCTCGGTCATCGGGCAGTTGAGGTAATCGTCGCCGCCCTTGCCGTAGCGCGAGGCGCGAAACACCACATCCATGTTGACCGATTCCGCGGTGACGATCGGCGAGATCGCGTCATAGAAGTAAAGCCGCTGCGGCCCGATAATCCGGCTGAGATCGGCGCCGAGCGCCGAGCTGGTGAGCGGACCGGTGGCGAGGATCGTCATCCCCGCGGGGATTGCGGTGACTTCCTCGCGCACCACCTCGACCATCGGATGGCGTTCGAGCGCTGCGGTTATCGCGCCGGCGAAGCGCTCGCGATCGACCGCGAGGGCGCTTCCTGCCGGCACGCGCGCGCTATCGGCGGATGCGATAACTATCGAGCCGAGGCGGCGCATCTCGTGCTTGAGTATTCCGACCGCCGTTTCCTGGGAGTCGTCGCGCAGCGAGTTCGAACACACCAGCTCGGCGAACATCCCGCTCTGATGCGCCTCGGTCATGCGCGCGGGACGCATCTCATGGAGCCGCACGCGGACGCCGCGACGAGCGAGCTGAAAGGCGGCCTCGCTGCCCGCCAGGCCTGCGCCGACGACGTTTACGATCACATCAGTCATAGTAGGACGCGCGCCGAGTGCCGCGCGCAGCGGCTATTCAGACTTCGGACGGCGGCACGGCCGCGTTCGGTGGCGCGGCTTCCTCGGGCGGAGCCTCGACCTGATAATCGCAGTCTTCCTTGGGGCAAGCCCAGTTGACGCCGGTGCGCTTGCTGACCTTTTCGATCAAATACGGCGAGCCGCAAGTCGGGCATGGTTGCGCGATCAGCTTCTTCCAGCTCGCGAACTTGCACTTGGGATAGCGGTCGCATCCGTAGAAGAGTTTACCGCGACGGCTGCGGCGTTCGAGAATTTCGCCTTCGCGGCACTCCGGACAAGCGACTCCGGTCTTGACCGGCGCGCTGGTTATCCGTTTGATGCCGTCGCACTCCGGATAGCCCGAGCATCCGAGGAATTCGCCGAACCGCGAGCGGCGGCGCACCATCGGCTTGCCGCATTTCTCGCACACCTCGTCGGTGGGCACGGCCGGTCCGGGCGCGCGCGCGGTGATCGTGCCCTGATCGTCGCGCGCGAACTCCTTGGTGTTCTTGCACTTGGGATAATTCGCGCAGGCGAGAAATTCGCCATTGCGGCCCCACTTGATTACCATGTTGCCGCCGTCGAGTTCGCACTTGATATCGGTGGGCAGCCCCTTGCGCTTGACCTCGGGCATCTTCTTCTTGGCCTCGCCGAGTCGCTTCTGGAACGGCTTGTAGAAGCGCTTGAGCGTCTGCACCCAGTTCTCGTGCCCCTCTTCCACCTGGTCGAGTTCTTCTTCGAGCTGGGCGGTGAAGCCGACCTCGAGGATATCGGGGAAGGCCTCCACCAGCAGGTCGCTTACGATACGGCCGAGTGTGGTCGGGCGCATCCGCTTGCTCTCGTCCTCGTCGACGTACTCGCGGTTCAGGATGCTCATCATGATCGCGGCGTAAGTCGAGGGACGGCCGATACCTTTTTCTTCCAGCTCTTTGATCAGCGTGGCCTGGCTGAAGCGCGGCGGCGGCTGGGTGAAATGCTGCTCGGGATTGAATCCGAGCAGTTTCAGGATTTCGCCTTCGTCGAGGGCGGGCAGGCGGCTCTCGTCGGCGTCTTCGAGCGGTTCGTCCTGGCCTTCGGTGTACACGCGCATGAAGCCTTCGAATTTAACCACTTGGCCAGTGGCGCGGAAAACCGCCTTGGCGGCTTCGATATCGACCGTGGTGCGATCGTAGACCGCCGGCGGCATCTGGCTCGATACGAAGCGATTGAAGATCAGCGTGTAAAGCGCGAGCTCTTCCTTGCTCAGATATCGCGCGACCGCGTCGGGATCGCGCTCGACCGAAGTCGGGCGAATCGCCTCGTGCGCCTCCTGGGCCGCCTTCGCCGAGCGATAGAAGTTGGGCTTGTCCGGCACGTACTCCTTGCCGTAACGCGCGCCGATATAGCCGCGCACGTCGGCAAGCGCCTGATCGGAGACGCGCGGCGAATCGGTCCGCATGTACGTGATGAGACCGACCGCTCCCTGATCGCCGAGCTCGACGCCCTCGTAAAGTTTCTGCGCGATCTTCATCGTGCGCGAGGGCGAAAAATAGAGCTTGCGCGCCGCCTCTTGCTGCAGGCGCGAGGTGATGAACGGCGGCGTCGGCGAGCGCCGCACTTCCTTGCGCTCGATCTTCGCGACCTTGAATTGAGCGCCTTCGCACGCCGCGATAATCGAGCGGGCTTCGCTTTCGGGAAGCTTGTAGGCCTTGTTGTCGATACGATTGCCGCCGTGGCTGTAAATCCGGGCGGTAAACGGCGGCGGATTCTTGCCTTCGAGCCTGGCGTCGAGCGTCCAGTATTCCTCGGAGCGAAAGGCTTCGCGTTCCTTCTCGCGCTCGACGATAATCCTGAGCGCGACCGATTGAACACGGCCCGCGCTCAGGCCGCGTTTCACCTTGTCCCACAAGAGCGGACTTATCTGGTAGCCGACCAGGCGATCGAGCACGCGGCGCGCCTGCTGCGCCTCGTAGAGATTGCGATTGAGTTCGGTCGGGTGGGCGATCGCTTCCTTGACCGCGGCCGGAGTGATTTCGTGCAACAGGACACGGCAGATGTCGCCGCGCTGCGAATCGAGCTTTTCGGCGATATGCCACGCGATCGCCTCGCCCTCGCGATCGGGGTCGGTGGCGAGGAAGATTTTATCCTTGTTTTTGGCCGCCTTCTTGATGTCCTCGATTACTTTGGCCTTGCCGGGGATGACTACATACTCGGGCTTGAAGTCGTGTTCGATGTCCACGCCCAACGCGTTCTTGGGCAGATCCATCACGTGCCCGACGGACGGAGCCACCTGGAAGTCGGAGCCCAGGTAACGCTTGATGGTCCGCGCCTTGGCGGGCGATTCGACAACAAGAAGATTCTTAGCCACTGTCTAAACTCTCTACTGGCGCCGGGTCGATCGCGCAAAGGGCCTGGTGAACGATGCTGCTACAAATGCGCGAGTGAAAAAAGCTTCCCAGGGTGCTGGGCCACTATGCCCTTGAGTTCGAGGTCGAGCAATAACTTAAGCACGATTGCCGCACTCAAGCCCGAACCTTCGATCAAGGAATCGACGTGAAGCTTGGCGCCGTCCTTGAGGAAGTTTAGCAGATTCCTGGCGCCTTCTTCTTCCGTATCCCATGATTTACCGGGATCAGACGCGATTAGTTTGGCTGATGCTCGCGGGGTGGAAATCCTCGCGGTTTCGATGCCGGCTTCCGCCATCCGCGGGGCAAGCTCTTCGAGCACGTCTTCGATACATTCGACCAGTTTCGCCCCCTCGCGCAACAATCGATTACTGCCGCGGGCCTTGCCGGTGAGCGGGCTGCCCGGAACCGCGAACACTTCGCGATCCTGTTCCAGCGCCATCCGCGCGGTTATCAGCGACCCGCTCTTCTCGGCGGCCTCTACGACCACGACGCCCAGGCACGACCCCGAGAGAATTCGGTTGCGGCCGGGAAAATTCTCGGCGGCGGGCGGCGTGCCGATCGGGAGTTCGGTGACGAGCGCGCCGCCGTTTTCGACGATCGACTCCGCAAGCTTGCGATGTTCTCCCGGATAGATGACGTCGATACCGCATCCCATCACCGCGACCGTGCGCCCGTTGCCTTCGAGCGCTCCATGATGAGCCTCGCTGTCGATTCCGCGTGCCAGGCCGCTTACCACGGTCAATCCTTTGGCCGCCAATTCCAGGCCAAGGCGGCGCGCCATGTGCTTGCCCGCGTCGCTGGCAGCGCGCGCGCCAACGATCGCGATACACCTGTTGTCGTCGGCGATCATGGCGCCTCGGACATATAGAAACGGGGGCGGATCGGCGATATGGCGCAGATTTGCCGGGTACTCAGGGTCGTGCCACTTGACAATTTTTGCGCCCAGGCGCGGCAACTCGCAGAGCTCCCTTTCCGTCGCGTCGAAATCCTTGTAGTCGAGGATGTTGCGAACGGTGATGCGAGGAACTCCGACCTTAATCAGGTCGTCCTGGCCGGCTTGGAAAACAGTTTGCGGCGAGTCGAAATTCTCGAGCAACAGGCGGTAGACACGCGGCCCCACGCCTCGAACCCGTCGCAAAGCTAACCAGTACGCGTCTGCACTTGGCGCCATTTACCAACAATCGTGCGATGCACGATCCCCCCTTTTGGCTGGCTCACGGGCGGTCGGCGAAGTCTTCGCAGCCTGCTTCTTCTCGACGCCCTGCCATGGTTGAAATACATTGAATCCGGCCGAAAAACAATTTTGATCCTGCTTGACGGTTTGGGCCGAATCGAATCAAATACCGTTCGAAACGGTCGTTCTGACCATCCATCTT
>JBEKLA010000156.1:0-9936 GCA_050010455.1 Binataceae bacterium (SeqCode) | reverse complement strand
GGGTTGCAGAATAATGGCGGCCCGACCGAGACTATATCGTTGCAATTGACCAGTCCGGCTATCAACGCGATTCCGGTCGCGGATTGTCCGGCAACCGACCAGCGCGGCGCTCCGCGTCCCGCCCCCGGCAATACCTATTGCGATATCGGCGCGGTTGAGCTTGGTGGCTTATTGCCGACGCCCACGCCCACAGCCACACCGACCGTGACCGCGACGCCGGTGGTGGTTACGCCCACAGCGACGGCGACGCTAACACCAACCGCGAAGCCGACCGCGACTCCTACGGCAACGCCTACTGCGACTGTGACTGCAACGCTGACGCCGACCGAAACGCCGACTCAGACGCCGACGGCTACGGCTACCGTGACATCGACGCCGACGCCGACGCTTACGGCGACGCCGACGTCGACCGCGACGGCTACGCCCACGCCGACTCTCACGGCGACGCCTACGCCGACTCTCACGGCGACGCCAACGTTGACTGCGACGGCAACGCCTACGCCGACTCTTACGGCGACGCCAACGTCGACCGCGACGGCAACGCCTACGCCGACTCTTACGGCGACGCCAACGTCGACTGCGACGGCAACGCCTACGCCGACTCTTACGACGACACCTACGTTGACTGCGACGGCAACAGCGACGCCGACTCTTACGGCGACGCCAACGTTGACTGCGACGGCAACGCCGACGCCGACTCACACGGCGACGCCAACGTCGACCGCGACGGCAACGCCTACGCCGACTCACACGGCGACGCCAACGTTGACCGCGACGGCAACGCCTACGCCGACTCTCACGGCGACGCCAACGTCGACCGCGACGGCAACGCCTACGCCGACTCTTACGGCGACGCCAACGTTGACTGCGACGGCGACGCCAACGTTGACTGCGACGGCAACACCGACGTTGACCGCGACGGCAACACCGACGTTGACTGCGACGGCAACACCTACGTTGACTGCGACGGCAACAGCGACGCCGACTCACACGGCAACGCCTACGCCGACTCACACGGCGACGCCAACGTCGACCGCGACCGCCACACCTTCGACGACTCCGACTGCCACCGCAACTGCGACGGCAACGGTCGTCTTCCTTACCTCTGGTACTAGATGGACCGTTCCGAGCACCTGGAACAGCTCCAACGACACCATCGAGTGCATCGGCGGAGGTGCTGGTGGTGTTTCCGGTTCTTCAGGCGGAGGGGGCGGTGGTGGCGCCTATAGCAAGAGCAAGGTCAGCAATCTCACGCTGACTTCTGGCGCTACCGTTAACTACACAATCGGAGCTAGGGGCACCGCGGGCAACAACGGCGGAAGCAGTTATTTCAACGGCACAACCTTGGCTGGTTCCTCGTGCGGCGCCAATGGCGGGTCAGCGGGGACCGCTCATACAGGCGGCGCCGGCGGTGCAATTGCCGGCGGTGTCGGCACGACCAAGTACGCAGGCGGCGCAGGTGGCACTAGCAGTCCCACCACCGGTTCTGCGGGCGGCGGAGGAGCGGCTGGTCCCAACGGGGCAGGCGATGCTGGAGCGAACGGGACAGCAACGAGCGCTGGTGCTGGTGGCTCAGGTGATAATGGTTTTGGTGGCGCTGGCGGCGCTGGCGTCGCCCCCTTCTTTGGGGTCGCTGGCGGAAACGGTACAGAGTGGCAAGCCTCGCCTGCGTATGGGAGTGGGGGCGGCGGTAGCGGGGGGTCTGCCAGCATCCTTGGTGGAACCGGCGGCAATTACGGCGCTGGTGGCGGCGGCGCTGGCGCCGGAGGCGGTGCTGGCGCAGGCGGCCTGTGCGTCATCACCTACACGCCGACAGACCCGCCGCCCACCTTTCTGCCCACCTCAATGTCGGTGACTGCTTCGCTCGCATTTGGCTCCTCTCCTGTCGGCAACACGGTCACAAACAACCTGACGGTCAAGAACACCGGCCGTGCGCCGCTGTTCGTCACCGGAGTGTCATCCAACAACCCCGGCGAGCTCGCTGCGGGTACTTCGACCTGTCCGGCCAGCGGGCTGGCGCCAGCCCTGACCTGCACGATCACGATCGGCTTCACGCCGGGCGCGCCCGGCGCGCGCAGCGCAACGCTCACGCTCTACGACAACGCGGGCACGGGCGCGCAGAACGTGACAGCGTCGGGGACGGGATTAGCCGACGTGGTAGTATCGCCCGCCAGCATCGCTTACGGCGACGTGAAGTTGAGCGGAAAGAAGAGCAAGACGGTGGAGGTGAAGAACGCACAGCCGGTGGAAGTGGCGTTGAGCGAGGGCATCACCGGATCCAACCCAGGCGACTTTGCGGTGACGGGGGGGACGTGCGCGGCGACGCTGGGGGCCAAGGCGAGCTGCACCTACATCGTGACGTTCATGCCGGGGGTGGCTGGGGTGCGCACGGCGACGCTCAGCGCCACGGCGAGCCCCGACCTGCAAAGCCCGCACAACGTGAGCCTCAGCGGCACCGGCTCATAGGCGGCGCGATCGGACGGGTCGATCCAACCGATATAGAACAGCAGCCTGTCCGGCCATCGTGACCCGGCAGGGCGTCTAGTTTATGCGGCGATTCCCAGATAAAATTTATCCGCCACCAAATTCAGCCGCTGGTTTTATCCGATTTATCGCGGAACTGGCCAAGCGTTCATGGGTTTACAAGAGGTCGCACGGGGTGGGGGTGCTCGGAGCTTCGCACTGCTGCCCGCTGCATTCGCCCTCAGCTATTTCTTGGACCGCTTCGCAACCGCTGAGAGCCGATTAGGCCGCGAGCGCGAAATTGCAGCTGACGCCTTGACATACATCCTTGTTAAACCCCGATTTTCGATTCGAGTCCGCGCGCAGCGTTTTTTGCCGGATATGTTTTACGTCAACGAATTCGCGGAACGGCTCAAACTGCATGACGCTCAAGTGTTCGAGCAATTGTTCCGATGAGAAAGACGTTTAAAAACGCATTCGCAACTTTAGCCAAGTGGCGCGTGGTTATGACGGCGGGCTGGCGGTGCAACACAGTGCCGACGGCAAAGGCGTCATGCCGCCGGAGAAAGATTCTCAGATCGGCTGCGGGATCGGGGCAGCTGCGGCTTGCGCTCGAAGTCACGTCACTGGCCTGATCTCAGGCCGCTCGGCACGCCGCACTCTGCCCTCTGACTCCCAGCTTCCAACAGCCCATACGATTAGCGCGGCGCCGAAGAACGAAGCACCCAACGCGCACACGCCGGTCCATTGCCACAGACTCCACGCGAAGCCGGCCAGGAAGGTGCCGAGCGCGCCGCCGACAAAGTACGTGACCATGAAGAGAGTGTTGATGCGGTTGCGTGCCTCCGGGATCAACCTGTGGACGCGCGTCTGATTGGTGACCAGATTGGCCTGCGTGCCGAGGTCCAGAACAATGCCGCCGATGGCGAGACCTATCTGTGGCGAATTGTTGATTCTGGCGAAAACACTTGTCGCTGGCGTTGCCACCGCTATCGTCAGGGTTGTGGACATGCCCGAGGTCACAAAGGTTCTCGCGCTTGGTCGTGGAATTACTGACCTCGGATGGTCGGAAGTTTTTGAATTGGTTAGCCAAACAACGTTGCAATCTAATAAGCTATACCTTATGCTTGGACTATGCCGGAATGGTCCGTCGACGAGCACAAGACGGCCGGAGGCCAATCGCACTTCGGCGAGTTCGTCGCCGGTCTCGCCGACGCTAAGGACGTTAAAGACGCTGCCGTTCTGACGGGCGCGCCGCGCGCCTTGGGAAATCAGTTGCGTGAACTTCGGTCGAGATCACTCGATGACGGCCTGTTCGAGCTGCGCGGTACGAGAGTACGGATATATTACGGATTCTTGCCCGGACGGCGCGCCGTGCTGGTCGGCGGTTATGTGAAGAAACGCACCGATACGCCGCCGACGTGCTTCGGCTGATGCGCGCGAGATTGAAGGAGGCGCAAGGTGAGTACGAAAAATCCAGGGCTGGCACTGCTAGAAAGAAAGGTCGATGAACTTGGCCTTCGACGTGAAGTCGAAGACGAGCTGGCTCAGATTCTGATCGAACACAAGATCGCCAATTTGCGGAAGAGTCGCGGCCTTACTCAAGCAGCGCTGGCAAAGCGTTCAGGTGTCAGCCAGCCGATGATCGCCCAAATCGAATCAGGCAAGCTCAACAATCTGACGCTAAAGACGCTTGCAAGAACGGCGCGGGCGCTTGGCGCGAGCCTCAAGATCGACTTGGTTCCGCGCTCGGCATCGAGCGGCCGGAGCCAAGCATCGCGTAAGAGTCGCGGAAGTGGCTCTTCCGCTCCGGCATTCGCGTCGTAACGTGATCTATCCCTCGTAGGGCGGCTCTCCGAGTGCCGCGCGCGAGGGGCAAGCGGAACTATGCAGCGACTACGACGAGGCGGTCTTCGATGGCCGCCCGCCCACTGGTGTTCAACGCCATTCCGGATCTCGGCGCGACCCGACCCGAGTTCCTCGATCGCGCGCTGATCATTGACTTCCATGACATAAGGCCGTCGCTGCGCCGTGACGAGCGGCAGTTTTGGGGCGAATTCGAAGCTGCCAGACCACCAATCCTCGGCGCGTTGCTGGATGCTATGTGTGGCGATGATCTAGCAGGCTGGACCCTCTGCCTCCCACACCGGTGTTTGACCGCCAGTCCGCCGTCGGATAGTCAGACCACAGGCCTTTTATTGTTGCGGCTCCGACGCGCCGAACCTCCAGCTCCCGCCGCCGAGCAGCTCCAGCACCTTATGATGATACTTCAGCAGCCTAAGCCGATCGCCCACGCTCACCACATTTATTTGGGCGGATGCGAGACAATTGTAGAGTTGCTGTTCGTTGACTGGATCCAGCGCGCTGGTGGCTTCGTCAAGGAATGCGTAGGCGGGATGATTTAACAGGAGCCGCGCAAAAGCGATTCTCTGTTGCTCGCCGAGAGAGAGCAGGTCTTCCCACTTCACTTCCACGTCGAAGCCTCCGACGCGCTCAGCCAGATCCTCGAGGTTAACCATCTTGAGGATCGCTAGCAGTTTCACGTCGCTGACCCCGCTTGCGTGAGGATAACAAAGTTGTTCCCGCAGCGTACCGAGGATCATGTAAGGCCGCTGGGGCAGAAACATCACCTCGGAAAGCGGTGGGCGAACGATTCGGCCGCTTCCCGATCGCCACAGTCCGGCGATCGCTCGCAAAATTGAGGTCTTGCCGGCGCCGCTTTCGCCGGCAATCAGGAGACGTTCACCCATGGCGACTTCGAATGACATTTCGTGGACCAAGGTCTTGCTCAGGTTAGGGGTCTTGAGAGTCAATACCTCGGTCGCGACGCGGGGGGCCTCGACCGTCTCGATCTGCGCACCCGGTTCCTCAACGCGGGCAAGCGCACCGGTCGCCTGCGGAACTTGCACGCTTTCGCACGCCTCCATGTATACCCCGAGGCGCTCCACCACGGCCGCGTAGCTGCTTAGCCCATTGAATTGATCGATGATAATCGAAAGCGAAGTGCGCAACATCATGAAGGCGCCACTTGCCTGCGTGATCTTGCCAAACTCGACTCTACCGGCGAAAAAGCGAGGCGCTAGCATCAGAAAGGGCACCAGCGGTAGCAAGAAATCGTATGCGTACGTGAAGAAAGCCAGATTCCTTTGCCACTCGATCAGGAGGTTATAATTTTGCACCGCCGCGGCCAGACGCTGCAACAGATTCGCTTGTTCGCGCCGTTCGCCACCGTAAAGCGCGATCGCTTCGGCGTTGTCGCGCAGCCCGACCAGCGCGTAACGAAAATCCGCCTCCCGACGCCGCTGATTGAAATTGATTCCAATCAAAGGACGACCGATAACGATGGTCAGCAGCGAACCTACGACCACACAAAGCGCGAGCACACCCACGAGGATTGGCGAGATGAGCCATAAAACAATCAAGAAGGACGCTCCGGTGCCGACTCCCGCCAGAATCTGCAACGCGAACGTAACCGTAAAAGCGACGAAGGTATTCAGGTCTTCACTGATTCTCTGGTCGGGATTATCAATCCGGAGATCTGACCTTATTCGGTAGAATGCGCGTTGGCGGAAGCTGTCATCCAGAAAGCGTTCGGTCAGCCATTGCCGCCACTTTATGATCAGCTTTCCAGCGAAGTATCCGCCAAACGCCGCGATCGGAGCGGCCACCAGGTTGTACATGACCACCAGCAGAAGTTTGTGAAAGAATGTTCGCTCGTCCCGGTCGGTCAATGCCGTCATCAGATCCCGATTCACATAGCTGAACACGACGTCGGCACCCTTGAGCGTGCCGATCAACAAAATGATGACGGTCAGCAATCCCAACGCCGCCCACTTCTCGTCTGATACCCAGTAGGGCTTGGCCAGTTTCCAGAGCCTTCGCCGAAACAAGCGGTCGAATCTATTCATGCGCTAGACCTAATAGGATGCCGAAAAACGGCGAGTAATCGAAATTTTTTCTGAGCGCGAGTTGATCGGCTATTTCCGCCGACCATTCCTGCTATGACTATCAAAAACCCCGAAAGCGCAGAAAGTCCCGTGTTTTTCGGATAGTCACCATAGCGTCGCCGGCATGCTCGCGCTTCTATCTGCGCTTTCCCTGCTGAAAATTCCATCCGAATCTGAACTTGTACGGGTGGCGGTTAACATCATTCCAACTTCGATGAGTCGAAGCGAGCTGCAATCTGGATCGGCGACGGTTGTCGCCTGATTGAGATTCCGAGTGGCTTACAATGCAGGGATCAACGCCCAACGCAGCAACGCTCCTTGGTCTGGCGGTGGCGAGCGCTCACTGCGACGAGTCAGCCCGCGAGGCGCTGGTAGCGATGGTGCAGGCCGCCAACCTGCGGGATAGCGATGACGTTGCCCATCGTGGGTGGCTGCGGCGGACGCCTGGCCGATCCCAATGCCAAGCTTGAGCCCTCGGCCGCGGCCTGTTTCAGACGATCTATGCTGCCGGGCGCGAAAGCTGGATCGCAGAAGCGCCGCTCACGTTTCCGTGGCTGGCGCTATCGATGGTGCTGATCGTCGCCGGCATTCTGGACCGCGTTTTCGCAGCGCTCGGGCTATTGGGCCTACCCTGCTCGAGGAAGTGTTGCAACTTTGAAGACGGTGCGGAGGACGCCCCGGGCGGAAGGGGCGGCCAGGTCTCAGGCCGCCATATCGAACAGCCTGTCGATGAACTGATTCTGTTTGCGAACGTCATCGTCGCTGACCCACCGCGCCCGCCCCTTCCGGGTCATGTGCATCGCTTCGTATCCCTGAATCGTCCGCCGGGCCGCTCGGAACTCGCGAAAGCTCTGCTTGTCCTTCACTCGTCGTTTGATCGCTCGATGATCCCGCTCCAGGATGTTGTTCAAGTATTGCACCGCTCGATGTCGGCAGCGGCGGCGCAGGGTTCCTTCCGCTTTCACTGCTGCAATCGCCGAGTCGTAGAGGCGGGCCTTATCGGTGTTGATGACGCGGGGCTGCGGATGCGATGGTTCGCTGAGCGCCTTGCGGAACAAACGTTTGGCCGCCGCGGCATCGCGCAACGCCGACAGCAGGCAGTCGATAGTGGCACCGGTGGAATCGATGGCCCGATAGAGGTAACACCGACGGCCTCTCACTCGAATGTACGTCTCATCGACTCGCCAGGATTTGTTGGTAGGTTTGAGATGACCGCGCCGCTGTTCCAGTTCGGGACCGTAACGTTGCACCCAACGCCAGATGGTCGTGTGATCCGCCTCCAGACCGCGCTCGGCGAACAACTCCTCGACGTCGCGCAGCGAGAGCGAGTAGCGAAGATACCAGCGCACGGCGCACAGAATCAGCTCCGGTGTCGTCTGCCGCCACTTGAAGATCGCCGGTCGGGTTGTGTTCTTCATGTTCTTTTCAGCCGACCAGGCCCCCCACCAAAAATTGCAAGACATCCGTTTGGCAAGCTCATTCGGCGTCGATGAGCGCACCCTCTTTCGCTTAACGATTTGACAGGCTGAGGATCTTTAAGCGACGCGGGTTTCGTCGTGCCCATGGGGCATCGGACACGGGTCAGCGTTGAGTCACCGCCACGGCGACTTCATTTCTGCGTAAGAATGGGATGGTGAATGGCGGATCGTAGGCCAGTAGAAATGGCGCCCCTGTCTGACGCCAGGTAGAGCGTTTGACTACATCTATGAGTTGTTTGCTCTGTCTCGCCTCGACATCTTCGCTTAGCCTGCCGGAGAATCGCAGTACCGCTAGTGTCGACGGCGCAACTTCGACGATCCTCACCCGATTGTCAGCCGGCTCGGGCGCTCCCTTGACGGCGACCGCGCTGGGAAGGAAAAATCGCATGGTTACCCGGTCCGATCTCTTGTCCGTTATCTCGACAGGTGCCGTCATTGCGATGAACGACGGTTGCGACGTTTCCTCGACTGGCGCGGTCATCGCCAATCTGGCACCGCCGCGGTTCGCACCCGCGATATAGCTTAGCAGCAGCCGGAAGGCCTCGTTTTCGGCGGTGCGGCTGTCTGGAGCTTCGACAGTGGTCTCGACGGTCAGACGTGGTCCGTAGGTGCGGATCTCTATCTCATCCCCCAAACGTTCGACGACTCTGTAGCGCGGCTGTTCATAGAACGAACGAATACCAAAGACGGAAAGTGCTGCTTCCGCAGCCGTTACCAGGTAGTAAAAGAAGCTCGCAAGCATGGTGGGATTTGCCTCAATCGCCGTGGCAAGAACGGCCCACGCGCCGGAAGGGCCTACGATGTCAAGCTGCTCACAAGTGCTCCACATATGACCGCAACCGGCTTATCTCCCGCCGGCAAGCGGTCTTGCGCCCGCGGCCGGGCAAATTTATAGGGACAGGCAAGAATTACCTGAGCACTATCTCGACTCGCTGCGCATGCTCAGTATAACCGAAGGCATGACACCGCTCGACAAGCTCGCTGCCGATTCGCGCGTGGTGGTGCGCAATGGAGAGGCCATTGATCCGCGCGGTCGATGCGTCGTGTACCGGATGCGCCGAACGCAGCGCGCACTGGATAATCCTGCGCTTGAAACCGCTATTGCGGCGGCAAATGTGCTCGAACAGCCGCTTGTCGTCTTCTTCGGCCTGCTGGCAAATCCTCCGATGGCGAATTTGCGTCACTACACGTTCATGATCGAAGGCCTCGCAGAAACGGCACAGAAGCTGGTCCAGCGCAGAATCGGCTTCGTGGCCCGAATCTGCGCGGGAGCGAGCTCGGACCGGGAGTTCGCGCGATTCTGCGCTGAGGTGCGTCCTGCGCTCGTGATTTGTGACGAAGATCCAGCCCGTCGTGATGCGAAATGGACGCGGGAAGCAGTGCTTTATCCACCGACACCACTTTGGAGCGTGGATGCGGACGTGATCGTGCCTTCGAAATTGCTCGAAAAAGAGCAGTTCGCGGCCCGCACGATCCGTCCTCGTATCCAGAGGCGTCTGGAGGAGTTCCTTAAGCCCGTCGGAAACCGTTCAGTGCGCGTGCCTTGGAAGGATGATCGAAGAATCAAGTCGCCTTCCGTTTCTCGGGAACTCACGGAGCAGCTTCATCTCGATGGCTCCGTAAATCCCGCCAATGAGTTCCGTGGCGGCACTGATGCCGCCCTAAGCGCACTCCGTCGATTTATTCGCGACCGTCTGGGCAACTATGTCAGTGGCCGCAACCATCCAGACATTGAGGCAACCAGCCAACTCTCGCCGTATCTTCATTTCGGTCAGATTGGACCGCATACCGTGGCGCTGGCGATCCATGGCGCAGCGGCACCCGCCCGCGACCGCGAGGCGTTTCTCGAAGAGATGATCGTGCGGCGCGAGCTTGCCGTTAATTTCGTCCGCTACAATCCGCGCTTCAGGACCCTGGCGAGCATCGAGCCATGGGCGCGTCGCACCCTCGCTGAGCATGCCCGCGACGCCCGCTCGCACCTTTACACGGAAAAGCAACTGGCGAACGCCGAGACGCACGACCCCCTTTGGAACGCTGCACAGTGAGAG
>JBEKLA010000155.1:0-16576 GCA_050010455.1 Binataceae bacterium (SeqCode) | reverse complement strand
GCGGCGAGCGAGCTTGAAGCGCGGCTGGGGATGGGCCTGGAACGGCGCTTCCCGCTGATGGGCGTCAAAGGGGCGGCCGGGGCGCTGATTCTGCGCGAAAGCATGCTCAAGCTGGGCCGACCGATCCTCGCGATCACGCCGCTGGCGAGCGAGGCCGAGGCCTTGGCCAGCGAGGCCGGGCTATTCCTTGACGATCCGGCCGAAGCGGACTCGCCGAATCAACGAGTGCATCTGATTCGCGGATGGGAGACGGCGCCGATGGCCCAGCTATCGCCGTCGCTGGACAATCAGGCCGCGCAATTCGAGGCGTTGTTCGCGATACGGCGGATGCGCGCGCCGCTGGTGATTGCGCCGGTCGCCGCCGTGATGACGCGCACGATGCCGTGCGAGCGTTTCGAGCGCTCGGTAATCAAGCTCACGATGGGCGACCGGCTCGACCTCGAAGGCCTGATCCTGGAACTGTCCGGAATCGGCTACCAGCGCGTGCCGCAGACCGAGGAACTCGGCGACTTCAGCGTTCGCGGCGGAATTATCGACGCGTACTCGCCTGCGCATCGCCGGCCGCTGCGCCTTGAGTTCGACGGCGACGTGCTGAGTTCGATTCGACCTTTCGAATCCGGCAATCAGCGCTCGCTGGACGAAATCCTCGAAGCGACGATCATCCCGACGCGGTTTATCCCCGCGGCTGCGCTCAAGAACGAGAAGCTGCGCCAGCGCGTCGCGCTGCGCGCCGCGGAAATCGGCCTGGTGCGCAAAGAGGCGGGCGAGCTGGCCGAGACGCTCGAGACCGGACTGCTGTTCCCGGGCGTCGAGCTGCTGATGCCGCTGGTCGAAGAGCGTCCGCTTGAAACCGTCTTCGATTATTTGCCCGACGACACGATTCTCTGGATCGTCGAGCCGGGGCGCGTGCGCGCCGAGGCCGAGCGTTTCGCCGCGCAGATCGAGACTGAAGCGGCGCACAGGCAGGCCAAGCCCGCGTTCTATCCGGCGCCGGAGACGCTCTATCTGGCGGCCGGCGAGTTCGAGCATCAGATGGCGTCGCGCAAGGGCGTCGAGGTGGGATCTCTGGTGACGATCGCGAACCCGCGCGAAGGCTATGCCGAGCCGATCGAAATCAAATGCGAGCCAAGCCTCAAGCTCGCCGGCGGCGGGCCGGGCGATCCGCAAAAGGTGGTGACGTTCGAGCCGCTGGCGGCCGAGCTCAAGGAAGTCCGCCGCGGCCAGAGCCGGGCGCTGTTTGTGGTTGAAGGGCCGAGCCAGATGGCGCGCCTGCGCCGCCATCTCGAAGCCTACGATATCGAGGTTAATACGGAGGCCAAAAGCTTCGGCGCTTTTCTGGAATGGCCCGACTTCCGCCCGGCGATCCTGGAGGGTGAAATCGCGGCCGGCACGGTGCTGCAGCGCGACGGGCTCTACGTTTACAGCGAAGAGGACATCTTCGGCGAGCCGCGCGTGCGTCGGCGCACGCGTCCCGCCGCCAAGGGATTGCTGGTAAGCCTCGAAGAGCTGTCGCCCAGCGATTACGTGGTGCATATCGACCACGGAATCGGCGTCTACCGCGGGCTCAAGCATCTCAAGGTCGCGGGCACCGAAGGCGATTTTCTGAATCTCGAGTATCTCGGCAACGACACGCTCTACGTTCCGGTCGAGCGGATCAATCTGGTGCAGCGCTACGTCGGCGGCGACGGCACCGAGCCCAAGCTCGACAAGCTCGGCGGCGGCTCGTGGGAGAAGGTCAAGAAGCGCACCAGGGAAGCGGTGCTGGAGATGGCCTCGGAGCTGCTGGAAATCTACGCCGCGCGCGAAGTCGAGACCGGGCACGCGTTTCCCCATCCGGGCGCCGATTATCACGAGTTCGCCGAGCGTTTCGAATTCGAGGAGACTCCCGATCAACTGGCGGCGATCGACGACGTCATTCGCGACATGACGCGGCCCAAGCCGATGGACCGGCTGCTGTGCGGCGACGCCGGCTTCGGCAAGACCGAGGTCGCGCTGCGTGCGGCGGCGATCGCGGTGATGGACGGGCGGCAGGTCGCGATGCTGGTGCCGACCACGGTACTGGCCGAGCAACATTGGCTCACGTTCCGCGCCCGCTTCAAGGATTATCCGGTGCGGGTCGAGATGATCTCGCGCTTTCGCAGCGCGAAGGAAAACAAGGCGGTGATCGAGGATCTGAAGCGCGGCGCGGTCGATATCGTCATAGGAACCCATCGTTTGCTGCAGCGTGACGTCGAGTTCAAGCGGCTGGGCCTGCTGATTATCGACGAGGAGCATCGGTTCGGCGTCGCCGACAAGGAGCGCATCAAGCGGCTGCGCAAGCTGGTCGACGTGCTGACGATGACCGGCACGCCGATCCCGCGCACGCTGCATATGGCGATGCTGGGTATCCGCGACCTGTCCGTGATACAGACGCCGCCGGTCGATCGCCAGGCGATCCGCACCTTCGTCGCGCACTTCGACGACGGCTTGCTGCGCGAGGCGATCCTGCGCGAGCTCAACCGCGGCGGCCAGGTGTTTTTCGTCCATAACCGCGTTGAAAATATCGAATATATCGCGCGCCATCTGCGCGCCGTCGTGCCGGAGGCCAAGCTTGTGGTCGCGCACGGCCAGATGCCCGAGCGCGAGCTCGAACGGGTGATGCGCGATTTTATCGAGAACCGCGCCAACCTGCTGGTGTGTTCGGCGATTATCGAATCGGGCCTCGATATCCCCAACGCCAACACCGTTATCATCAACCGCGCCGATCATTTCGGCCTGGCGCAGCTCTATCAGCTCCGCGGCCGCGTTGGCCGCTCGCGCCAGAAGGCTTACGCCTATCTGCTGATTCCGGGCGAGCACATCATCACGCGCGACGCCAAGCGCCGCATCGAGGTGATTCGCGAGCTGGTCGAGGTCGGCGGCGGATTCAAGCTCGCGATGCATGACCTCGAGCTGCGCGGCGCGGGCAACCTGCTCGGCCGCCAGCAATCGGGGCAGATTACGGCGGTGGGCTTCGAGTTGTACACCGAGATGATGGAGCAGGCGATCCAGGAGCTGCGCGGCCAGCCCCATCGACCCGATTTCGAGCCGCTCGGCGTTCCCGCGTACATCCCGGAAGCGTACGAGCCGGACGAGCGCGAGCGGCTGATCCTGTATCGGCGGATGGCGCGCGCCGAGTCGGCGCAGGATCTCGACGAGATGCGCGACGAGATGCGCGATCGGTTCGGGCCGGTGCCAAGCCTGGTCGAGAATCTGCTAAAAGCGATGAACGTCCGCCGCCAGATGAAGAGCCTGATGATCATGAATGCCGTGCTCAAGAACAACGAGCTTGAGTTCAAGTTCCATCCGCAGGCCCCGATCGACGGCACGCTGCTGCGGGCGTTGATCGACGCCAATCGGACCAGGATGCGGCTGCGGCCCAACGGTACGGTGCTGGTTACGGTTGTGAATCGGGATTACGAGGAGCTATTTGCCGAAATCGAGATGACCTTGCAGGCTTTGACGGCTTGTGAAAAATTAGAGGCCTCCACGGGGCGGGCATCTGGCGAGCTCGCCAATTAGGCGGATGAATTCACGAAAGCACTGGCTGCGCGGGGGCATTTGGCGATGGCCACTGATCGCGGCGGCGTGCGCGATGCTCGCGCTGGCGTTTCCCGTCCGGGCCGGCGCCGGGCAATCGATGGACGCGATCGTTGCCAGTGTCGACGGCGAACCGCTGACGATGCGCGACCTCCAGAAATTTAGCTCCGCCGTGGGTATCAAGTTGCCCCAGGATGACGATCCGCAGAGCGTTGCGACCCGGCGTGAGGCGCTGCAGGGATTAATCCGGGCCAAGCTGATGGAAATGGAGCTGGATAGCTTCAGCAGCCAGATCGGCGAGCGCGCGATCGACCGCTATATCGACAAAATCAGAGAAAAAGATCACATATCCGAAGAGCAGTTTAAAGCCGAGGTGACTCGTAACGGCATGACCTGGGCCTCTTATCGCAAGCACGTCAAGACCGAGCTCGAAAAGATGGAGCTGCTCGAGCATCGCGTGCGCCAGAAGATCAACGTCACATCCGACCAGATCGACGCTTACTATAAGTCCCACCAGCAGGAGTTTACGGTCAAAGAGGAAAAGTTCGAGTTGGCGCAAATCCTGGTCGCCGTTCCCGCCAACGCGACTGCGGCGCAGCGGGATGCGGCCCACAAAAAGGCCGAAGCGCTGCGCAAGCGGGCCGTCGCGGGCGAGAATTTCGCCGAACTGGCCCGGGATAATTCGGATGACGATTCAGCCTCCAAGGGCGGCGCGCTGGGCACGTTTGCTCCCGATGAAATCCTGGATCAAATCCGAACCGCGATTGCGAAGCTCGACGCGGGGCAAGTCTCGGATGTCGTGGAGACCAGCCACGGCTTCCATATCGTCGAGGTCGAGCAGCATCAGCGGCCCGGCGTCGTGCCGCTCAGCCAGGTGCACGACGATATCCGCGACCGGCTCGAAGATGAGGCCACCCAGAAGTATCTCAAGCGCTGGATGGAGGAAGATCTAGCCAAGGGCCATCACGTGGAGACGTTCCTCTAAGCGATGGCGTCGAGAGGAAAGCTGCTCCCGCTGGCGATCAGTATGGGCGATCCAGCCGGAGTCGGCCCCGAAGTAATCCTGAAAGCAGCCAGTCGACTGGCGCGCAAGCGGCCTGTCCCGGCGATGGTGGTCGTCGGCGACATCGGCGCGATGCGCGCCGCCGCGCGGCGTCTGCGTGAGGCGCCCGAACCTTATGCGTGGCAATCGGGAGAGCGTCCGCGAACGCTCTCGCGGGGATTGCCGGTGCTATGCCTGAGCGAACTTTCCGCCGCCGCGATGCGGCCCGGCGCTCCGAGCGTGGAGGGCGCCAAGGCGGCCTATAATTATATCGTGAAGGGCACAGCGATGGCCTTGGCGGGCGAGGCTTCGGGTTTGGTGACGGCGCCGATCAGCAAGGAATGGCTGAATCGCGCCGGCTTTCATTTTCCGGGCCACTCGGAGCTGCTGGCCAAGACTTCGCGCACGCGCCTGTGGCGGATGATGTTCGCGGGCGAGCGGCTGAAGCTGGTACTGGTGACCGTGCATGTCGGATTGGCGCGCGTGTCGCGGATGTTGAATCGGGAGCGCGTCTTTCAAACTATCCGGCTGATGAACCATCACTTGCGCAGCGAGATGGGAATCGCGCGCCCGCGCCTGGCGGTATTGGGATTCAATCCTCATGCCGGCGAGAACGGACTGTTCGGCAACGAGGAGATTCGCGCGATCACTCCGGCGATCGAGCAGGCCCGGCGCTCCGGTATCAATGCGTATGGGCCGCTTCCACCCGATACCGCGTTTATCCGACTCAATGGCGATTTCGATTTCGACGCGGCGGTTGCGATGTATCATGATCAGGGGCTGATAGCGCTCAAGACCCTGGAGTTCGATCGCGCCGTGAATATCACGCTGGGGCTGCCGATCGTCCGCACTTCGCCCGATCACGGCACCGCCTACAGTATCGCGGGCACGGGCAAGGCGAACGCGGACAGCATGATAGCGGCGATCGAGTACGCGTGGAGGGCAGCCGCGCGCCGCGATCATCGGGCTTCGCGCGCGGATTAGCAGGGCAGCGATGGCTGACCGCATAATTATCAAAGGGGCGCGCGAGCACAATCTCAAGAATATCGATCTCGAGATTCCGCGCGACCGCCTGGTGGTGATAACCGGGCTCTCTGGTTCGGGCAAGTCGTCGCTCGCCTTCGACACTATCTACGCCGAGGGCCAGCGCCGCTACGTGGAATCGCTTTCCGCGTATGCGCGCCAGTTCCTGGAGCAGATGGAGAAGCCGGACGTCGACTCGATCGAGGGGTTGTCGCCGGCGATCTCGATCGAGCAAAAGACCACCTCGCGCAATCCGCGCTCAACCGTCGGCACGATCACCGAGATCTACGATTACCTGCGGCTGCTGTACGCGCGTGCGGGGCGCCCGTTTTGCTATCAATGCGGCAAAGAGATTGCGCCGCAGAGCGTGCAGCAGATCGTCGACCGGATCATGGCGTGGCCCGAGGGCACGCGTATCCACGTGCTGGCGCCGATCGTGCGCGGGCGCAAGGGCGAGTATCGCAAGGAGCTTGCCGAGTTGCGGCGCGCCGGTTTCGTGCGGGTCAAGATCGACGAGCGGCTGTACGCGCTCGGCGAAGAGCCGCAACTCAACAAGAATCAGCGCCACACGATCGAGGTGATCGTCGATCGGCTGGCGATTCGCCCGGGGATCGAGAAGCGGCTGTCGGATTCGCTCGAAGTCGCGTTCAGGTACGGCCAGGATTTGCTCAAGATCGAACGCGTCGAGGACAAAGGCGAGCAGGGCGCCTACTTCAGCCAGCGTTTCGCGTGCGTCGATTGCGGAATTTCCTACCCGGAGATCACGCCGCGGATGTTTTCCTTCAACAGTCCGCACGGCGCCTGCGCCACCTGCTCGGGAATCGGATCGGCGATGTACTTCGATCCCGAACTGATCGTGCAGAACGAGGATCTGAGCCTGGCCGACGGCGCGATCGCTCCGTGGGCGGCGCAAAACATGGCGCCGGTGCTGGAGTCGCTGGCGCTGCATTACAAGTTCGATCTCGATCAACCGTGGAAGACGCTGCCCGCCAAGGTGCGCAAAGCTATTCGCAGCCTTTCGAGGGAGTGCTCGAATGGCTCGATCGCCGCTACAAGGAGACCGAGTCGGAGAGTATCCGCGAGATGCTCGAAGCGTACATGAACATGCGGCCGTGTCCGGATTGCCACGGCACGCGGCTCAAGAAAGAGAGCCTGTGCGTGCGCTTCAACGGGAAATCGATCAACGAGGCGACGGGGATGTCGGTCAAGGAGGCGCTGCAATTTTTTGCCGCGCCGAAAATGACCGCACAGGAAGCCGAGATCGCGCGGCTGATTCTGAAGGAGATTCGCGAGCGGCTGGCGTTCATGGCCGACGTCGGCCTCGACTACCTGACGCTCGAGCGCGCCTCGGCGACGCTGTCGGGCGGCGAGGGCCAGCGTATCCGGCTTGCCACTCAGATCGGGTCGAGCCTGGTCGGCGTGCTGTACATCCTGGATGAGCCCTCGATCGGGCTCCATCAGCGCGACAACGCGCGGCTGCTGACCACGCTCAAGCGCTTGCGCGATCTCGGCAACAGCGTGCTGGTGGTCGAACACGATCGCGAAACGATCCTCGAGGCCGACCATCTGATCGACATGGGACCGGGCGCCGGTATCCATGGCGGCTATCTCGTGGCGCAGGGCACGCCCAAGGAAGTGATGCGCAATCCGGACTCGCTGACCGGCAGGTATCTATCGGGCGAGCTGGAAATCCCGGTGCCGGCGCGGCGGCGCGTGCTGAGCGGGCGATGGCTCACGATCAAGGGCGCGCGCGAGAACAACTTGCGCGATCTGACGGTGGCGTTTCCGCTCGGCGTGACGACCTGCATCACGGGCGTCTCCGGCTCGGGCAAATCGACGCTGGTGCTCGATACGCTCTATCGCGCGCTGGCGCAGAAGCTCAATCGCAGCCACGAGCGCGTGGGCGCTTACAAAAGTATCGAAGGCGTGGAGCATCTGGACAAAGTGATCCACGTCGATCAGAGCCCGATCGGGCGCACGCCGCGCTCGAATCCCGCCACCTACACCAACCTGTTTACGCATATCCGCGAGCTGTTCGCGCAACTGCCCGAGGCGCGGATGCGCGGCTACGGGCCGGGGCGCTTTTCGTTCAACGTCAAGGGCGGGCGATGCGAGGCGTGCCAGGGCGACGGTATCATCACGATCGAGATGCACTTCCTGCCCGACGTTTACGTCTCGTGCGAAGTGTGCGGCGGCAAGCGCTACAATCGCGACACGCTCGAAATCCAGTACAAGGGCAAGAATATCGCCGAGGTGCTCGACATGACCGTGCTCGGCGCGCTCGAATTCATGGGCAGCGTGCCGCCGATTCGCAACAAGCTCGAAACCTTGCGCGACGTCGGCCTCGGCTATATCCATCTCGGCCAGTCGGCGAATACGCTCTCGGGCGGCGAGGCTCAGCGTATCAAGCTCGCCAAGGAACTGGCGCGGCGCGCCACCGGCCGCACGATGTATATCCTCGACGAACCGACCACCGGGCTGCATTTCGACGACATCAAGAAACTGCTCGACGTGCTGGGCCGCCTGGCCGACGCCGGCAACACGATCGTGATTATCGAGCACAACCTCGAAGTGATTAAGACCGCTGATTACGTAATTGATCTCGGTCCCGAGGGCGGTGATCGCGGCGGCAAGGTCGTGGCCAAGGGCACGCCGGAGCAGATCGCGGCAACGGCGGAATCCTACACCGGGCAGTTCCTGCGCCAGGCGCTCAGCCATCGCGCCGCGGCGTAAGTGCCGAGCGGCCATCCGGGATTCCTCGCTTCGCGGACTGCGCTCGGAATGACAGCCTTCGGGACATCGCTCGATGCCATATCCCCAAGCGGCGGTTAAGAAGTCTCTTCGTTGGGGCCGTTGTATAGCAGACGGCCTGCGACGATTTGCGCGAACGAGGGTAGCTCGTGGTCGACCAGGCTGGCGTCGGGCATGATGTGGCGGACACGATGGCCGCGCATCAGAATCCGATCCGATATCAGCCGGCGATGGCATCGCCACCACAGGCCCTCGGCGCACATAAAAGCGGTTGCCGCGGTGGCGGCCTCTTCGAGCAGCGCATCGAGTCCAGCCTGAAATTCGTCGGTATCGGTGTAATCGGCGTAGGAGTGAAACGCATCATTGCGCCACGCCACGTGGGGCGAATCGGGCCGAACTCCGTGACGGCGCCCGCCGAGCCGCTTGAACCATCGGTAGCGGATTTCTCCTTCGGCGAGAGAGCGTTCCAGCCCGGCGGAATTGAAGTGCGGGTAGCGCCGCGAAGCGGGAAACGATCGCACGTCCGCTACGAGCGCGATTTGATGCGCGCGCAGCAGCTCGGCGAAGCGTTCGATCGGATGAGTCGAATGGCCGATGCTGTAAATCAGCATCGGCCGGCGATCGCTAGTGTGCCACGTCGCTGGCGACGTTGAGTGCCGCCTCGCTCTGATTGGCGACGGCGACGAGGATGAAGGCGTCGGGATGCAGGTACTCGCGTGCTACCTTCCGCACGTCGTCCTTGGTTATCGCGCTGATGATCTTGGGATACTTGTCAGCGTAATCCAGGCCGAGCTGGTAAAGCTCGACCTGAAGCATAAAGCTCGCGATTGAACTCAGGCGATCGAACTTAAGCGGGAAGCTGCCGATCATAAACTTCTTGGCCGAATCAATTTCGGCGTCGGATACCGGCTCATTCTGAATCCGGCGCATCTGCTCCAAAATCAGCTTCACGGCCTCGTTGGCGCTTTGATTCTTGGTTTGCAGCACCACGCGGAACGATCCGGGAAACAGTCCGGCCTCGAAACCGCTACCTATCGAGTAGGCAAGTCCGTGCTCGCTGCGCACGGTTTTCATCAAACGCGAAGCGAAACCGCCGCCGCCCAGGATGTAATTCATCACCTGCAGCTTGTAGTAATCGGGATCGGAGCGGGCGATGCCGCCGAATCCCATCGTCAGGTTGGCCTGGACGACGTTGCGATCGATCTTGGTAACGTGCGCGCCGGGCGCGACCTTCGGCGCCGGCGGCGTGGGCTGAGGTTCGACCGCGCCCTGCAAGCCTTTCAGCTCCTGCTCGATCGCGTTTTTAACCTCGTCGGCCTTGACGTCTCCAGCGACGGCGATAATCGCGTCGCCGAGATGATAATACTGGCGGTAGAAGGCGCGCACGTCGGCTGGAGTGAGCTGCTTAACCGAGGCGAGGGTGCCGCTGGACAGGTGGCCGTAAGGCTCGTCGCCGAAGAGCAGTTTGTTGAAGTCGCGCTCGGCGACGTAGGCGGGCTGCTCTTCCTCGGAGCTCAAGTCCGCGAGTTGTTCGCCGCGCTTGCGCAGGATGTCGTCGTCGCGAAGCGCAGGGCTGGTGAGCACGCTGGCGAGCAAATGCAGAGTATCGGGGAAATAGCGCTTGAGCGAGGTCATCCCGGCGCTGGCGTAATCCTGGCCCGCCGAGGTGCCAAGGGAACTGCCCATGAAATCGATCTTCTGGTTAAGTTGCTCGGCAGTCAGCTGCCTGGTTCCTTCGCTCAGACTCTCGGCAGTGAGACTGGCTAATCCCTCTTTGCCCTTTGGATCGCGCCGCGATCCCGCGTCGAACGCCATCGCGATCGTGACCATCGGCAGTTGATGCTGTTCGGAGACCAGAAGAACGGCGCCGTTGCTGAGCTTGAGGCGCGTGATCTCGATCGCGGCGCACGGCCGCGCGCAAGCCGCAATCGCGATCAACGCTACCATCGCGATTCCGATTAACCAGCCGCTCCGCTGCCCGCTCATCGCGATTCCTCGCCGGCCATCACGTGATGGATTACGCCGCCGCTTGGTCCCCCGCCGGGATGGCGCAGCACGCCGGTTGGCACCAGGATGCCGACCGTGCGGTTGGTATCAATCAGATATTTCCCGGCCACGCGCTGGATATCGGCGGCCGTGACCTTGTCGATTCCCGGGATGTATTCGTCGAGTTTCTTGTAATTGCCCAGCATCTCGTATTGTCCGAGTAACATAGCCTCGCGAAAGATCGAATCCTGTCCGTAGACAAACTCCGCCAGTTCCTGGTTTTTGGCTTTCTGCAGTTCCTGGCCGGTGATCGGATGGTCGCGCAAGGCGGCGATTTGTTGATCGAGCACCGCTATCACGTCAGGGGTTTTGAAACCGGGACGAAGCTGCGCCGACGCCCAGAACAAAGTTGGATCGAAAGAAAGCATGTCGTAGTTGGCGTCGACATCGACCACCATCCGCTTGTTCACCACCAACTCCTTGTACAGGCGCGAGCTCTTGCCGCCGGCCAGCACTACCGATGCGATCTCGAGGGCGAAGCTGTCGGGGCTCTGGTAATTGGGTACGTGGAAACTTTCCGTGAAGGCGGGCAACTCGGCCGCGTGGCGTAAGACCGCGCGCCGTTCGCCGTCCTGCGGCGGCTCGACGTCGGTTACCGGCGGCGGCTTCGGTCCGTTGCGGATAGCGCCGAAAGCTTCGGTGATCTGCTTGATGACGGTGTCGGCGTCGAAATCTCCCACCGCGACGACGATGGCATTTTGCGGCGAATAGTAAATCAGATGGTAGGTAAGCGCGTCGCTCAGGGTCAGGTTCTGGATATCGTGCATCCATCCGATCACCGGCCAATGATACGGATGAGCGATATACGCTTGCGCCTGAGCGAGTTCCGCGAGCGCGTCCTGCGGATTGTCTTCGGTGCGCAAGCGCCGCTCTTCGATCACAACCGCCTTTTCCGAGTCGAAGCCCTTGGGGTCGAAATTGGCCATCCGATCCGCCTCGAGCGAGATCGGAACGTCGAGATGATCCTTGTTGATCACCTCGAAATAGTCGGTGTAATCGGCGGTGGTGAAGGCGTTATCCATCCCGCCGTTCTCCTGTATGATATTGGAGAACTCCTCGGGTTTGAGCTTCTTGGTGCCACGGAACATCAGGTGCTCGACCAGATGGGAGATTCCGGTGGTGCTGACTTGCTCATTGCGCGAGCCGACTCTGTAGAAGACATTGAGCGTGGCTACAGGCGCCTTGTGATTTTCGAGGACCAGAATCCGCAAACCGTTTTTCAGGGTTACGGCTTTGACCGCGTCACTGATGCCGGCGCGAGCCGTCGCGGGTGCGACGAACACGAGCGCGAGAGCAAGCGCCGACAGGCACAACCGCGCGGCGCGGCGAGGATTTACCGAATTTGTGGCTAGCATCGTTTCAAATCAGTTAAGTCAGCCCCGGTTGTTGGAGTCAAGCTTCGACTCGGATTACGCCTGGCGCGCTGGCAGAGCGCGGATAAAGTGTGGGACGATGGCGTTGGCGCAAAAATTCACCCGGGACGATTGCTGGTATCGTGACTGAACAACCGCTTTACGAAATAAAGGGCGTACTGACCAAGTTCATGCGGATGCTGTTTCCGCTTGAATTCCGTATCGATTCGATCAGCGATTTCCCGCCCGCGCTGCCGTTTCGCTATCCGCTGCTTGCGGGCGAGGTTATCCGGCTGCCGGAAAAGGTCGAGGCCTTCGATGGCCGCGAGGCCGCCTTCAGCTATTACAAGGTGTTGACGGCCCATCTGGCGGGTCGCCACGAATTCGGCACCTTTTCGCTGCGCCTGGCCGATTTGCCGGGTTTCGAGGAACGCGCCGAGGTCGGAGTCGAGGCGCTGTCCAGTTTCATCTCGTCGTTTGAAGAGCCTGAGATCGCGGGCGCGCTGCTGCGGCTTTGCGAATCGGTGCGAATCGACGCCGAGCTGACGCGTACCTACAAAGGTCTCGCGCCCGAGATCGCGGCGGTCAATCACGCGTTGGTGGCGCGGCTGGCGCCAAGATTGCTCAGCAGCCTCCTGGTGCGGCTAGCGCTCGATCCGGTATCGGCCGAGGGCGCGATGCGCGAACCGTACGTTCGCGAAGCAGCCGAAGCGTTCGTGCCGCTTCGCGAGCCGCGCGCGGGCGTGACCAGCAGCGCGCGACAGACGATGTTTCTCTACCACTGGCTGCAGGAGATGCTGGCGGCGGCGAAGCGCGCGCAGCAGTCCGGCGAAGCGGGTGAAAACGGCGCGCTCGACGAGTTCACCAGCGGCCTCGATAGCGATGGCATGGGAATGGGCGAGGAGGGGGGCGAACCTTCGGACATGGGCGGCGACGAGCCCAATCAGCAGGTTCAGATGCGCGCGTCCGGCAAACGCCAGAAGGGGCAGGGCGGACGGCCGATGTCACCGGAGGAACTTCAGCGCCTGCTCGACCAGGGCTTCGAGATCAATCCGGACGAGGGCGGCGACGGTGACGAGCCGGGCTCGGGTATCTACCTGACGCAGCTCAAGGACAAGCAGGCCAAGGATTTGGAGGACTTGCGCCAGCAACTCGCCGAGGCCGGTTCGTGGGCTGGGCACGGGCGCTTGGTGATCGGACAGCGCGGCGGCGATGACGCGTACTTCGCGTACGACGAATGGGATTACATCGCGGCCGATTATCGGCGCAGCTGGTGCCATCTGCGCGAGATACCGATGCACGGCGATGAAGGCGATTTTTACGCGCGCACGCTGGTGCGCTACGCGGAGTTGTTGCCGCAAGTGCGGCGGCACTTCCAGCGGATTCGCCCCGCATCCTACCGGATGGTGCGCGGGCTCGAGGACGGCGAAGAAATCGATCTCGACCGCATGATCGAGGCGCGCGTGGCGCGGCTGATGGGGCAATCGCCCGACGGCCGCGTCTACAAGGCGCGCACCAAGGAAGCGCGCGACGTCGCGACGCTGTTCCTGCTCGACATGTCCGCTTCCACCGACGAGCCGATTCAGCGCGATCCGCGCCGCAACACCGCTGATACCGACCAGGACGATTGGCAGAAGGCCTGGCAGCGCCGCGTCGCCGGCGGCGAGCGCCCGCGCCGGATTATCGACGTCAACAAGGAAGCCCTGGTGATCATGGCGCAGGCGCTCGAGGAACTCGGCGATTCCTATGCGATCATGGGTTTCTCCGGCCACGGCCGCGACAACGTCGAGGTATACATAATCAAGGAGTTCGATCGTGTGTTGTCGGACGAGGTCAGAGCTCGGGTGGGAGCGGTCGAGCCGAAGCGTTCGACGCGGATGGGTGCCGCTATCCGGCATGCGCGGGAAAAGTTCAAGGACGTTGGCGCGCGTTCGAAGCACGTCATCCTGCTGAGCGACGGCTTCCCGCAGGATTTCGACTACGGCCAGGACCGCCGCTCGAACACCTATGGTATCCAGGACACGATGATGGCGCTCAAGGAGCTCGAGCTGGCGGGGATCATCCCGTTTTGCATCACCGTCGATCGCACCGGTCACGACTATCTGCGTGAGATGTGTCCGTCGGCGCGCTATCTGGTGATCGACGATATCGCGTCACTGCCCCGGGTGTTGCCGAAGATCTACGAGCAGATCGTCCGCTGGTGAGGCGGATTTTTTATGCCGTCGGATGACAGCACCATATGCTAATCAGATTGGGAGGACGGCGAATTCCGCCACCGCCGGTCGGATTCGTGAAAAGCGGCACAAACTCCGCAACAAAAGATCCCATGTTTGCGGCTCTTTTGGGCTGGCTTGGCTCCCCTTGACTACCCTATTTTCGATTGGAAAATTAGCAAAAGACGTGTATAAATTAGAATCGAAAAGAGGGCGAACATGCGGGTGAACATTTCCAACCTTGCCGATGTCTTAGACGAGGCTGCTCCAGGTCGGAAGCTAGCGGCGGCAATCAAGTCTGAGAAAGACAGGATCGAACGAGACCTCGATAGCAAGCACGTTTCTTTGATTAAGGTCGATGGTACCAGTTACAGGATTGTCAGGAATGAGGACGTAGATCGTTAAGAACGAGGACACCTGTCGCTAAGCGCCGAATAGCTGGGCTGCCAGCGCATGCTCACGCTTCGAGTCTCGTATTTTTTAATCTCCTTTTTCCTGATTCCGAGTCGCATATTCCGGTTCTCAGCGTTCTCTCTAAAATTAAAAAAGTTTCAACGCACGCAGGTTGAGGAAATTACTTTCGCGTTTTTATTTGCGATGGTGCCCTTCGCTCTAACCTGTCTAGGTTCTTTCTATTTGCTGGAAGCGAGAGGGCTCGCCTTCGCTTCGTGGCGAGACTACAAGGATATTTTTGCAGCGGCCTATTCCGAGCAATTTTTCAAAGATCATGTGGACCAGTTTTGGCCCTCCGTTTCCAACGCGTTTGCGGCTCAGCTCGTCTTTCTTTTCTTTTATTATAGTCTTTGCTTCGTTGAAGTTCTCGTCTTTATTTGGCTGGTAAAGAAATGGGGGAATTGGCATAGGCGTTGCCGGTTTTACAAATGGCTCGCAGCCAAGCTTCTTCGGAATATTTCCGAATGGGATATGTTACTTACGCCGTTCAACTTTCCAAAGGTTGAACACCGACTTGTGATTTCGGATGTGCTCACTGTCGAAGGTCACCTCCTACCAGGGGATCGTCAAAGACTACTATTTAAGCTCTGACGGAGAACTGACTGGCATCTTTCTAAAATCTCCATATCGTTTCAAACGCGAAGCTTTTATCGCGGTAAGGAAACACGACAAGTCGGTCAAGTCGGACAAGTTTTGGTCCCGAATTCCTGGAGACAATCTATATATTCCAAGAGATAAAATCCTTAATTTGAATGTGTGGTATCCACCCGAAGGTGTTAAATTACCCAGCAACGCAACTGAAGCTGAGAGCGCTGCCGCCGGTAAACAATTAGCGATCGAAGGATTGCAGTACACAATTACAGTCGCTTCCACGCAGACCGATAACGATCTTGAAGAACCATAGGACAACAGCCGCCGCTCCGCAGGTAGCGCTCCTGCCAAAAATGCCGGTAAACCGAACCGGCTCCGTGCTCCGGCGATTTCACCACAGGAAGTTTAGTTTTGAGAAGCGCGTGTGATCGAATATCGCAATATCTATGGCCGCTCCCGCTCCGATCACGTCTGAAAGTCACGAGTCGTCGCATAAGTGGCTGATCGCGATCGCGGTCATGGTGGGCACTATTCTCGAAGTGCTCGACACGTCGATCGTCAACGTCGCGCTGCCCCATATGCAGGGCAGCTTCTCGGCCAGCGTCGACGAGATCACGTGGGTGGTGACGAGCTACCTGGTTTCCAACGGGATCATGATCCCGATGACCGGATGGATCGCGTCGCGCTTCGGGCGCAAGCGCTATTTCCTGGTTTCGGTGATGCTGTTCGTGATCGCCTCGATGTTCTGCGGCGCGGCGCAATCGCTCGACGAGATGGTGGTATTCCGGCTGCTGCAAGGCGCGGCTGGCGCGGCGATGATGCCGCTGTCGCAGGCGATTCTGATGGAGACGTTTCCGCCGCAAGAGCAGGCGATGGCGATGGCGGTATGGGGCGTCGGCATGATGGTCGCGCCGATCATGGGTCCGACGCTGGGCGGATGGATCACCGACAACTGGTCGTGGCGCTGGAATTTTTACATCAACATCCCGACCGGTCTCGCCGCGTTCCTGTTGGTTTCGGCGTTCGTCCACGATCCGGCGTACATCAGGCGCCAGCGGCGCACGGGCGGCTCGGTTGATTTTCTCGGTATCGCCTATCTGGTGATCGGGCTGGCATTGCTGCAAGTCGTGCTCGATCGCGGCGAACGCGCCGATTGGTTCGCGTCGCCGTGGGTGGTTTACGCCACGCTGACTTCGGTGGGATGCCTGGCGCTGCTGGTGTTCCGCGAACTGCGCTTCCCCGATCCAATTCTCGATTTCAGGATGTTCAAGCTGCGGGATTTTACCCTGTCGGTATTGCTGATTCTCGCGATGGTGCTGGCGGTGTTCGCGAATCTGCTGCTGAATCCCGTGTTCCTGCAGGAGTTTATGGGATACACCGCCGCGATGGCCGGAGTGGCGATGGCGCCGCGGGCGATCGCGGCGTTGTGCGCGATGTTTTTTGTCGGCCAGGTGGCGCGCCTGCGCTACGATACCCGTCCGCTGATCGCGATCGGATTCACCATGATGGCGTTTGGGATGTGGGTAATGTCGCACTGGAATCTCGGG
>JBEKLA010000154.1:0-9975 GCA_050010455.1 Binataceae bacterium (SeqCode) | reverse complement strand
GCCGCCGCAAGTCGATCGCTTACGGAGTCTCTCCGCTACTCTGGCTTCCGCCAAATTGCTGCATCAACTGCGCCATCTGCTGATGCTGTGATTGTTTCAACGCGCTCAGTTGGGTCATAAACTGAGCGACCTGAGTGCGCTGAGCCGCGGACAGGTTGCTCAGTATGCTCTGAGCGATTTTGACCTTCTCTGCGAGCAGATTGTTCTGCGCGGTCTCAAGTGCCTGAACGTCGGCGGTAGTATCCTTGCCGGCGACGAGGTCTTGGCTCAACTGCTGTGTCGCGCTGTGAACCTGAGAATACAGGCTCTTGAGATTAGCTTTCTCTCCCGCCACAGCGGACTGGATTTGCTGGGGGGTAACCATCTTCTTGACGACCCACGGCACCAAGCTGCCGTGACCATGTCCGCGCGTCGGCCCATTGGCGTATGCGATCCCCGAGATCAAGCCGGCCACTACCAGCCCGACTACGAGACTCGAACCGTAAATACGTTTCATCGTTCGCGCTCCTTTACCTCTGTTGGTTTGTTCCTCTGTTAATGCCTTTTCGTGATTACTCGTCTGAATCCGCGTCGACGTTCACCGCAGCCGCGACGGGATTCTGATCGGGTTCGTCCTGCGTCATCAGGTCGTTGATGTAGAGCCCATAAGAAACCGGGCTGGCGATCCCAGCATTGCTGGCTTCCTCCCAAGCGACGGATGGCGCGCCCTGATCCGTCGAATCCAGTTCCGCGAGCTCTTCGAGGCCAACGGCGTTCTGATCGCGCAGACCGAAAGCGGTTATCCTGCCGCACACGAAGGCGAGGATCACCGCCGCGGCGGCCAACGACCAACCCAGCCTCGGATACGCGAATTGACGGCGCTGGATCATCGCGGGCGGCGGTTGCCTGAGCGCCGCCACGATCGTTCCTAGTTGATCGGAAAGCGCACGATATCGGCGGGCGCAGCTCAAACAGCTCTCGACATGAGCGCGGTCGCCCTGCGAGCCTTCACCGCTGTGGAGTAAGACCAGCGCTTTTTCGCTGAGGCATCTTTCCATTGCTAAAACTCCATCGCTTTGCGCAGCTTTCGAACGGCCCGAAACAGATGAGTCTTGACGCTGCCTGGATTCAATCCCAGCGCTTCGGCCACTTCGCTGGTGGACCATCCTTCGACGTAGCGCAGAACGAAAACGTTGCGTTGCTTGGTGCCGAGTCGCTGCAGTTCGTGCCATATTTGTGTCCGACGTTCTCGGGCGAGTGCGTCAGCCTCACTTGATGGGACGGACCCGGCCGATGTTTCGTCGAGTTCCACGTTCTTGCGGCGGCCTTTCCACCATCCCGAGCGCTGGCGATCGCGGCACGCATTGATTGCGACTCGAACCAGCCATGCTTCCCATACCGTCGGAGGCTCCTCTTTGCGCAGGCGCTCGAAGGCGCGCACGAACACCTCCTGCGCGACATCCTGCGCCTCGTCTGGATCGCGCAACAGGAGCCGGCACAGTCCCACGATTCGGGCTTTGTGCGCTCGGTAGATTCCGTCATGCTCCAAGACGCTTTCGCTTTGACTGCGCAAATCGTTTTGCCCTTTGGACCTGCTTCTTACCTAATGAGACGAACCGAGGCCGTGCTTGGTTACACCGGCTCGGGCGGCGAAACCGCCGACGGGGACTGTTCAGATTTCGAGGATATAGCCGGCAATTCACCAACAAAGCGCGATCCTGAGCTTTAGGACGGATAGAGGATCACCGGCTCGAAAAGGCCGAGACTAATAGTTACAATACAAAGTTCAGCGCCGACAAATCGCCTCGATGCGACTCGTAACCGGTTCGATATATCGTCGTCTGACATAAGAGGGAGCTCTTATCGAACGGCTTGGCTATGAGCTCGGCCATTAGGACCGCAGGAATCTATGAATTCAGACGTTTCGACGATTGGACAGCCGCGCGATATCCCTCCCATACGCCGGGCGGGGATAGCCAAACGATGGGCGTGGCTCGCGATCTTTCTGGTTTTGATCGTCGTCGGATACTTTTTTCTCACGCGGCCGAGCGGAGCGCGAACCACGCCGGTCGAAGCCTCGTCGCCGGCACACGGAGCGGTGGTGCCGGTCTCGGCGGCCCCTGCCAAGTTGGGTGATCTAAACCGCTATGTCACAGCGATAGGCACGGTCACGGCCTTCAACACCGTCACGGTAAAAACCCGTGTCGACGGCCAGTTGATTAAGGTGGCGTTCACGGAAGGTCAGATCGTGCACGAGGGCGATCTGCTGGCGGAGATTGATCCGCGCCCCTATCAGGTTCAGTTGGCCCAGGCCGAAGGCCAGCTCGCGCGCGACCGCGCCTCTCAGATCAACGCCAAGGTCACGCTGGAACGCGATCGCTCCCTGTACGCAGACAACGTTATCGCGCGCCAGGACCTCGATAACCAGGAATCCGCCGCCGGCCAGTACGACGGTGCGATAATCACCGACAACGCAAATATCGATAGCGCCAAGCTTCAGTTGACCTATTGCCGGATCACGTCGCCGCTCACCGGCCGTATCGGGCTTCGCCTCGTCGATCAGGGCAATATGGTCCACGCGACCGATACCCAGGGCCTCGCGGTGATTACCCAGCTCCAGCCGATCGCGGTGCTGTTCAGTATTCCCGAGGATGACCTGCCCGAGCTGACGACGGCTATGAAATCGGACAACAAGCTGCCGGTGGAGGCGTGGGACCGCGATTTTAAAACCAGGCTGGCATCAGGCGCCCTGCTGACGCTCGACAACCAAATCGATCAGAGCACTGGCACGATTCGCCTGAAAGCGGTTTTCCCCAACGAGGATAACTCGCTGTTTCCCAATCAGTTCGTTAACGCGAAGCTGCTGGTGGGTACGATGCGCGGGGTCGTCCTGGTGCCCACCGCCGCCGTTCAGAGAAGCTCGCAAGGCACGTTCACCTACGTAGTTCAGGAGGACCAGAGCGTCCAGATCCGCAACGTGACCGTCAGTGCTACTCAGGGCGATCTGGCCGCGATCGCTTCCGGACTGAAAACGGGAGAGCTGGTCGTGACCGACGGCGTCGATAAGCTGCGCCAGGGCGCCAGGGTCAGCGTTCAGCTTGCGGCGAACCCGGTTGTTCCCGGGGCCACTCAATGAACCCGTCGCGGCTGTTCATTCTTCGGCCGGTTGCGACTTCATTGCTGATGGTTGCCATCCTGCTCGCCGGGATGGTCGCCTATCTGGAGTTGCCGGTATCGGCGCTGCCGCAGGTCGATTATCCGACCATCCAGGTGCTTACGTTTTATCCGGGCGGGAGCCCGGACGTGATGGCGTCGTCGGTGACGGCGCCGCTCGAGCGCCAGTTCGGCCAAGTGCCGGGTCTGAATCAGATGACCTCGTCCAGTTCGTTCGGCAGTTCGGTCATCACGCTCCAGTTCGTGCTTGATTTGAATATCGATGTCGCCGAGCAGGAGGTTCAACAGGCTATCAATGCCGCGGCGACGTACCTGCCGAAAGATCTTCCCAATCCTCCGGTTTACAGCAAGACCAATCCCGCCGACGCTCCGATTCTAACCCTGGCGTTGATGTCGAAGGAGCTTCCGCTCGACCAGGTGGAAGACCTGGCTGATACGCGGTTTGCCGAAAAAATTTCGCAGGTGTCCGGAGTCGGACTGGTCAGCATCAGCGGCGGGCAAAAACCGTCGGTACGCGTGCAGGCGAATCCAACCGCTCTGGCGTCTTACGGGATGACGCTCGAGGACCTGCGCACGGCCCTCAGCAACGCGAACGTGGACGAGGCCAAGGGCAACTTCGACGGCTCGAACCAGGCGTATACGATCGGCGCCAACGACCAATTGCTTACCAGCCGCGATTATCGGCCGCTGATCGTGGCCTATCACAACGGCGCGCAGGTCAGGCTGTCGGACGTCGCGCGCGCGATCGATGATGCGGAGAACGTCAAAGAGGCGGCCTGGATGGATACGCAGCCGGCCGTGATCCTCAACATCCAGCGCCAGCCCGGCGCCAACATCATCGCTGTCGTCGACCGCGTCAAGAAGCTGTTGCCGCGGCTTCAGAGTTCGCTGCCCGCTTCGGTGCAGGTGTCGGTGCTCACCGATCGTACCACCACGATTCGCGCCTCGGTCTCCGACGTTCAGTTCGAGATGATGCTGACCGTGGCGCTGGTGGTCATGGTGATGTTTCTGTTTCTGCGCACAGTGGCCGCGACGATCATTCCAAGCGTCACGGTCCCGCTCTCCCTGATCGGAACGTTCGGCGTGATGTATCTGCTCGGGTACAGCCTCGACAATCTTTCGCTGATGGCGCTCACGATATCGACCGGCTTCGTGGTCGACGACGCGATCGTGATGATCGAGAACATTTCGCGTTACATCGAGGAGGGCGTGGCGCCGCTCCAAGCCGCGTTGAAGGGCTCGGAGCAGATCGGCTTCACGATTCTCTCGCTGACTGTCTCGCTGATCGCGGTGCTGATCCCGCTGCTGTTCATGGGCGACGTCGTCGGGCGCTTGTTCCGGGAATTCGCGGTTACGCTCGCGGTCACGATCCTGATCTCAGCGCTGATATCGCTCACGCTGACGCCGATGATGTGTGCCAAGTTGCTGCATCATACGCCCGAGGCCGAGCAGGGATGGGTCTACCGCGTGACCGAACGCGCGTTCGAGGACTCGATCGCCTTTTACGGCCGAACCCTGCAATGGGTGTTGCGCCATGAAGGGGAGACGCTGCTGGTTGCGATTGGCACGCTTGTCCTGACGATCGTCCTTTACATCATCGTGCCCAAAGGGTTCTTCCCGGTTCAGGATACCGGCGTTATTCAGGGCCTGTCGGAAGCCGCCCAAAGCGTGTCGTTTCCCGCGATGGTCGAGCGCCAGCAGGCGCTGGGACGCGTGATCCTCCAGGATCCGGCGGTGCAGAGCTTTTCCTCGTTTGTCGGAATCGACGGAACCAACACCACCGTCAATAGCGGACGCTTTCTGATCAACCTCAAGCCGCTCGATGAACGCGGAGCCAGTATCAGCGAGGTCATCCGCCGGATGCAGCCGCAACTCGCCAAGGTAAAAGGAGTCACGCTGTTCCTTCAACCGGTCCAGGATCTCACGGTCGAGGACCGCGTCAGCCGCACCCAGTACCAATACAGCCTCGAGGATGCGAGTCCCGTCGAATTGGCTGTGTGGACGAACAAGCTGGTCGAAAAACTAAAGACACTGCCCGAACTGCAGGACGTTGCCACTGATCAACAGAACGACGGCCTCGAAGCGCATCTGGTGATCGATCGCGCCACCGCGTCGCGACTTGGAATCACACCGCAGATGATCGACGACACTCTGTACGACGCCTTCGGGCAGCGCCAGGTTTCGACCATCTACACCCAGCTTAATCAATATCACGTGGTGCTCGAGGTCGCGCCCGAGTTCCAGCGCAGTCCCAAGGCGCTCAACACGATTTACATCCGCTCCGCGACCGGCGGCGAGGTGCCGCTGAGCGCGTTTACGCATTACGAACCAGGCAGCACGCCGCTGGTCGTGAACCATCAGGGACAGTTCCCAACGGTAACGATTTCGTTCAACGTCGCGCCCGGCTACGCGCTTGGCCACGCGGTCTCCGCGATCGAGGAGGTCGGCAAGCAGATCGGAATGCCGGATAGTATCCAGGCCGAGTTCCAGGGCACCGCTCAGGCGTTCGAAGCGTCGCTGACCAACGAGCCGCTGCTGATCCTGGCGGCCCTGGTCACGGTCTACATCGTGCTCGGCGTGCTGTACGAGAGTTACGTCCATCCGATCACGATCTTGTCGACGCTGCCGTCGGCGGGCGTCGGCGCGATTGTGGCCTTGATGATCTGCGGCTCCGAGCTGAACGTGATCGCGCTCATCGGCATCATTCTGCTGATCGGTATCGTCAAGAAAAACGCAATCATGATGATCGACTTCGCGCTCGACGCACAGCGGCACGAGGGCAAGTCCGCCCGCGAAGCGATTTACCAGGCCTGCCTGCTGCGCTTCAGGCCGATCATGATGACCACGATGGCGGCGCTGCTCGGCGGATTGCCGCTCGCCCTGGGAACCGGCACCGGTTCTGAGCTGCGCCGTCCGCTCGGAATCGCGATCGTCGGCGGATTGCTGCTCAGCCAGGTCCTTACGCTCTACACGACGCCCGTGATCTTCCTCGCTTTCGATCGGCTGGCGGCGCGACTGGCGGGCAGCCGCGCGAAATCTGCTCTCGAAGAATCAGGTGCGGTGCAGGCCTGACGATGTCCGAGATTTTCATACGTAAGCCCGTCGCGACCACGCTGCTGACGATCGCGCTCGCGCTCGCTGGCATCACAGCCTTCAGGATGCTGCCGGTGTCGCCGCTGCCGCAAGTCGATTTTCCGACCATCCAGGTCCAGGCGCAGCTCCCCGGCGCGAGCCCGGAGACGATGGCCTCGTCGGTGGCGACTCCGCTCGAGCGCCAGTTCGGGCGTATCGCGAGCCTGACGCAGATGACCTCGAGCAGCTCGCTGGGCAACACCAGCATCGTGTTGCAGTTCGATTTGAACCGCAATATCGACGCGGCTACGCGCGACGTTCAGGCCGCGATCAATGCCGCGCGCAGCCAGCTCCCAACTGCTCTGCCCGCGAATCCCAGTTACAAAAAAGTAAATCCGGCGGAAGCGCCGATCCTGATCCTGGCGCTGACGTCTGACTCCAAACGTCGTGGCGAGGTTTACGACGCAGCCTATTCGATCCTCGCCCAAAAGCTTGCACAGATGTCCGGAGTCGGCCAGGTCGTCGTAGGCGGCTCCGCGTTGCCCGGTGTACGCGTCGAGTTGAATCCGACTCAGCTTAGCAATCTCGGCCTCAGTCTCGAGGACGTCCGCAACACGCTCGCCAATGCCAACGCCAATCGCCCCAAAGGCGAAGTCGCCGACGACGCTCAAGCATGGGCTCTCAGCGACACCGATCAGCTGCTCAAGGCGGTCGATTACCAGCCGCTGCTGATTCGTTACAATAACGGTGCCGCGGTGCGCCTTTCCGACGTCGCCGAGGTGAAGGATTCGGTCGAGGACGTGCGCAACCTGGGATTGGTCGACGACAAGCCCTCGGTCTTGATCATCATATTCCGTCAGCCCGCCGCCAATATCATCGAAACCGTGGACCGCGTGCTGGGCGCGCTGCCGATGTTGAAGGCTTCGATCTCTCCGGCCATCGACGTGTCCGTGGTCCTCGATCGGACTATCACCATCCGGGCCTCGGTTCACGACGTCGAGGTCACCTTGATGATCGCGATCGGCCTGGTCATCTTGGTGGTATTTCTCTTCCTGCGTAATCTCCGCGCCACGTTGATTCCGGGGATCGTGGTTCCGCTTTCGCTGGTCGGGACGTTCGGCGTTATGTACCTGCTCGGATACAGCCTGGACAATCTCTCGCTGATGGCGTTGACGATCTCGACCGGATTCGTGGTCGACGACGCGATCGTGGTGATCGAAAACATCTCGCGCTATCGCGAACAGGGCGTGGCGCCGGTTGAGGCGGCCATTCGCGGCGCCAGCGGCATCGGATTCACCGTGATTTCGATCAGCGTGTCGCTAATCGCGGTGTTCATACCGATTCTGCTGATGGGCGGAATCGTCGGCCGCCTGTTTCGCGAGTTCGCGGTCACGCTCGCGACCGCGGTTGCCGTTTCGATGGTCATCTCGCTGACGACGACGCCGATGATGTGCGCCCACTTGTTGCGCCCCGAGCTGGGTGAGAAGCACGGGCGTTGGTATCAAGGCACCGAGGCCGCATTCAATTGGATGCATCGCAACTACGAGTGGACTCTGACGTGGGTGTTGCGCCACGAGCGCCCGATGCTGGCGATCACGCTCGCGATGGTGGTTCTGAGCGCGTGGCTCTACGTCATCATTCCCAAGGGCTTTTTTCCGCAGCAGGACACCGGCCGCCTGATGGGCGCGATTCAAGCCGACCAGGATACTTCGTATCAGTTGATGAGCAAGAAGATGGCGCAGTACGTGGACGTCATCAAGGCGGATCCGGCCGTCGAGCACGTGATCGCCTTTACCGGCGGCACTCAAGGCGCGACTAACACGGGGCGCATGTTCATCGCACTGAAGCCCCTCAGTGAACGAAAGATCATGGCGGATGCGTTAATCGCGCGGCTGCGAAAAAAGGCCGCTGGTATCGCAGGCGCGACTCTTTACCTGCAGGCGACGCAGGACGTGCAGATCGGCGGAAGAATGGCCAATGCTCAGTATCAGTACACTCTCCAGAGTGACGATCTGAATGAGCTCAACCAGTGGGCGCCGCGACTGCTGGCCAGGATGCGCACGCTGCCGCAACTGGTTGATGTAAGCAGCGATCAGCAGAACAGCGGCCTGGCGGCCAATCTGGTCGTTGATCGCGATACTGCCTCGCGTCTCGGCCTCTCGCAGCAGGCGATCGACGATACTCTGTACGACGCTTTCGGACAGCGCCAGGTATCGACGATGTATACTCAGTTGAATCAGTATCACGTCGTGATGGAGGTCGCGCCACAATTCTGGCAGGATCCCGATTCGCTCTCGCATATCCGCGTGAAGGCGCCCAACGGCCAGTTGATCAAGCTCGACACCTTCACGCACTACGCGCCTTCGACCACCGCGCTCGCGGTCAACCATCAGGGGCAATTTCCGTCGGTGACGATTTCGTTCAACTTGCCGGTTGGCGTCGCGCTCAGCCAGGCGGTGTCTGCAATCGACCGGGCCGAGAAACAGCTCGGTCTTCCGGCCGGCATTCGCGGTAATTTTCAGGGCACCGCGCAGGCATTTCAGGACTCGATTAAGAACGAGCCCTTGTTGATCCTGTCGGCGCTGGCCGCCGTCTATATCGTGCTCGGGATATTGTACGAGAGCTACGTCCATCCGGTGACGATTCTATCAACGCTGCCGTCGGCGGGCGTCGGCGCGCTCCTCGCCCTGATGCTGTGCCGCACCGAGCTGACCGTGATCGCGATTATCGGCATCATCCTGCTGATCGGCATCGTCAAGAAGAACGCCATCATGATGATCGACTTCGCGCTGGAGGCGGAGCGCAACGAGGGCAAGAGCCCCGAGGATGCGATCTACCAGGCCTGCCTGTTGCGGTTTCGGCCGATCATGATGACCACGATGGCGGCGTTGTTCGGCGGACTGCCGCTGGCGTTGGGTACTGGCACCGGTTCCGAGCTGCGCCGTCCGCTCGGCATCGCGATCGTGGGCGGCCTGATCGCAAGCCAGCTCCTCACGCTCTACACCACCCCTGTCATCTATCTGTACCTGGATCGGCTCCGCCTGTGGGGCGAGAGCTTGCGCAAGCGAGGGGCCCAAAAGCTGGCGATCAGGCCAAAACCCGCCAGCATCTGATTGTTAACCGCGGCCGTGTCGCCTTAGGAAAGCTTCTCTGGGCCGACAGAATTTCAGTTATCGAAAGGGCCTATCGCAATTTGGCCCGATATCTGCTTTTCGATTATAGATAGGGGCGGGCATTGCCCGGAGAGTGTGTCTAACGGAAACAAGTCCAGGTTTCGAAGCGCGATCGTAGTGGCTATAGCCGCGTTGCTTGCCGGCGGAGCCGCAATAGCAGCATTCGATAATCAACTCTCGCCGTTCGATTTCTTCGGTTGGCGATCCGCCAACAACCGCATCGTGCTGTCCGGAAACATCGAAGCGCACGAAAGTGTATTGAGTTTCAAAACCGTACAGTCGCGAATCCTCGAGTTGCCATTCGACGAAGGCCAGTCGGTCCGGAAGGAAGCCCTGATCGCACGTCTTGACGATTCGGATTATCAACAGAACGTGAAGACCGCGCGCGCCACGCTGGACCAAAGCCAGCAGCAACTCGCCGCGGCGTATGCGAATCTGGACGCGGCGCGAAAGACCGTACTCGCTGACGAAGCCGATCTGAAGGAAAAGTCGCTGGATTTCGGGCGTCTGCAAGATCTATTCGAATACAACGCTACCTCGGCTCAAAGTCGCGATCTGGCGGAAACCGCCTTCAAGC
>JBEKLA010000153.1:0-14665 GCA_050010455.1 Binataceae bacterium (SeqCode) | reverse complement strand
GTCGGCGCGAAGTTCGGCGTGATCCTGGTGGTGTCCGGCGGCGACGAGTTCGAGGTCGCGACCTTTCGCGCCGACGCGCATTACCTCGACGGGCGGCGACCCTCGTCGGTGCGCTTCGGCACGATCGAAGAAGACGCGGCGCGGCGCGACTTTACGATCAACGGGATGTTCTTTGATCCCGAGCACGAGCGCGTGATCGATCTTGTGGGCGGGATGCGCGACCTGCGCGCCGGGATTATCCGTGCGATCGGCGATCCGCGCGCGCGATTCAGCGAGGACCGGCTGCGGATGCTGCGGGCAGTGCGTCTGGCCGCGCGATTGAACTTCACCATCGAGCCCGAGACGTGGGCGGCGATCACGGAATCGGCGGCGACGGTCGGCGTCATCTCGGCCGAGCGGATCGGCGAAGAGATCGTGATGGCGTTGACCGAGGGCGCGGCTGCGCGCGCAACGGACCTGATGATGCGCAGCGGCCTGATGCGCGCGGTGATGCCCGAGGTCGAGCAACTGGTCGGATGCGAGCAGCCGAGCAATTTTCATCCCGAGGGCGACGTCTATACGCACACGCGGTTGGCGCTCTCGATGCTCGAGCCGGGATGCAGCGAAACGCTGGCGTTCGCCACGCTGCTGCACGATATCGCCAAGCCCCAATCCCGCGCCCAGCACGACGGCAAGGTTACGTTTTTCGGCCATACCGAGCGCGGCGCGGAGATCGCGGCCGAGATTTTGCGCCGGCTCAAGCGTTCGCGATTCGTTCAGGAACGAGTCGCGTATCTGGTGCGCTACCATCTGCGGTTGTGCACGGCGCCGCGGATGAGACCGGCGACGCTCAAGCGGATGCTGGCGGAGGACGGGTTCAACGAACTGCTTGAGCTGTCGCGGCTGGACGCGCTCGCGTCAAGCTCGTACCTGGGCTTCTACCACTTTTGCCGGGCCGCCGTCCGCGAGCTTGGCCACGAGCAGATCCGGCCCGCGCCGCTGATTGGCGGCAACGATCTGATCGCGATGGGCTTTACGCCCGGCCCGCGCTTCAAGACCATCTTGAAGGAAGTCGAGGATCGCCAGCTCGACGGCGAGTTGAGCAGCCGCGATCAAGCGCTCGACTACGTCCGGGCGCATCATGCGCCGCAAACCCCGGCCTGATTCCGAGTTTGGCTTAGCGTTCGGGAGGGAGTTGACATGGCGACGCAGGCGCAGTCAAATGGCTTACTCGATTTTTGGAAACAGCATGCCAACTTTGGCTTCCATCCACTCGATGCCGACTTCATAAGGCCTGATCGTGTAATCGACTGGTCCTTGGGAGAAGCGGGGGCGAAAGAAAGCTGGTTCGAGAAAAACCGCTCAGAGCACAAGAAGATTCACAAGAATCTTCTTCCCGTCCCGTTCAGCGGCAACATCCGCGAGGCGATAATCTTCATCCTGTACGGCAATCCCGGATTCAAAATAAGAGATTACAAGGAAGAGCACACGAACGCTGAGTACCGGGAACTTAAATTGCGCAACTTGAGGGGAGAAGTGGAGAGTCTCCCGAATCTTGAGGATGCTGCGGAGGGTACTGACGGCGGCACGTATTGGCGAAAGGCACTTAAGGGGTTGATCACGGACTTGGCGGAGAGCACCGGCCGATCAGAAACCGAATGTCAGAAAACCTTGGCCAAGAAGCTTGCTGTCATCGAGGCCTGCGCTTACCACTCCGCGCGTCGGCCCGGAAGTTGGGTCGATGAGCTACCGTCTAGCCTCATAGCTCAAGGGTTCGCCCAAGAATTGTGCGAGCGAGCAAGTGACGGTGAAATTCTAATTCTCGTCTGGCGGCGCGCCCGATTTTGGGAGCTAAGAGAATCTCCAAACGTGCTCGTTCGACGGGCAAAGCAAGCTCGGATCCCCTCGCTCCTTAAGAAAGAGCGAGATGAGATCGTGAACAGAATACTGGCAAACGAGGCAGGTAAGCCTCATGCGCCCGCAGTCGTGATCCGCAACTAGTTGCGGCGGGTAACCTCCGTGAGCAGGCGCTCGACTACGTCCGGGCGCATCATGCGCCGCAACCCCCAGCCTAATCGCGGCGCCGCGAGTGCGTTAGTTCCTTAAGAAGCAGTCGCGCGCGCGTCTTGGCGCGGGCGACGATCACGGCCTGAGCGTGGTCGCGCGGCGGCGGTCGCCGGACGAACGCGCGCAACTGCCTAAGATGCTCCCGTATTGCGTGCTCGCCTGAGGCTGCGTCGGGCGATTTGTTCGCCTGGAGCTTGCGCGGACCCTCGTGCCCGCCCTCAGGAAAGTACCAATCCTTGAATTCGCCGCGGCATCCGGCGCGAAACATCGTCGCACCCATATAGGTGGCCGCCGGAGGAACGCCCAAGACCAGTCCAGCGAGAGTCTCTTCCTGGCCCGCGCTCTCGTAGTCCAGCATCAGATGGCCGCCCGGCGGGATCAAGCCAGCCAACACCTTTACGAGCTTGGCTTCGAGTCCCCTTGCGCGCGCGTCGACCGCATCTCGATTAGCGAAACTGACTATTGGAAAAAGCCGGCCTTCAATCCACGGCTTCGCGCCACGCCCTCCGCTGCTTACGATGCCGGTTGCGATCGGTGAGCTCGAGACCGCGCTGCTCCGATCGCGCAACGCTATCTCGATTCGGAACCATCCCGTGCGGGGTTGAATAGGCCGGGCCTTAGAGACTACAAGCGAGTAGGCGCCAAGCTTGCGCGAATGGATACGACGTATCAACAGCTCGGCGTTCGAGGCCGTGGGCGGAATATTGGCCGTCATCGGCAAAGGAGTATACAATCAGAGGCCGCCCTGAAACTCCAGGGACACTGAGTTGCTGTTGATAATGGAATCCTCGTTTCCTACCACGCGCTGCGAGCATTGCGACAAAACCGTTTTGACGTATGTCGTCCTCGATGAGCAGGGAGAGGAATGCCGGCGATGCGTTGATTGCGAATCGCCGGTTTCTAAGGCTATCGAGTGGGCGACAGCCGACGAAGTGAGGTCCCACGGCTATGATTTCGGCGCCGTCGCGGATGGCCGCGATACCTGCGAAAACAACGGCGGCTGCAACGGGTGCTCGATACGTAAGAACTAGTGCCGTGGACGGAGCGTCGCGCACAAACCTCGCGCCGTCCCAGCGTTGAATAGAAACACTATCTGCTGAAACGACTCTGGAGGAAGCGCGATGAGAACAACGCTCTCAGTAATCAAGGCCGACGTAGGTTCGATCGGCGGCCATGTCAAGCCCAGTATCAAGCTAAGGGAAACCGTCGAACGCTATGTGCGCGAAAAGGGCAAGAAACTTCTGATCGACTGTTATGTGAGTACCACCGGCGACGACGTCGCCATCCTGATGTCGCATCAGCACGGAGTTGACAGCCCGAAGATTCACGAACTGGCGTGGGACGCCTTCATGGCGGGTACCAAGGTGGCGAAGGAACAGGGGCTCTATGGCGCCGGCCAGGATCTTCTGAAGGACGCCTTTTCAGGCAACATCCGCGGCATGGGTCCGGCTTCGTGCGAGATGGAATTCGAAGAACGCCCCAATGAGCCCTTCCTGTTCTTTGCCGCGGACAAGACCGACCCCGGCGCCTACAACCTCCCGATGTACCTATCGTTCGCCGATCCGATGCACTGCGCGGGCCTGCTGCTTTCGCCCAAGATGGCCAAGGGCTTCACCTTCACCATCATGGATGTAAACCACACCGAGGGCGACCGGGTAATCGAACTCAACGCGCCGGATGAGCTCTACGATATCGCCTGCCTGTTGCGGGACAACGAACGCTTCGTGGTGGAATCGGTCCACAGCCGGGCCGGCAATGAGATCGGCGCGGTGGTTTCAACCTCACGCCTGCACAATATCGCTGGCACCTACACCGGCAAGGACGATCCGGTCGCGCTCGTGCGCGTACAGGGGCTCTTCCCGGCTACCGGCGAGATCCTGTCGCCCTATCGGATCGGTCATTACGTCGCGGGTACGATGCGCGGCAGCCATAACGGGCCGCTGATGCCGGTGAAGTTGAACTCAGGGGTTTCGTTCTTCGACGGTCCGCCGTCGGTAAGTTGCGCGGCATTCTGCGTGCACGAGGGCAGATTTACCGAGCCGGTTGATCTCTTCGACCATCCGTTCTGGGACTGGGTGCGCAACAACGTTTCGCAAAAGGCGGCCGAAATTCGCCAGCAGGGATTCTCGGGGCCTGCGATGCTGCCCTATAGCGAGCTCGAATACGGTGGCGTTGTCGAGAAGATGGGGCAACTCGATAACCGATTCATCGTGCGCAAGGAAACTCAAGCGGCTGGAAACGGCCGCAAAAAGCGAGCTGCTTAACACGGCGGTTAGGATAGGAGGCGAGCCAGAGCGGCGCCGTTTGGGCACCGCTCTGGCTCGCCTATACCGCCAACGCTCCGGTCTGGCGCAACGCCTCGTAGGCGACGATCGATACCGCGTTGGCCAGGTTGAGGCTGCGCACGCCGGGCTCGAAGATTGGAATGGTGTACGTGGCCTCCCGATGCTGTGCCAGGAATTCCGCCGGCAGCCCCTTGGTTTCGCTGCCGAAGACCAGGAAATCTCCGATGGCGTATTGGGCCGCCAAATATGGAGTTGACGCGCGAGCGGAGAAATATTTGGGGCGAGCGTCAGGGTTGTGTTCGAGGAGTTCTTCCCAGCTGGTGTAAGTGGCCTTACCAGTACGACGTTCAGGCTCGGCCGCTCGACTCGGTCAGCCTGCATCCGTGACGTCGGAGGCGCCGCCGGCGGCGTGCCGGAGCGGATATCGCTTGCCCATCGTGACGAAGCAGAAACCTCCGTGCTCGTCGGGCTGTAAGCTGTCGCTCAGATGATAGTAGGCGGGGCGCAGGAAGCGCGCGCGATGCTGTCCATGCTTGACCGAGCAGTAGAGCACGTTGTCGCGGCCGATCGCGAGCGAGCTGGGGTCGAGCCTCTCGACGGTGTCGTCGTTCAGCAACACCGAGAACCCTTGGGGTGCGTCGCCCTTTATCGACTTCACCACGTAAGGCGTGTCTTCGACGGTTATCGAAGCGCGCTCGTCGCCGATCTGAAGAAAATAGCCGCAGTCGGGCGTCTGGCGAATGCTGCGGCTGAACAGGAGCGCGATCCGTGGGTTGTCGATGAGTTCGTCGTCGACATACCAGCGGCCGTCGCGGCGAAACGAAATCTTGCCCGACTCGACGGCGTAAAAACCCGCTCGTGCCATAGTCCTTGATTCTCGCCTAACTCTCGCGGCTGTCGAGCACGATGGTGACCGGCCCCTGATTGCACAAGTTGACTTCCATCATGGCGCCGAACTCACCTTGTTCGACCTTAACACCGGCGCTGCGGCAGAGCGAGAGGAAGTGCTCGTAGAGGCGCCGCGCCTCGTCCGGAGGAGCCGCACCGGTAAACGATGGCCGCCGGCCGCTTGAGGTATCGGCGAGCAGCGTGAACTGCGAGATCACCAACAGTTCGCCGCCGACAGTCTTGAGCGCCAGATTCATCTTGCCTTGCGCGTCCGCGAACACTCGCAGTCCGAGGATTCGGTCAGCTACGAATGCCGCATCCTGCTCGCTATCGCCGCGCGCAACTCCCAGCAGAACCACGAAGCCAAGCCCGATCCGGCCGAGCACGCGCCCATCGACGCTGACTTCGGCCCGGCTCACGCGCTGCACGACGGCGCGCATCAGACCCGCGCCTCGCTTCGCCGGAATCCGCGACGCCCGCACGTGCCGTGATTTGGCCTTCTAGTACCGCGGGTCTGTGGCGTAATATATTCAGTACTCACGATGATACCGATCCTCTTCCGCCTCGGCCCGATCACGATCTACAGCTACGGCCTGATGATGGCGCTGGGGTTTCTGGCCGCCGATTTCTTCGCCTCGCTCGAGTTCAGGCGCCGCGGTTACAATCCCGAGCTTGCCTCGATGCTGGTGCTGTGGGTAGCGATCGCCGGCATCGTCGGCTCGCGAATTTACGATATCCTCGACAATCTCCCAATTTACGAGGCCGACCCCTGGAGAATGATCTTCTCGGGCTCGGGCTTTGTCTACTTCGGCGGGCTGATCGGCGGTTTCGTGGCGAGCTTTTTTTTCTCGCGCCGTTACAAGGTCCCGTGGCTGATTATGGCCGACATATGCGCACCGGCTCTGATTATCGGCCATGCGATTGGGCGGCTCGGATGCCAGTTTTCGGGAGACGGCGACTGGGGATTGCCGTCGACGCTGCCGTGGGCGATGGCTTATCCGAAGGCTATCGTGGGGTGGAACGCGCAGACCGTTCTCAAGCTCGATAGCCACGATAACCTGGTGTCGGGATTCTTTCCAGGTGTGCGGGTGCATCCGACGCCTGTTTACGAATCCATTTTGTACGCGGCGGTGTTCTTGTTCCTGTGGTCGATACGAAAGAAACCCTCTATCGAGCAGAATACCGGCCGCTTATTCTATCTTTACCTTATGCTGGCTGGTGCAAGCCGTTTCCTGGTGGAGTTTGTCAGAATAAACCCGAGGATCTTTCTCGGACTAAGCGAAGCGCAGCTAATCTCTATTGCGATGATGTTAATTGGTATAATTGCGTATCGCTTTGCGGGCGCCAAGCTGCCGATCCTTTCGGCCCAACGTCCGGTTAGGGCTTAAGATAATTTATGCGGAGCAAGGTCGTTGCGGGCATCGGGGTAGTGCTCATCGTTGTCGGTCTGGTCGCAGTGGGCCTCCAGCGTCTGAAGCCTCACGGGGCTGGGTCGGGAGCGACGGCTCCGGGTGAGGAAGTAGCGGCCGGCGAGCTGGCTGCCAACTTTAACTTGCAAGACCTCGACGGCCATCATGTGACGCTTGAGTCGCTGCGCGGCAAGGTGGTCTTTCTCAACGTATGGGCCACTTGGTGCGGCCCTTGCCGCGAAGAAATGCCCTCGATGGAGACGCTGTTCAATAAGTACAAAAACCGCAAGGACTTCGTGATGCTGGCGATAAGCCAGGATCAAATGGGGCGGGACGTCGTCGCCCCATATGTCCAGAAATACGGCTACCACTTCGAGGTTCTGCTCGATCCCGACAACCGGATTGGCGACGCTTACGGCATAACCGGCGTTCCCGAGACCTTCATAATCGACCGCAAAGGAAGGATTGTGGCCCATCACATGGGGTCGTTCGATTGGTCGCGCGACGAGGTGAGCGCCGCGATCGACGAACTGCTGAAATCCAAGCAGGGTTAGTATTCGATTTGTATCGCGTCGGAATCGAGCTATTATCGAAGGGAGTCGCGCAATTCTAGTCGGTGGGTTTTTAATGTCAATTATCAGCAAGAAGCGATGGGCTACAGTGGCGGCGGTCAGCGCGATCGCCGTGTTCTTGATCCTTCGTGACGGACAGGTGCAGCGCGCTCAGGCGCTGCCGCAGGAGTCCTACCAGGAGCTCGACACTTTCGCCAACGTGCTCGCCATCGTGCAGAAAAATTACGTCGAGCCGGTGTCGACCAAAGAATTGATCAACGGCGCGATCACCGGGATGCTCGCCTCGCTCGATCCGCACAGCGCCTATCTCACCCCGGACCTTTACAAGGACTTGCAAGTCGAAACTCGCGGCAGTTTCGGCGGCCTGGGCATCGAAATCACGATCAAGAATTCGATGCTGACGGTGGTTGCGCCGATCGAGGATACGCCCGCGTACAAAGCGGGCATCAAAGCCAACGATCAGATCGTCAGAATCGACAAGGACTTCACCAAAGACATGACGCTGACCGAGGCGGTCAAGCGGATGCGCGGCCCCAAGGGCAGCAAGATCAGTTTGACGATCCATCGCGAAGGCATCCCCGAACTTTTCACCGTCAATCTCACGCGCGACGTGATCAAGATAAAATCGGTAAAGGCCAAGGATCTTGAGCAGCACTACGACTACGTCCGAATAACCACCTTTCAGGAGCATACCGACGAGGACGTCGAGCGCGCTCTCGAGAAGTTCGCGAAAGAGGACCACGGCAAGATAAAAGGGCTGGTGCTCGACTTGCGTGACAATCCCGGCGGACTGCTCAACCAGGCGGTTCGGGTGGCGGACGATTTCCTCGACGGCGGGCTGATCGTCTACACCGAAGGCCGCCTCGAAAATCAACGGCAAAAGTACTTCTCCCACAAGAAGTCCGACTTCGCCGATTTTCCGATGGTGGTGCTGGTCAATGCGGGCAGCGCCAGCGCCAGCGAGATCGTTGCCGGCGCGCTGCAAGACCATCGCCGAGCCTTGGTGCTTGGTACCCAAACCTTTGGCAAGGGTTCCGTTCAGACGATTCTACCGCTCGACGACAAGTCCGCGCTGCGCCTGACCACGGCGCGCTACTTCACGCCTAACGGCCGCTCGATCCAGGCCGTCGGCATCACTCCCGACATCGAGGTCGACGCACCGAAGCCGACTTTGGCGTCGCTGGAAATCCCGGTCGATATCGAAGAGCATACTGTGATCCGCGAAAGCGATTTGCCCCATCATTTTAATAACGGTCAAGGGGGTAAGCCTCAGCAGCCCGGGCATACCGAAGAGGAGAATGGGGCGGTTCCCGGCAAGGGAAGCAAGGCTAAGTCCCAGGGAGCCGAGGCCAAAGAAAAGCCCCCCAAGGATATACAGTTGGCCCGCGCGATCAACGTGCTGGAGCACTGGGATACCGTCAAGGCGCAATTCGCCAAGAACGATTCCCCTAATACTCAAACCAAGCCGTAAGGCTCGGACCAATCCTCGTTTGAAGAAGGCCGGGTTCGCCCGGCCTTCTTTTTTGCCCCGACCCCGGCTCGATCGACACGTTTCGTTTGCGATCTTTGTGCGACCGCGTCTAAGTTGGGGACGCGCCATGGGCTCGATCTATCACCGCCATCGCGGCGGGAATCACCCGCACATCCATCGCGAGCACGATGAGACTGCGATGGCGCGCCACGATCACGTTGGCATCCACCAACATGATCATTCCGGCGATCGCCTCGCCGCCTATCACGCTTACGACGTGTGTGGGAATCGGCCGGCGATGGTCCAGGCCGATCCGGTCGAGCTGGGCCACTGGCACTTCGATCGCCCGTTCGAGCACCCCGCCTCCATCCCGCTTTGCGATCGCAGCGAAGAATCCGCCGCGACCGCTTGGGCGTTCCGCAATCACGATTTTTGCTGTTTGCCGCTGGCGGCCCGTCCGCCTCCCGCGCTCGTCTGAGCACCTGTAAATCGTTTCGTTCGAGGATTTTTCCGGCTCGGGAAGAATCACGCCTGCGCGCGAGCGATTTCGCGTGTCGGCGCGTTTTCTTTCCGGCGCGGGATTTGGTCAGCGCCTGACGGAGGGTGCTGAACGCGGAGGTCCGGCCGTGAGCAGTTCACATTCGCGGCGTCCGGCGATGCCGGACGTGTCGCGTTCGCGGCGATCGCCTGTCGTGATAGGGATCAACGGTTTCGTCCCGGATATCGTTAAAGCGGTGTCGGGTCGCGGAGCGCTCGTCCGCGCGGCGCTGACGCTTGCGCTTATGATGACGCTTCTGGCCGGCGCCGTGTCTGCCGGTCAGAAGCAAGCGGTTTCGGGAAACGTGACTGGAACGGTGAAGGACGCACTAGGTCGGCCTCTCGTCGGCGTCAGCGTGAGCATCCAGGCCGCCGACGGCCGCACGATCGCGCGCTCTCTCACCAGCGATCAGGGCCGATTTCGATTTGCCGGGATCAGAGCGGGGACCTACGCCCTCGTGACCAGGAAGAAGGGTTTCAAGCCGGCCACGATGGTTATCGCGACGCCGCAACAGGCCGGCAAATCGTTTGATCTCGTGCTCGCGTCGGAGGAAGCGTTGACGATGCGGGTCAGCGCGAATCGGACGAGGGTGCAAAATACCCTGACCGAGACCGGCGCCAGCAAGTACACATTGACGAATCAGGACATCAAGAACCTTCCCGAGGGCGAAGCGACTCCGCTAAATCAGGTCGTTCTGCAAATGCCGGGAGTGGCCCTGGATCAGAACCAGGAGATTCACATTCGCGGCGAACATTTGGGTATCCAGTATCAGGTCAACGGAGTATTACTTCCGCTCGATCTGAATACCGACCCCACTTTCAACCAGCTTCTGAACTCGCAGTTCATCAAATCCGTCAGCCTCGCCGACGGGATACTGCCCGCTCGCTACGGATATCGCACCGCCGGAGTAATCGATATTCGCACCAAGGACGGATGCGGCGACGGCCAGAGCAACTTCCAGATCTACGGCGGTCAGCGGGATACGGCGCGGCCGAGCGTCGAGCTGCAAGGATGCCACGGAGCGTTCAGTTATTACGTCACCGGGCTTTATCTGCACTCCAACCTGGGTTTCAGTTCCGCCACCCCCGCCCCGGATCCGATTCACGATCATATCGACGAAGGCCAGGGGTTCGCTTATCTGGCCTACCAACTGAGTCCGTTCGCGAAGCTCAGTCTGATGTCGGGCGCGACCTATGTTGACGCGCAATTCCCGAATGTGTCCGGACTGCGAGCGCAATGGCAACTCGACGGCATCGATCCGGCCTTTTACCCTTCAACGAGAATCAACTCCAGGTTGGATCAACAGGATTATTTTGGAGTGCTGGCACTGGATGGAGTGATTGGCGAAAACGCCGACTACCAGATCGCGTACTCCACCCACTATAACAACGAGAATTTTCATCCCGATCCAGTCGGCGAACTGCTGTATCAGGGTGTCGCGTCGCACGTGTTCAACAGCGATTTGTCGAACTCGTTGGAGGGCGACTTCACTTACCGCCTGGGCGGCGGACACACGCTTGGCGCCGGCTTTTATCTTGGCGAGTATGGGGTCGAGATTGATGACCACTCGCTGGTCTTTCCGGTGGACGCCAACCGCGCACAGAAATCCACGACACCGATCTCAGTCGGCGCGAATCTGAACAAGATAAACCTGGTCTATGGCGTGTATCTGCAGGATACCTGGCAAATCACCGAGAAGCTGAGCGTCAATTTCGGCTCGCGATGGGATCGGCTGCAAGGGTTTTCCGAAAATAGCCAGTTCAGCCCGACGATCAATCTGGTCTACAAGTTCCGCCCCGATACCACGCTGCATGCCGGCTTTGCGCGCTATTTCCAGATTCCGAACTTTCAGGGGATCTCACCGAGCATTTCGAACATCTTTGCCGGTACCAGCGGATCGCTCGGCGTCGCCAGCGGCGGCAATGTGGCACCCGAACCCGAAACCGATTACTACTGGGACGCTGGGCTAACGCACGAGATTCTACCCCGTTTAATGTGGGAGGAAGACAACTACTTCCGAATCGATCGACATTACCTCGACGAGGGCCAATTCGGCGCGGTTCCGATCGACGCGCCGCTGAATTACAAACGAGGCTATGGCGGCGGCGTCGAGAACACGCTCACCTACAATCTGCCGAAGCTTTCGCTGCGCGCCAGCGTCTTCGTGGCTCGCGAGGAAGACATCGGTGTCGCCACGGGACAGTACAACTTCTCTCCGGCTGAGCTCGCGTATATCAACCGCCATTATTTTGTTCTCGACCACACGCCGCTGGTCGGCGCGTCGGGTGGCGCGGCCTATCGATGGGGCGACTACCACTTTACTATCGACGGACTATTCAGCAGCGGATTGCGAGGCGGATTCGCCAATGAGACGCAACTTCCTAAAGTATGGCAGTTCAACCTGAGCGCCGCGCGCGAATTTCACATTCCACGATTGGGTAAAGTCGAGAACCGGATCATTCTGCTCAACATTTTCGATCGCACCAATCTTATCCGGCCCGCGACCGGAATCGGAGTTTTCCAGGCTGCCTACGGTCCCAGGATAACGGTTTACGACGCGCTTACGATACCACTTCCGTCGCTGTGAGGAATCACGCTGGGTTCGCGCGCAAAGGATTTCGCCGCTAGCTATCGAATGAGCCCCGTGCTCTCGCGCTCGGATAGAGGTACACGAGCAGGACGCCGAGGAACAACGCGAAATCCCGCGCGAGGTCCATCCACATCTTGGCGCGCGTGGGCGTGCCCGTACCGAAGCATCCGCAGTCGATCGTGAGGCCGCGTGCGAGCGCGCTGACAACCGCGATCAGGAAGACGCCGCACACGATCACAAGGGCGAGCGCCGCCGGCCGGCCTATCGCGGCAGCGGGCCGCAACCATCCGATGATCAGCAGCGCGCCGGTCAGCATTTCGAATATCGGCAGGGTGAGCGCAAACGAATTCACCAAGATGTTGGGCAGGATCTGAAAGGACGCGATGTTGTCTCCGAAGTGCAGCGGCTCGACGATCTTGAGCGAGCCAGCGTAGATGAACACTCCGCCGACGATCAGCCGGATCGCGAGATCGATCCAGCGAAGAGTTTTCGCGCGGAGTTTCATCGAATCACCCGGATCATTTCTGTTCGCTCGGCATTCCAGCTGCGGTCCACGCGGTCCATCCTCCGATGAACACGCGAACCTGGCTGAATCCGAGGCTGGTCAGCGCCTGCGCCACCATCTTGCTGTCGTGGCAATCTCCGCCGGAGCAGTAGACCATGATCGGTTCTTCCTTCGCCTTGTCCAGCGTGGGGCGCAAGCGAACATAATCCTGCGCGAAGTCCTCGCGCGACAGGTTGACGGCGCCCGGTACATGCCCGCGCTGGTATGAGGAAGACGAACGCGCATCGATGATCAGGTCGTGCGCCTGTGCGACCGCCGAGCGGAACTCGTCTAGCTCGACCGTCTCGACGGGGAACGAATCGAACGCCGGCGCCGTCACCAGGCGCGTCAGCTCTTCCTGCAATCGCTGCGCGGGCGACTGATGCACGAGCGGAATCGGATGCGCGCTGAAGCGATTGAGGATCATGCCCGCGGCGAGGGCGAGAATCGCCAATCCAACTACGCCAATCAGATCTTTAACAACTGCGCCTGACTTCATCCGCGAAAACCCAGATTCATCAATATATTAAGTGTAGCTGCGCTTTGCGCTTCGTGCGAGATGGCGCGTTTGCGCGCCTACTGCACGGTAATCGGAATCCGCACGCTGAATTCAGAATCGATCGCGATTCCACCCTTCATCGCCGGAAAAAAACGCCACTGCTTGAGCGTATCGAGCAGGATTTGATTCAGCCGCGGATTCGACGTCGGCGTCGTCAGGGATACGAGTACGTTGCCGTCGTACGAGACCTTGAAGTGCGCAACCGCCACCGCTTCGAATGCGTCCTCGCGCAATTCGTCGGGGATTTTCGGCACCGGTGCGTAAATCGCGCGCGCGCCGGCGCTATCGCTGCCGAGTCCCGAGCCGGAGCCTACGCCGCTTCCTCCCGGCACGCCGCTTCCGCTGCCGGCCGAGGCTCCCTTCGCCGCAGGGGCGCTGGACGGCGGCGCCGCCTCGACCGGACCCTTCTTGGTGCCGAACTCCGAAGGCGGGGCTGCGGGAATCACTTGCGGCTTGTGATGATGAATCACCGGCGGCGCTTTCGGCTTGACCACGGGTTGCGGCTTGGGCTTCGCGGGGGCCGGCGCGGCGGGATGGGCCGGCGCCGCTGCGCCTCCTTGCAGGCCGCCGACGGGAGGCGGCAGCTCTACGATACGAGCCTCGATCGGCTTGAGCTCGGGCGGTGGCGCCGCGGCTTGTTCGAGCAAGAGTGAAAAGCAAACCAGCACCGCGGCCCATACCAGAATCGATAGCGGCGCGATCCACGTGAACCGCCGCCAGGGCTCGTCAAGATGAGGCGGCGCTATTTGTGCGGCGCCATTCATTCGCGCTTGACCGCGATCAAAAAATGCTCGACGCCGGCGCGCCGCGCCTGCAGCATCGCCTCCACCACGGTGCCTTCCGGAGCCGCGCTATCGGCGTTGACGACCACTCCCGGATCGTGCCCTTGCACCATCGCCTTGAGCGCGAAGGCCAGCGTGGCCAGCGTGGTCGGAGTCTTGTCGAGAAAAATCTGGCTGTCCTTGGTGATGGTCAGGGTCACCGGCTCCTTGCGCTGAAGGTTGGGCGCGTCGCCCTGCGGCAGATTCACGCTGATCGAGTTGAGGCTCAGCATCGAAAGCGAGGCCAGCATGAACGTCACCAGCAGGAAGAACATCACGTCGATCATCGGGATGATCTCGATGCGGCCGCGCCGATAGCTTCTTCCCTTGCGCAGCTTCATCGCATGGCTCTTCCTTCGCGCACGGCCAGCGCCGCAACCGAAGCGGCTTGCGCGATCTCGCCGTTTTCCTGATCGAGGCGGATATGATCCACCAGGCGCGAGCCGAGGCGCTCCATGAGATCGAGCGCCTGCGATTGAGTGCGCGCGAAAAAGTTGAAGCCGAACAGCGCGAACAGCGCGATCAGCAGTCCGAGCGCGGTCGCGATCAGCGCCTGCGCGACTCCCGACGTAACCTGGGTCGGCGCCACCAGACCCGCACCGCCGATCACCTTGAACGCCTGCATCATCCCGGTGATCGTGCCGAGCAGGCCCATCAGCGGCGCGGCCGTGACCACGGTCTCGAGCACCCACAGCCCGCGCCCCAGCGCCTTTTCGATTCCGCCCGCTTCGTCGCCGGCGCGCGATTCGACCCACCAGGCCGGCTTGGTACGATTATCCGCGATCGCGCGGAAGAAACGCGCGTAAGCGTTATGCACGCCCAGCGATTCGAGTTGCCGATCCAGATCGCTCCACGAAAAGTTCCAGGTCTCGACCAGTTCGAGCAGCGTGGGCGGCATCCGCAGGCATCGGTAGTACATCACCGCGCGATCGAGAATAATCA
>JBEKLA010000152.1:0-10014 GCA_050010455.1 Binataceae bacterium (SeqCode) | reverse complement strand
GAAGCGGATGACAACTCGCTGGTGTTCAAAGTTGATTCCGCGGGCAATCAGGAGCCTCCTTTCACGCCCGTCCGAGTAATAAACAATGCCAACAAGATCAATCTGCTATCCGGCATCTATCTACAAGACACGTGGCAGATCACTGAGAAACTACGCGCCAATGTCGGCGTGCGCTGGGATCGCTTGAGCGGCTTTACCTACAATAATCAGATCGATCCGACGATCAATCTGGTGTATTTGCCACGACCCGACACCACCCTCCACGCCGGGTTCGCCCGGTATATGCAGGTGCCGAGCTTGCAGGGAATCTCGCCTGGCGCCCCGGCAGCGTTCGTCGGCACCACGGGCTTGGCGGGAACTGGCACGGTCACGCCTGAAACCGAAGACGATTACGAGTGGGATGCCGGTCTAGTCCATCAACTAACTAAACACGTCACGGTCTCGGAAGATGTGTATTATGAATACACACACCACTACCTCGATACGGGACAGTTTGGGGTAGTGCCGATTTTCGCACCCTTCAACTACAAGCACGGTTACATCTGGGGCACGGAGACCGCGATTACGTACAATGCGAAAGATCTCTCAATTCATGCCAGCAGCACTATCGGCAGGAACATGCAGAAAGGTGTAGCGACCGGGCAGTTCAACTTCGATCCTGAGGAATTAGGGTACATAAACCGGCACTATATCGTGCTCGATCATCAGCCGCTTTACGGCGCCTCAGGCGGGATTACCTATCGCTGGAAATTATACCTCTTTAGCATTGACGCTCTTTATAGCAGCGGGTTGCGGGGAGGCTTTGCCGATTTGAAATCGCTACCGCACGTCGTCCAGGCTGACCTCAGCGCGCAGAGAAGCTTCGCGTTGCCGCACGTCGGCGAAGTGACAAACCGGATCACGCTGCTGAACATCTTTGATCGCACCAACCTGATTAGACCTGCCGAGGGTATTGGGATCTTTCAAGCCGCTTATGGTCCTAGAATTACGGTCTACGACACTGTGACGATTCCGCTCCCTGCGTTGAACTGATAGAAGCGGGCAACCGCCAGTCGTTCCGCACGAGGCGTGCATCATCAATATTGGCGCGATCTGATTTTCGCTAAGAGCGGCTCCGCTCACAGCAGAGCGCGGCGCATGTCGGCGAGCACCTTGCCGAGAAACGTGATGAACCGCGCGGCCGTCGCGCCATCGATCACGCGATGGTCATACGCGAGCGACAACGGCAGCATCAGGCGCGGCACGAACGCGCCGTCGCGATAGACCGGCTTGTACGTGGCCTTCGACACGCCGAGAATCGCCACCTCGGGCGCGTTGATAATCGGCGTGAACGTGGTGCCTCCGATACCTCCCAGGCTCGACACGGTGAAGCATCCGCCCTGAATATCGGCGGGTTTGAGCTTGCCCGCGCGCGCCCGCGCGGATAGCTCGCCCATCTCGCGCGCGATCTCGATCACGCCCTTGGTGTCGACGTCGCGCACCACCGGAACCACCAGGCCTTCGGGCGTGTCGGCAGCAAAGGCCAGATGGAAATACTTCTTCAGGATCAGGTTGTCGCCATCGAGCGACGAGTTGAACTCGGGAAACTCGGTCAGAGCGGCAACCAGCGCCTTCAGGATGAACGCGAGTATCGTCACCCGAACGCCCTTGTCCTGATGCGCCTGATTGATTTCCTTGCGGAACGCTTCGAGCTCGGTAACGTCGGCTTCGTCGAACTGGGTGACGTGCGGAATCATCACCCAGTTGCGCGCGAGGTTCGCCTTCGCGATCTTGCGGATACGCGAAAGCGGCTTGGACTCGATCGGCCCGAACTGCGCGAAATCGATTTTGGGCCAGGAGAGCAAGTCGAACGGAGCGGCAGCGCCCGCCGCCGTCGCGGCAGGGGTGGCGAACGCGTTCTTGACGAATCGTTGTACGTCCTCTCTGAAGATGCGGCCGTTTAGGCCGCTTCCGTTGACGCGGCTGAGATCGACGCCGAGCTCGCGCGCGAACTTCCGCACCGACGGACTCGCATGCGGCTTCAGCGCGGATTGCGGCGCCGCCGAAACCGCCGGCGCTACGGTATCGGGCGATTGCGCGGCTGACGGCTGAGCCGGAGCCAGCGTCTTCGCAGGCTCCGTTACGCGCATAGGCGACGGTTGGGGCGGCGGATTGGATGCGCCGTCGGCAGCGACGGCTTCGGCGGCGCCTTCGGGTTCGATCGCTACGATCGAGGAGCCTTCCGAAACCTTGTCGCCAACCTTTACCTTGATTTCCCTGACCACTCCGGCTTGCGGCGCGGGTACTTCAATTGTCGCCTTGTCGGACTCGATCGCCACCAACGGAGCGTCGACGCCTATCGTGTCCCCAAGCTTCACCATCACCTCGACGACTTCGACATCCTTGAAGTCGCCGATGTCTGGAATCTTGATATCAACCAGCGTTGCCATGAGCTTGCATCAACCCCTTGGAGGATAGGGCTTTTCGGGATCGATATTGTACTTCTTGATCGCGGCCTCGACCCTGGAGCCTGGTATCTGCTCTTCGTCGGCCAGGGCCTTGAGCGCCGCGAGCGCGACGTAGTAGCGATCGACCTCGAAGAAGCTGCGCAGCCGTTTGCGATAATCGCTGCGTCCGAAGCCGTCGGTGCCGAGCACGCGATAGCGCTTCGGGACGTACGGCCGAATCTGATCGGCAAACGCCTTGATATAGTCGGTGACCGCGATCACCGGGCCGGTTCGGGCCGCCAGGCACTCCTCGACGTAGCTGCGTTTTTGCGGGCTGGTGGGATGCAGCATGTTCCAGCGCTCGACTTCGAGCCCTTCGCGCCTGAGCTCAGTGAAGCTCGGCACGCTCCACACGTCGGCCACGACGTCAAAGTCGTTCCTGAGCAGATCGGCTGCCGCGATCGCCTCGCGCAGGATTGTTCCCGAGCCGAGCAGTTGCACTCGCGGCGACTTCGAATCGCCGCCGTCCTGGAACAGGTACATGCCCTTGAGAATCCCTTCGCGCGAGCCTTCGGGCATCGCGGGATGGGCGTAGTTTTCGTTCATCAGGGTGATGTAATAAAAAACGTCTTCCTGTTCGGTGAGCATCCGGCGCAACCCCTCCTGAATGATCACCGCGAGTTCGTACGCGAACGTCGGATCGTACGCTACGCAGTTGGGAATGACCGAAGCCAGGACGTGGCTGTGGCCGTCAGCGTGCTGCAATCCTTCGCCGTTGAGCGTGGTGCGGCCCGAAGTTCCACCGAGCAGGAAGCCGCGGCATCGCATGTCACCGGATGCCCACGCCAGATCGCCGACGCGCTGAAACCCGAACATCGAATAGAAAATGTAGAACGGGATCATCGGCAGATTATGCGTGCTGTAGGAAGTCGCCGCCGCGATCCACGACGACATCGCCCCGGCCTCGTTGATGCCTTCTTGCAGGATCTGGCCCTGCTGATGCTCGCGGTAGAACAGGAGCTGGCCGGCATCCTCGGGTTTGTAGAGTTGGCCGACCTGCGAGAAGATTCCGAGCTGCCGGAACATCGCGTCCATTCCGAAAGTGCGCGATTCGTCGGGCACGATCGGCACGACGCGTTTGCCGATATTCTTGTCGCGCACCAACGTGGACAGGATGCGCACGAACGCCATCGTGGTTGAATTCTCGCGCGCCTCCGTGCTCTTGAGCTGCGCTTCGAAAGCCGAAAGCGGCGGCACCTCGATCGAATCCGATCGGCGCCGGCGATGCGGGATACCGCCACCGAGCGCCGCGCGGCGCTCCTTGAGGTACTTGATTTCGATACTGTCCTCAAGCGGCCGATAGATCGGAACCTCGGCGATCTGATCGTCGGGCACCGGGATCTTGAAGCGATCGCGAAAGGCCTTTAGCTCCTCTAACCCCATCTTCTTCTGCTGATGGGTGATGTTCATGCCCTCGCCGGCCGCGCCCATCCCATAGCCCTTGATGGTTTTGGCGAGAATCACGGTGGGCTCGCCGCGATGGCTGACGGCGGCAGAGTAGGCGGCGTAAACCTTGAGCGGATCGTGGCCGCCGCGCCGCAGTTGCCAGACTTCCTCGTCGGTCATGCCGGATACCATGTCGAGCAGTTCCGGATATTTGGCGAAAAACTCCTTGCGCACGTAGGCGCCGTCGCGCGCCTTGAACGTCTGGTACTCGCCGTCGACGCACTCTTCCATCCGCTTGCGCAGCAATCCGAGCTTGTCGCGCGCGAGCAGCGCGTCCCAGTTGCTGCCCCAGATGACCTTGATCACGTTCCATCCGGCGCCGCGAAAATCCGCTTCGAGTTCCTGGATAATCTTGCCGTTGCCGCGCACCGGACCGTCGAGGCGCTGAAGATTGCAGTTGACCACGAAGATCAGGTTGTCGAGGCGCTCCCGCGCCGCGAGCGAAATCGCGCCCAGCGATTCCGGCTCGTCCATCTCGCCGTCGCCGACGAAGCACCACACTTTGCGATCGCCGGCGTCGGCGAGGCCGCGCCCTTGCAAGTACTTCATGAAACGGGCCTGGTAGATCGCCATCATCGGCCCGAGCCCCATCGATACGGTGGCGAATTGCCAAAAATCCGGCATCAGCCACGGATGCGGATACGACGACAACCCCTTGCCGTCGACCTCGCGGCGGAAGTTCAGCAACTGGTCCTCGGTGATGCGCCCCTCGACGAAAGCGCGCGCATAGATGCCGGGGGATGAGTGTCCCTGGGTATAGATAATGTCGCCGCCGTGGTTGTCGCTCGGCGCCCGCCAGAAGTGATTGAAGCCGATATCGTAGAGCGTCGCGGCCGATTGGAAGGTCGCGATATGCCCACCCAGTTCTGACGATTCCTTGTTGGCGCGCACCACCATCGCGAGCGCATTCCATCGCACGATCGAGCTGATCCGCCGCTCGATCTCGCGGTCGCCGGGATAGTGCGGCTGGCGGTCGACCGGAATCGTGTTTACGTAAGGCGTATTGGCGTTGTAGGGCAGGAAGGCTCCTCGTTCTCGGGCCTTCCCGATCAGATTTTCCAGTATGAAATGGGCGCGATCGACACCTTCCGCGTCGATCATCGCCTCGAGCGAATCCAGCCACTCGCCGGTTTCTTCAGGATCCAGATCTTCAAGCGCTTCCATCATCCTTCGACTCCACTGATTTGGACGCCTCGAACGTCTTTGCGATCGCGCCGAGGCGCTGGCGAAATCCCTGAATCTGGACGGCGTCGTCGATGACTCGGGTAAGAATCCTTCTACGACAGTAGTTTAACGGTCGTGGCTTCGGCGCGGCAATGCTTGCCGCGACCTGTCCTTATAAGCGCACGTCGGGATGAAGGCGATTATCGGTGGCGGGCTTTCAAATTATCCCGGCCGCCTGTAAGAATCTGGTGTTCGCGAAAAGGCCTCGGTGAGCCGTTAGCTCAGGCCGGTAGAGCATCTGACTTTTAATCAGAGGGTCCCGGGTTCAAGTCCCGGACGGCTCACCAATCCAATAACCTGATTTCTCAATAGCCTCGACGAGCGCGCTGCTCGCGACGGCTGCCTACCTCGAAAAGCAAATTTCCCGGTCTTCAGCGGATGCCGCGAACCGACTCCGCCGTCGGAGCCGAAATACGTAAGCGCCGTTGGACCCGCCGCCAAGCCGCCGCGAAACTTAACGGGGCTGCTTGCCGAACCATTCGGGAATGCCTTTCGGGTTGCGCAAGGTCAGATCTTTTCCACCCGTCCTGGCCCAACGCGCAATGATTATGTCCTGACCCTGATGCTTTAGCTTGGCGCCGGTGACTTCAAGCTCGTTGCCTTCGATCGGCTTGAAATTCTTCTCGTCCAGGAACCACGACGGGCCGAGAATAACTTCGAAAGTGCCGGATTCGGCTTTGAGCGTGAGATGTACGCCGCCCGATGCGCGCTGGCCCTGCAGTTGCGTGACCTTCAGTATCTTTCCCTTGACGGTAATTTCAGTCGCTGGATTGTACATCCGAGCTCTCTTGCCGACGCTGCTTCCGGTCTGCGCATAGGCGCGGGGAAGGGGGCACGCGATCACGGCGGCAACTATCAATCCGGCTCCGGCAATCCGCAGTGTTTTCATCATTACTCTCCTTCCGGACAGCGAAACCTTTTGACCTATATCCTTTCTTCCTATGGACGCGCGAGCGCGCCGTGCGCTTGCGCGAGAATTCTCTTCCAGCAGATGGGGGAAACCCGACCATCGTTCTACTTGACGCTGGGTTTGGCGCAAGGCTATGTGTCACAAACCGGGGGAACCGAACGAAATCTCAACTTGGGTTTTCTTCCCCGACCGACGTTCGCGATCGCTCTCCGCACCAGGCTGTCTTAACGCTAAAAAGGAGGAGATCTCAATGGAAAAGCAGATCAGATTGAGCGTCTTTTCGGTGGCCCTGATACTTGGGGTTCTGGCGAATCTTCTAACTTCCAGCTCGTCATTGGCGGCGAGTGCAAGCGAGATCAGGCGCGATTCGAGACAGGCGCTGATCACGCTTTATCAAACCACTCCCGGTGCTAAAGCTTTGGCCGACAAGGCGAAAGGCATCCTGGTCTTTCCGAGCATTATCAAGGGCGGCTTTATAGTCGCGGGACAATACGGCGACGGGGAGCTACAAAAAAATGGCAAGACTGCCGGTTACTATCGATCGATTGAGGCTTCAGTAGGACTTCAGGCGGGTGCCCAGTCGTTCGGATACGTGCTGTTCTTCATGGACAATGCTTCATTGAAGTTCCTCAACAAGAGCAAAGGATGGGAACTGGGAACCGGCCCCACCCTGGTTGTGCTGGACGTAGGCTTCGAGAAAAATTTGACGACGACCACGCTGCAAAAGGGCGTCTATGCGTTTGTCTTCAACCAGAAGGGACTGATGGGCGGAATTAATATAGCGGGATCCAAAATCACCCGGATTCATCCGAGCAAGTGAGTCCCATAACCGCAAGGATCACGGTCACGAACCTGAGATAAGAAGCCCGCAGGAGATCCGCGTCATGCTCGCGTGCTTGCGCGAGCATGACGGGCCGCGTCGTCTCGATCGGGCAGGCTCGCTAATAGTTCTCGATTACGGCTTTCGAGAAACCGATCAGATTCTCCCGCTGATTGACGTTGCCGATCTGGACCGTCACCTGATGGACGCCCGCCCGCTCCATCTTCTTGATGGTCTCGACGCATTCCTGCGGGCTGCCGACGATCGAGGTTGCCTTCATCAGCCTCTCCGTGACCATCGACTCGTGGAGCTGCTGCAGGCTGGTCCCGTACTCCGTATAGCGTTCGAGATGGCGCCGTTCGATCGATTCGCCCGGAGTGCGATACGCATCCAGCGTCCCCATGATATCGGCGCGGAACTCGGCGGGGAGCACTTCCGGATTCTTGCTGACCGATAGCGCGATCAGATTAAGCCCGGAGATAGCCATGTAGCCGACCGCCGCGCGGATCGATTCCAGCGATTCACCCGGCTTGGTCACGTGGCAGGCGGTCATGCATATGACGTACAGGTCTTCGAATTTCCTGCCCGCCCTCTCGGCTCCGCGCCGCGCATGATCGAGGTGGTACTTGATGAGGTTTTCATCGCTGATGCCCCACAAGATCACGCCGTCGCCGATTTCGCCGGCCAATTCGAGCGCCTTCGGCCCGGCGCCCGAGATGTAGATCGGAATTCGATCCTTGATATTCAGCGCGCCCTCGGGATTGAGGAAGCGGATCTCGCGCCGCCGGTCGCCTTCGCGATAGAGCACCTGCTTGCCGTCGAGCAGCCCGCGGCAGACCTCGACGCACTCGCGGAGTTCGGACAGCTTGGTCGCGGGCATCCCCAGCGTGCGGCGAGTGCTGTTGCCGGTGCCGATCCCGAGCACCGCACGTCCGGGCGCGAACACATTCACCGTCGCGATTGCGGAGGCCGTGGCCGGAGCAATTCGCGAGGCGGGATTCGTCACTCCCGGACCGAGTTTCAGTTTCTTCGTGTTCGTGGCGCACACGCATAGCCCTGCGAAGACGTCGCCGTAAATCATCTGGCTGTCGTACAGCAAGGCGTGGGTGAAGCCGCGCTCCTCGGCCATGGCCGCGTCCTTGTGGATGGTGGAATAAACGCCGCAATGAAATCCGAAATCCATCGCCCTACCTCGCTTTGCTCGTCCACGCCCGGACGAAGCTTGACATGAAGATCGGCCTTTCCTGGAAACCCGTTAATCCACGTTTCCCGGACCGGACCGGCCCGCTGGCAAGCGGAACCGTCGCAGAGGTTCTATCCTAAATAGCTCGATTCGTTAAGCCGAACGCCGCGTCCCTACCTCAAGAGTTGTGGTTCCTCACAACTTGATCCGTCGCGAATTCGTTGGTGGTTTTGATGGACTGGCGATAGCCTGCGGTGCGTGGGACTGCCGACAAGCGAATCATTCTTGGAGAGCCGAAGCGGCCCACCCCGAACCCGCACCGCGTTGTTGTTGGAAGCGATCGCGCTGCACCATCAAATCGCCGTGCTGGAGCGCCAGTGGAACTCGTCGCCCGTGCTTTCGCCCTTGGGATCGGCTGTTTTGGATCTTGTTCTCGCGCTGGTGGCCTCAATGGCGTGACAGCCTGATCATCGTCCAGCCCGAGACGGTCTTGCGCTGGCGCCGTGACGGCTGGTTAGCGCTTTGGCGATATCGATCCCGGGGGCGCTGGCGTGGTGGGCGCCCGAGGGTTTCCAGGGAAGTCCGCCATCTGATCGTCCGGATGGCCCGTGACAACTTTCTTTGGGGTGCGCCACGCGGATCCATGGTGAACTTCTGATGCTCGGTTTCAAAGTCTCGGAAGCCACCGTGTCGCGCTACATGCCCCCACAAAGCAGACGGCTGGGACCATCGTGGCGGACGTTCCTTCGCAATCAAGCCATGGCGTTCGGTCACTGCGAATATGCCGAGGAGCGGGCGGGTGAAGTCGCTGGACTACAGGATCTTTCCTATGCGGCCCAGCTCGAGCGATCCGCGGCTGCGCAGATTGCGACGGTACGGGTTGGCCTCCGGCGCGCCCTTGGTCAACAACGGCCCACCCTGAATGTTCGAAGAATTATTCTACGCGCCGCCCAGCGCGATAGCGGAGTAACACACCGCGCTAGTTCCGTGTCCCGCGGCTCAAGGAGAGCCCTACGTAACCGTCCGATCCGAAGTCCACCGCGTCGGACCGAAAGCGTCACCCCAGCTGAGGCCGGGGGCAACTCAAGACTCTCGCATTAGTGCGACGAGCCGCGCGAGATTTTGTCACGCCGGTCCATATAGGGCTGAGATTTATAGGGCTGAGACCTCGAACTCACTCGCTGACGAAACGAGCCGTCGCGGCGAGACTCCTGTGCGCGCGGATTAGGTTGTGAGGAGCGACAAGGGCCGACCAAGCCGCTTCTTTGCAGGCCGACTGGTCGAACAACCGTCGACGCTCTTTCGATCCGGAACCTCAAACGAACAGGCTCTTCACCAATTCAGAAGAGGACCAAGTTTTGAGGAATCACACACCAAGGCAATCTGCTCCTGCCGTGGTGTTCGCATACTACAACCGTCCGGTGAGCGCCAACACGAGTAGAATGATGAGGACGATCCCCCCGATCCCGATTCCGCCGTAGGGCCCGTAAGCGTAATAACCGCCGCCACCGCCAAACAGCAAAATCAAGATCAGAATCAGTACGATAGGTGACATAGAGGCCTCTCCGGGCTAGAAGATTACGATATGCAGCCACCAGAACATGAGACTTTAATATACCATGCATATAACTGTTTCATATAAATGTCTCAGAGTCCAGTTAGTTTTCTTAAGGTCAATTATAAGTGATAAAGCCAGCTGTCGTCCGCAAAATGTCACGACGTTCAGGCCGCGCGCGCGGTGATCGCATATTCGTGGTGCAGTCCGTTCAGGATGGCATGAGCGAGAACGTAAGTTGGTCGGTCGAACCGATGCCGATGCAATCGTAAACGCGCCGGCAGCTTCGGATCCGGAATGCCGGGCTCCAACGAGGAGTGTGGTCGGCCTCGATTATAATGGATCGCCCACTCCATCAAGGTTTCGTTCAGGTGTCCTTCGCTCAGCGGG
>JBEKLA010000151.1:0-10031 GCA_050010455.1 Binataceae bacterium (SeqCode) | reverse complement strand
GTTGAAGATTACCGCCGACAGGATCGCGGACGTCGTCGAGTGAAGATTCATAATGTCCATGGCCTTGAGCCACGGCAGAGTACCGGCAAACAGCGCCGGGATAATCGCGAAATACTTGGCGACGTCATTGGCGACCGAGAACGTCGTGAGTGCGCCGCGGGTCATCAGCAGTTGCTTGCCGATCTCTACGACCTCGATCAGCTTGGTCGGATCGGAATCCAGGTCGACCATGTTGCCGGCTTCCTTGGCCGCCTGTGTGCCGGAGTTCATTGCAAGGCCAACGTCAGCCTGAGCCAACGCCGGGGCGTCGTTGGTGCCGTCACCAACCATTGCCACCAGCTTGCCTTCGGCCTGTTCTTTTCGGATGTAGGCCAACTTCGATTCGGGCGTGCATTGCGCGATGAAGTCGTCGACGCCCGCGTGCTTCGCAATGGTCGCCGCGGTGAGCGGATTGTCGCCTGTGATCATCACGCTGCGCACACCCATCGCGCGCAGACGCTCCAGACGCTCGCTGATGCCGGTCTTGAGCACGTCGGAGAGCACGATAACGCCGAGAATGTTGGCGCCTTCGGCAACCACCAGCGGCGTCGCGCCCTGCGACCCAATAGCGTCCACAACAGACTGAAGGTCCGACGGAATCGTGCCGGACTGGCGCTCGACGAATTTGGCCACGGCGTCGGGCGCTCCCTTGCGGATCTTTTTGCCGTCCGGAAGATCAACCCCGCTCATGCGTGTTTGCGCAGTAAAAGAGATAAAGCTCGTGCCGTTAGGCGCGGTAACATCGGCTGGAGTTCCGCCACGGTCGAAATGCAATTTGACGATGGTCCTTCCTTCGGGCGTCTCGTCCGCGATCGAAGCCAGCACCGCCAGCCGTCCAACCTGCTGCGCCGTGTATCTGCCGACCGGCACGAAATCTGTCGCGTGCCGATTGCCCATCGTGATCGTGCCGGTCTTGTCGAGCAGAACCGTATCGATGTCGCCCGCGGTTTCCACCGCTTTACCGCTCTTGGACATGATGTTCGCCTGCAGCGCGCGATCCATCCCGGCTATACCAATGGCGGCCAGCAGCGCGCCGATCGTCGTCGGGATCAGACACACGAGCAATGCGACCAGCGTCGGCACATCGGTGCCAAGACTCTTCAGCGGCTCCGTGAGGCCCAGATAGCCTGCCATATAGATCTCTGCGCTCAGGGCCATAGGCCACAGCGGGATCACTACAATCAGGAACGCCAGACTCAAGCCGGCCAGCGCCAGTGTCAGTGCGATCTCATTGGGCGTCTTCTGACGAACGGCTCCCTCGACGAGGGCGATCATGCGATCAAGAAATGATTCGCCGGTGGCCGCTGTAATTCTCGTCACGATGCGATCCGAGACTACCCGAGTCCCACCTGTCACTCCTGAACGATCGCCGCCCGCCTCTCGGATCACTGGAGCTGATTCGCCCGTGATCGCAGACTCATCGACCGACGCTATTCCCTCGATGACTTCGCCGTCACCTGGAATAATTTGCCCTGCCTCGACTACGACGCGGTCTCCAGGCTTGAGGTCGGCTGACGAAACCTCTTCGATTATGTCCTTGCCTTTGAGCCGGTAAGCCGGTGTATCCTTGCGGGCCTTTCGCAGAGATTCCGCTTGGGCGCGCCCCCGCGCCTCGGCCAGCGCCGTCGCGAAATTAGCGAACAGCACAGTCAGCCACAGCCAGAAGTCGAGCGCGACAAAATAGCTGATGGGAACCTGACTTACCGACTGGCTCACCAGCGCTTGTATGATGAACAGCAGCGTCAGTACCGAGCCGATTTCCACCACGAACATGACCGGGTTGCTCCACTGTATGTCCGGCCGCAGCATCAGGAACGCTTCCTTGACGGCCGGCCACATCAGCTCGGGTGCGAACAACGCCTGTGCTCGTGATCGCCGCGGCGGTACGGGCATCTCTGGCGTGACGTGAATTTCAGGTGGCGCAGGATATTTCTTTAGAGCTTCCATTGTCGAATTCCTTCGTCAAAAAGTCGTAAGTGTCTTCGCTAGTTAGCCGCCAAAAGGGAACGGTCCAAGATGCTCAGCAACGGGACCTAGTGCTGCGACCGGCAGGAAGAGCAGCGCGCCTACGATCGCAATTGTTCCGACCAGCAGGCATCCAAAAGTGAAAGTGTCGTCACGCAAGGTGCCTAACCCGAACGGAGTGGTCTTCTTCATTCCGAGGAAGCCCGCCATTGCGATCGGCGCCAGGATCGGCAGAAATCTGCCGAGCATGATGACGAATCCTGCTGCTATATCCCAGGGAACGGCTTCCGGCGCCGGGCTCGGATTGTTGTTCAGGCCATAGGTAACGCCTAGGCCGTCGAGTGCGGACCCGTTGTTGGCTGAGTCTGATGAGAATTGATAGACGATTTGCGAAAATCCGTGCGCGCCCGGATTGCTTTCCGCTTTTATCCCCCAGTTGGTCGCTGAAAATAATCCCGCCGGAAAGAGGATTACCAGCGGATGTATAAGTAGCGCGATCAATGCCAGTTTTACTTCGCGCGCCCCGATCTTCTTGCCCAGGTACTCCGGCGTTCGACCGACCATTTGCCCAACTACGAATATTCCGATGATTAGAAAGAGCAGCATGTTGATCATGCCGACGCCTTTCCCGCCATAGATGCAGTTCACCCACATTCCAAAGAAAGGCGACAAGGATGCCATCGGATTGAGACTGTCGTGCTCGCAAATGATCGCGCCGCAAGTGAAATCCACCGTGGCGGCCGCGAATGTCGATCCCGCCGAAGTGCCGAACCGCAACTCCTTGCCTTCGAGGTTGCCGAGATGCTGGTCGACGGGCAGGCCCGCTACCGCCGGCAATGTAATGTCGCGCTTGCCGCCGGGCGCTGTAGCGCTCGGAATCGAGAACGTTCGACTCTCGGAATGCGCTATGAGCCCTGGATTCGGCTTCAGAGTGTCAAAATAGATTGACCATAGAATCGTGCTGGCCAGTAGAAAAAACATTACCGAGAATATGACCAGCGAATGGCGCCTGCGCCGCAGCATTATGCCGTACATCCACACTAGCGCCATCGGAAACCACATCATCGATGAAGTCTCGACAAAACTTGACGCCGCATTCGGGTTCTCGAACGGATGTGCCGAGTTCATTCCAAAGAAGCCGCCCCCGTTTGTTCCCAGCATCTTCATCGGGACAAAGGAAGCTAGCGGTCCAATCACGATTGTCTGCTGTTTGGGCCGATTGTTGTTGTCCGTGCCCATCGCGGCAGGCTCGAGCGTGTTGACCTGATAGTCGCTCTGATAGGTCATCGGCATGCCCTGAACCAGAAAGACCAGGCTAACGACGAAGACCGCCGGCAGAAACGTGTAGAACACAACACGCCACATATCCTGGAAGAAGTTGCCGACGTGCTCGTCGCTGCGGAAGGCGCGGATGATCGCGGTCAGAGCGCAAAACCCGATCGCGGCGGAAAGAAAGAACATCGGCAGGCAAAAGAATATCTGGCTGAAATTCGAGAACGACTGGTCTCCCGAATAGTGCTGTATGTCCGTGTTGGTACTGAAGGAAATGACGGTGTTGAAGATCGTGGTCGGTGACAGTGCTCCAAGCCCGCGTGGGTTAAGCGGCGCCCACGGCTGAAGCACGAGAACAACATATCCGAAGATGTACAGAACGGTGTTGAATACCAGCAACGACACCGCGTACTGCTTCCAGTTCTGCGGTCCACTGCTGATGCGGTCTTCACACCACTTGAATAGCAGTGGTGGACGGTAGTGCCCGTCCATGATCCAGGCCAGGTACTTACCCAGCGGATAGGAGACTGCAACGCTGACAACTAGAATTGAGATCGGCAAAAACCACATCGTAAATCCGTCCTATTTGTTTGATGTCAGATGGGTCGAGTCGTTAGAACCATTCCGGTCGAACCATTGCGGCCACCAAGTACCCGAAAACGAAAACTGCGGCTAGTGCTGTTACATAAATCATGACAAGCATCCCCTCTAGATATTCTCGCAGCCGATCAGGAACACGTAGCAAAGGCCCAACCCTGCTAGTCCAAGAAGAAATGTCCCTGGCAACCAAATCCAAAGATCCATGACGCCCTCCAATTAAGAAATCGGCCACCTCGCAGTCTGCTGCCTGAATGACAACCGACAAAGCGCTGCAGCCTCAACACAGAGGGCACCTAGCAACTTCGATGCTGACTGAAAAAGCGAGGAACGATGCCCAGAATTAAAATTTGAAAAGGATTCGACGCTGAGCGCACGCCTGGCAAATGCTGAAGCATCGACCACACGTCACGTCGTTGCTTTTCAGAATGAAAATCTGATTCGATCTTTGGCCCAGCCGATGATCAATCCGATTCGTCGAGACGACTCATTGCTGATCTGATGAATCGTCTAGGTTTCGAGGCGGCCGCTACTAGAAACGACGCTCTTCCGACTTCTATACGACCGTCTCCACCTCCCCTACCTTTTGAACAGCTTGAATTTTCAAAATGAAATGATTCGCCCGCGATTGAGCCCGCCTATGAGCGGAAAACGCAATCGGATCGAGGTAGATGCTGGGTTTTTGCTCGCGCGGTTAGTTGGCGCAGCAATTGCTCATCTCCTCTTCCAGCGGAGAATACGACACACAGCATATGGACGAAGACAAAGAACGGATTCTGGTCCCAATCGACTTCTCTTCCGATTCGAAACCGGCGATCGAGTATGCCGTTGGCTTGGCCCGAGAGCACCTCTCAGAAATCGTGTTGGTCCATGTGGTCGAACCTTTGCCGCACGGGGCTGATCTTTGGTGTGACTCGTCAGATCTACGCGAACAGCGAGAGCAAGAAGCTAAGCGCCGCCTTGACCATTTGGAGAAACGCGCTCTCGCTCTATATCCGCACTGCAAGAGCGACGTGTGTTTTGGGACGCCCGCCCAGGCGATTGCCGACGTCGCGAGCAACCTAAAGGCAAAACTGATCGTTGTATCGGTTCGCGTCCGAACCGGAATTTTCGATCGACTGCTGGAAGGATTGCCTGAAAAACTGATGCGCCTCGCACCCTGCCCCGTGCTCGCAGTCCCGTCCGCCACCGCGAGCGATCGCCGACCGGCCTCACCTTTCAGCAGACATCAAGGTACCCTAAACTGTTTTAGTCTCTTGTAGTCCGCCCCGTCCACATAGATTCGTTGCGTTCCACAGCGAGCGAGTGATAGCTACTGTGCGCATCTGCAGCCGACTGCATGTTTGAGAGATCCGGTGTCTGATCAGATGGATCTTCAAGTCATCCTGCTGTTGCTGGCTGCGCTATTGATCGCGGTAGCGTTCAGTCAGCCGCTGGCCGATCGACTAGGGTTGTCGCAATCCGTCCTGCTGGCGCTGGTCGGGATAGTAATTGGACTGACTTCGATCATTTTGAGCCACACAGGATTGAGCGAGTTTGCCTCGATGGCGAACGCGATCGTCAACTTGCCGTTCCGCTCGGAAGCTTTTCTCTACATTTTTCTGCCTACGCTCGTGTTCGAGGCAGGCTTGAACATCGAGGTGCGGCTCATTGTCGAGGATGCCGCACCAATTCTGCTGCTCGCAGTGGTAGCAGTGCTGGTTGCGACAGCCTTCATCGGTGCAGCGCTGGCGCCGCTTGCGGCCGTTCCGGCGGTCGCCTGTTTCATGCTCGGCTCGGTGGTGGCAACCACTGATCCGGTTGCCGTAATCGCAATCTTCCGCGACGTGGGAGCGCCCTCGCGACTGAGTCGGCTGGTAGAAGGCGAGAGCCTTCTCAACGACGCTGCCGCTATCACCCTGTTCGTGATGTTGCTGCAGAGCCTGATCGGAGGGCAGCCACTAGGTGTTGGTGCCGCTTCTATCTCCTTTATGCGCAGCTTCGTGGGCGGCATGGTCGTAGGATACATCGGCGCGCGGATGCTCATCGGTGTGCTCCGATGGCTGCTCGACCTGCGGCTGGCACAAGTGACTGTCACTCTCGCGCTGCCATATATCGTTTACATCGTTGCCGAGCGCCAGCTAGGAGTTTCCGGTGTAGTGGCGACTCTCACCTCGGGACTGGTCATGAGTGCGACGGGGCAGCGGCGGATGGCGCCGGACGATAGGGATTTTCTGCGCGACATTTGGGAGCAACTCGCCTTCTGGGCGAGCTCACTGATCTTCCTCCTCGCTTCTTTGCTCGTCCCGCGGATGCTGCTCAATACCGATTGGCACGACATAATGCTGCTCGGCGTGTTGATTGGAGCGGCGTTCGTCGCGCGGGCGCTGGTCGTGTTCGGCCTGCTACCGCTGATGAGCTGGCTCGGTCTGAGCCCAGCGATCGACAATAGATTCAAGGCCGTAATTCTGTGGGGCGGGTTGCGCGGCGCACTGACGCTCGTGCTCGCGCTCTCCGTGACGGAGAGCCACGCTATTGCGCCGGATGTGCAGCGCTTCGTCGCGACTCTCGCGACAGGGTTTGTCGTGTTCACCCTGCTCGTCAACGGCACGACGCTGCGTTTTCTGCTGCGACTGGTGGGGCTCGATCGACTCTCCAGCGTCGACCAGGCGCTGCGCGATCAGGTGCTTGGCCTGTCTCGCGAGCGAATTGCCAACGCCTTCCATGTGATCGGCAGAGGATATGAATTTTCCGAAAGTCTGATTTCCGAGGTCACTCGTGAGCTTGCCCCTCCGACAACCGCGACCGGGGCGACTACTTCCCGCGTAAGCGACAACGACGCCCACCAGCTTCTGCTCGGGCTGGCGGCGCTTGCCAGCCATGAACGCGAGCTAGTCTTGCAGCACTTTGCCGAACGCACCATATCCGGACGCATCGTTGAAGAGATGTTGGTTGGCGCTGGGCGGCTGATCGATCACAGCCGCACCGGCGACCCGGCCGAATATCTCCGCGTCTCTCAGGAGATGGTCGATTTCTCGCCATGGTTTCGATTCACCCATTGGCTGCATCGCCGTCTCAGGATCGACGCGCTGCTGATCGATCGTCTGGCGGATCGGTTTGAGTGGCTTTTGGTCCAGCAGATCATACTGAGAGAGCTGGACAAATACCTCGAGAAAAATCTGGTTCCGCTGGTTGGCGCGAAATCGGCATCAACCTTGCGCGAGGTGATGCATGGCCGTCGGGAGATGACCAACGCTGCGTTGGAGGCATTGCGTCAGCAATACCCGTCCTATGCCGAGAACCTCGAGCGCCGCATCCTCAACCGCACATGGCTTCGCCGTGAAGACATGGAATATCGCTCCTTGTTCGAAGAGGGCGTCATCGGCCCCGAGCTTTACAGCGACCTGCGCCGGGAAGTGCAGCTGAGTCGTGCCGAGGTCGAGGTCCGGCCGCGCCTCGATCTTGGGCTTGAGATCAGAGAGCTCGTTGCCAAAGTGCCGATGTTCGCAAAACTGAGTGAGACCCAGCTCGATCTTATCGCGCGCAAACTGAGGCCGCAGGTCGCGGTTTCGGGCGAGCGGCTCATTCGCAACGGCGACCGCGCCGACGCCATGTACTTCATCTCGTCTGGAAAGGTAGATGTCGAGGTTGTGGGCCAGAAGATCCGTCTGAACCCGGGCGACTTCTTCGGCGAGATGGGACTAGTCACTGGGCAGCGCCGGCAAGGTGACGTCTACGCTCGCAGCTATTGCCAACTCCTGGTCCTGAAAGACACGGACTTCAACAGCGTTCGACGAAGTGACAAGGCGCTTGAAGCACAAATCGAAGCTGTGGCGAGTGCGCGCATCGCGATGAACCAGCAAGCGACCGAAAAGCAGGGAACGTCTGAACCGACCGAAGTAACACCTTCGCCAGAAGGTGCCGAATCACGCGGCCAAAGAGGATTGAGATAGCGATCGGTCTCTATGCCCCGATCGACCAAACGCGAGGATTCAGATGGATTTGCGGCGGCTGTGAGTGTCGTCCTCCGCGTCTCCTCGATCGAAATAGAGGCCGACGGCGAGGATGATCGCAAGTATGATAGGAACCGCCAGTATTTAGCTATACCGCCGAGGCTCCGTTGATCATTTCGCAGCGAAAGCAGCGTCGCGCGAAAGCGGAGTCGCCTTAGGCGCCGACAAATCTTCCACCCCAGTCGCTTGGTCGAGCATCAGAATCGTGACGCTCTCGGGGTTAACCGTCGCGATGAGCGTGTTCGCGATTCGATTCGACTCGCGGCCTCGCTCGCGACGTTGATATCGACCTTGAGCCGTTCCTCGAAGTCCACAATGAAGGTCTGACTGCGATACAACCGCTGCCGTTCCTGCCGATGCTTCAAGAAGAACCGCCGAACTTCGGTTACGTCGAAGTCGGATAGATTCATCGCTCGCGCCGCTTCTATGAAACAATCGAGCGCTGAAGGTTCTATTACCAGTTCAATTCGCTTCATCACTCTTTCCAACACACGCCGCGCCATCTGGTACTGCGGCTCCTATTTCGATCTGTGCACAGTACATGCCTACCGAAAAAGGCTTCGATTAATTGAAGTTCTCCTGGGTCAGGCTCACCGCAGATTACCTTTTGAACAGCATCGATTTTCATTTTGAAATGAATGGCGAGTCCGTCGCGGTAGGAAGGAGCCCGATAGATAGCAAGCGATTGGTATATTGGCCAATTCCTTTTCAGGCATGCTTCCTGCTTTGGATTCAAGGCGACCTCAACCACTCCGTAATACGATGAAGCCAAATCCAATAATTCAGTCTCTTTTTCTGGGTAGTGTTATCGGCGCCAAGGTAGATGGGATCTCACTCATGCAAGTACATCCGCTGGATCCCTATACTCCTATCCATCTCTCATCGGATGCGCCTGTAAGGCGTCCGCGAACCACAGAGACTCCACTATCTGCGACCGAACGTAACTCTCGTCGGACTTGGCAAAGACCTGCCTTCACCTCAGACGAGACGCGTCATCATTTTACCATTGAAGCGCTGGACAAATCCGAGCCGTTCCGGCCGCAGCCCTATCTGTACACGTGTGTTCGATGCAGGTGGATGTTCCGCATCAACGACACTCGCGGCTGTGTAATTGCCTTGGACGGATTAGGCCGGCGGCTCCTGGAGCCGGAGAACGCGAAGCGCGTAGTGACCTTTCACCGAGGACCCTGTCCCGCGTTTCAAGTTCGCGAGTGCTCGGTCTTCGGGACGCAGCGTGAAAGTGCCTTTCGTGGCTACCTGTCCGGATTCGTCGATGCACTGCGCGGTCTGATTCAGCCGAGCAGACATCGAAGCCATCATCGCAGGGAACAGACGGTCTCCTAATCGTCTTCGACGACATTTCAAAATGAAATGTTCCTGACGCCGCGATTTGAAATGTATCCGCCGAGCGTCCAGGAGAAATCGTTGGCCGCTGTGACAATTCGCGGCGGCACGGTTGATGCTGTTACAACGGGCATGAGCGGCATCATTTCATCCTGTTCGCCATCGCGCCAGAACTCGATTCGCCGGCCGAGTCTGAGACTGGTTTCGAATGACCACGGACTTCACGAGGCTTCCACTCGAGCTTCCCAGCAATCGGCAAGGACCGCCGTAATCGCCTGTCTGACCGCAGGAAGTTCCTCCAACAACGAACTACTGCTCAAAGCCTCGGCTGCGGCGCTCGTGCGCGACGGCGAGTTTTATGCTGTCCTGTTGGATTCGCCACGCATCCGCTTTAAAAGGAATCAGGTTCGCACCTTGATCGACGCCGCGATCTTCGCCAGCTCCTTGGGTGCGAAAATCGTCTGGCTTGACTCGTCAGATCCGGTCGGCGAGCTGTTGCAATTCGCGCGGCAATCTTGCGTAGGTCAGATTTTCGTCGCTCGAAATCAGCCAACTTTGTTCTCTCGATTATTTCAGCGCACGGCCTACTCCGATCTGTTGCGCCACGCCGAGGGCTGTCGCATCGAGGTCGTCGGGTTTGAACGCACGACCTGACCTTCGAGGGGAGCGCCGTGGGGGGAAGTGTTGCAACTTTGAAAATGGTGACGGAGGACGGCCCGAGAGGAACTGGGCGGCGAGGTCTCAGGCCGCCAGATCGAACAGCTGGTCGATGAACTGATTCTGTTTGCGAACGTCATCGTCGCTGACCCACCGCGCCTGCCC
>JBEKLA010000150.1:0-10586 GCA_050010455.1 Binataceae bacterium (SeqCode) | reverse complement strand
AAGGCATAGACCGCGTCAGCGGACGCCGCCGGACGAACATAGGGTTTCAGGCCGTCGCGGCTCACTACATCGACGGGGCCATCAAACAAACTGGCGATGTATTCTTTGAGTCCTGCGTAATCGAAAACGGTGATGTGAGCATCGGGATCGATCTCGATCATGATGTCAGTGTCGCTGTCGGGGCGGTTATCGCCGCGTATACGCGAACCGAAAAGCGCGGCATGAGCGACGCCGCGCTCCCGCAAGGCGGCCTCGTTTTCCCGAAGCTTCGCCAGGATTTCCTGAGCATCCATAATGGCTTTCGTAGCACAAAAGACGATTATTCGCACGTTGAAAAACGCAGTCCGATCCAAGCGGCGTAGCGTAACCTAGGCGTTAGGCTCCTCGCCTGTCGGCCCCCCTGCCCTACTCTCCGCGGAACCCACTTCATAGAAGTGGCCATATGACCAAAAAGGATTGCCAGCAATAAGGCAAGACTCATTGCCGAATTGCCAGCAATATGACGGCGGCAGCATTTTTCTATTGACGTAGGGTAACACCAATGTTACTCTTGGCCGTGCTTGAGCTCCGCTATTACATAACCGAAACCGGTCGGAGCCCGTTCGAGGAATGGTTTTCGTCCGTAGATTCAACGACTCGAGCCAAAGTCGCGGCGGCGATCGCGCGTCTCGAGCAAGGCAATACCTCGAACGTCAAATCAGTCGGCGAATGAGTACTCGAGTACCGCGTCAATTTTGGGCCTGGCTACCGTGTGTATTTCGGCCGCGACGGGGCAACCCTGGTGATTCTGCTTACCGGCGGCACCAAGAAGCGGCAACAGCTGGACATAGCAGCGGCAGCGGCCCTGTGGGCCGCTTACAAGAAGCGCAAGCGGTTTTCAGGATGAAGGGAGGCAGCCCATGGCAGTGACACGAAGTTTCAAGGAATTGGTGCAGAAGCACGTCGCCCAGGACCCTGTCTTTGCCGAGGCCCTCCTGCGTGAGGGTATTGACCTAATGCTTGCCGGCGACGTGGACACCGGCAAGGCGATCCTGCGGAACTACATCAAGGCAACCGTTGGCTTCGAGAAACTCGGCCGGGCCACCGGCACCCAACCCAAGAGCTTGATCCGTATGTTCGGCCCGCGCGGCAACCCGCAGGCACGCAATCTCTTTAACGTTATTGGATATCTTCAAAAGCAGGCCGGCGTCGAGTTGCACGTTGCGCTGGGACCAGCTTGATATTTGCCCCCTGCCTTTCCCGACGCTCTTTTGGTTCGTTGCTGGACCCTTCGATAAATGACGACGCCTACGCGCTGAATGGTAGTTCAAGCGAGATCGATTGATAAGGCACTTCTGGGCGGACACGTCCGCGCTCGCCCCGATGCAGACGTACGAAGCCATAGTGCTCCATGGTCTTGAGCGTGCGGGACAGATTGGACGCTTTGCGACCTGTGCGAGCCGCCAGCTCCTGGAGTGAAGCGGGATGCGTCGCAGCGATCATGGCCAGCAGCGCACGGTTCTTATTCGAGAGCACCTTGGCAAAGCTCTCGGTCGAGGTGAACCATACCTTCGGCTCGTTTGCTTTAGGCTTTAGCGTGCCACGCGCAATCGCCATTGTGCGGGCTTTCATGTTCTCGTAAGAGGCGATTCCGATTTTCAGGGTCTTCATGGGATCACTCCTTTCTCGCGGAGCACCGCGTCAACCTTCTTCCAGAAATCAGCGAGCAGGGTCGCCGCGTCTTGGTATTCGTATGGCCGCACTGGGTCGCGCTTCCTTAGTTATCATTCTCACACAATCATAAGTAGATCATTAAAAAACGGCGATACCGTTGTTTTTTTGAGGACGCCCCCTGGATGGAATTCGACACATCGGCGAGCTGAGATGAGGTGCCACGGGCATCATGCGGAGCGATGCGGCTCTTTCTTCCACAGCGTCCAGCCTTCCACGAGTTCATATTCTAACCGCGACCGCTTTGCCGCCCGGTCGTGGGGTCGACTACCCTCAGGCCGGCAAAATATCGACGATAAAAGCCCCGGTCGCGGGTAAGCAGACGGTCGGCGGCGATCAGGGCGTGTGCGCCAATCAGAAAATCGGCCGCAATCCGATCCCGCGGACCTCCACCTGCCCGGTACCGGCGCCAAGCCTCCGCCGCCTTAATCGCTGCCGCTTCCGTCATCGGCGAGAAAGAGACCGGCAGTTTATGCATCGCATCGCGAAAACGTCCAGCATCGCCAAACACGGTGGCGGTCTCCACCCATACTACTTCTGAAGCGATCAACGCTCCTTCGCGCAGGCAGCGCCGCAATGCCTCTGAGGAGCCGGGTCCAAACCTTGGGTCGGCGCCGAACACGTCCAGCAGGACATTGGTATCAATGGCGGTGATCACCGCCGGCCACGAAGCCGCGCCATAACGGCATCAGTATCGATCTTCTTCTTGCCGAGGCACCCGTACACCTCGCTAACCGGATCGGCACCGCCGCTTTTGCTCGCGATCAGGCGTCCGTGCTCTTCGCTGAACTCCAAGACCGTTCCGGGCTTAACGCCGAGCCTTTCCCTGAGCCGTTTCGGAATGGTTATCTGGCCGCGCTCGGCGACGCGGCTTTTCATACTTTTCATATATAAAAGTATGAAAAAATATCACGGACTATTCAACCAAATGCTCTAGGGCGGGACCCTAAAGGCTGCGTGGTAACGGCAGCCGGGGATTCGTCAGAGTCGGCACCACGATCAGGTAGCGGTCCAGGCACAGGACTTAGCACCCGAATATGAAAGTATCGAAGAATATCACGTATGAGCCTGCTCGCGCGGCTGCACCTCACGTTCGATCTTCTCCTCGAGCTCACCCTTCGCGGTCTCGATGTCGTATCGCGCCTGCAGGTTCACCCAGAACTCAGCACCCGTGCCGAAGTAGCGGCCGAGCCTGAGCGCGGTGTCAAGGCTCAAGTCCCGGTCGCCGGCGACGATCTGGCCGATGCGGTTGGCGGGGACCCTAAGCGCGAGCGCGAGCCGATGTGCGTTCATCTTAAGCGGCTTGAGGAACTCCTCAAGCAGTATCTCGCCGGGGTGCACCGGCGGGACCTCTCTCTTATGCCGTGCCATGAATGCGGTCTCCTCTTTTTCAGTGATAGTCGGTGATCTCGACGCCGTATGCGTCGCCAGCCCGCCACACGAAGCAGATCCGAAACCGGTCATTTATCCGGATGCTGTGTTGACCCTGTCGATCCCCCTTGAGTGCTTCGAGCCGGTTGCCGGGAACGGCGGTGAGCTGGCGCAGCTGGGTCGCCGCGTTGAGCATTTCGAGTTTCCTCAGCGCCGCGCGCTCGATGCTCTGGAAGCGTCGCATGCGGTGGCCGCTGAAGAGCGCTTCCGTGTCCCGGCATCGGAACGTCCTTATCACATCACAGGACGTATTATACGTCGCGTCATATGTAAAGCGTCAACCCATACGCGATGGACGGGGAGCTCGGCGGGAGCCCGTAATCGCCTGCGCAGCTTGCTTGTAAATCATCGTCAGTGATCGTCAGTGGGCTGGTTGTATGTGGAAGAAACGGGGGCTGCCGGCCGCCGGATACGGTAGGCTGACGGGCCGTGGGTCTGCGCCCAGGAAATTTATGTGCTAGTCGTCGATCGGACCACAGACGATGACTCACGATCTTTCCGCAATGTTGGTCGCACAGCTAACGTAAATGATTCGCCTGCCCAGGCGGTCGGCGTGGCTGGAATTCAGCGCGATGCAGGCGGCGCAGAGGTTGCGTGCCATGCGGCGTAGGGTGTTAGCGAACGCATTGAGCGCCTTGGGCTAACGCGGCGAACGTCTGACGCCGGCCATCCGCGATAGAGGACCAAGCGCAAGGGCCGGCAGCTTCCTCAACTCAAGTGCGAGATCCTGGGGCAGATGGCTTAAACCCCGAGAGAATCTCTCTCGATATTTTATATAGCCTTATACATATTATCTAACATGGACCGCGACCCAGAGTTATCGTTTACCCCGGAAATGGGCCGCGCCGGCCGAGCACTCCTCGGCATCAGTCAAGCTCAACTGGCCCGGCAAACCCACGTCTCACGGCTCACCATCGCTTACTTTGAGCGCGCCGCGCGCAAACCCATTCCGGCCAATCTCGCCGTCATTCGGTCGGCTCTAGAGGCGGCCGGCGTCGCCTTCGTCCCAGGCGGAGCCGTCCTCCGCGACGCAACCACACTTTCCACAACGCTAGCTCTCAGAAACCTCTCACGGTTCTTCACATTCTCCGCGCTGCCGCGCCGCGTCTTCAGCAACTCGGCGTCAAACACCTATCGCTTTTTGGTTCCACAGCACGCGGCACCGAGCGCCCTGACAGCGACATCGATCTGCTTCCCGACCTCGACGCGCAACGATGCATGGACCTACTCGACTACGCAGAAATAGTCGCCGAGATCCAAAAACTCGTTCCACAACGGGTCGACGTCGCTCGACGCGATAAACTCAAATCCAACGTTGCCTCCGATGCTCTTCGAGACGAAATCCGTGTCTTCTAGCGACCCCAAACGCCGCCTGCGCGATATTCTCGATAACATCTCAAGGATCCGTTCCTATGTGCAGGGTATCGCCGCACAGCAACTCGTCGCCGACCACAAGACGAAGGATGCCGTCGAGCGATGCTTGGAGCGGATTTGCGAAGTCGCGCGAAAACTCGGCGACACACTTGACACCAAATACCCAGAGGCGGAATTCGCAAAACTCTGCCAACTCGGTAGCGTGCTTCGCCACGATTATGACGATATCGATGCCGACATGCTTTGGCGCTCCGTCACCGAACGTCTCGATCCCCTCGAACACGCCTGTCGGCGCGAGCTCGCCGACATTCCTTAGGAAACGCGCCATGCCCCTGACTCGCGATTTCAAACAGACCATTCGCGCTTGCCTCGAACGCAACCCCAAGTTCCGAAAAGGGAAGTGTTGCAACTTTGAAGACGGTGCGGAGGACGCCCCTGGGCGGAACCGGGCGGCCAGGTCTCAGGCCGCCAGATCGAATAGCTGGTCGATGAAGTGATTCTGTCGGCGAACATCAGCGTCGCTGACCCACCGCGCCTGCCCCTTCCGGATCATGTGCATCGCCTCGTATCCCTCAATCGTTCGCCGGGCAGCTTGGAACTCGCGAAAGCTCTGCTTGGCTTTCACTCGTCGTTTGATCGCTCGATGATCCTGCTCAGGGATGTTGTTCAAGTATTGGACCGGTCGATGTCGGCAGCGGCGGCACAGGGTTCCTTCCGCTTTCACTGCTGCAATCGCCGAGCCGTAGAGGCGGGCCTGATCAGTGTTGATGACGCAGGGTTGAGGATGCGATGGATCGCTGAGAGTCTTTGCGGAACAAACGTTTGGCCGCCGCGGCATCGCGCAATGCCGACAGCAGGAAGTCGATGGTGGCACCGGTGGAATCGATGGCCCGATACCCGATAGAGGTAACACCAACGGCCCTTCACTCGAATATACGTCTCGTCAACACGCCAGGATTTGTTGGTCGGCTTAAGATGACGGCGCAGCCGCTGTTCCAGTTCGGAACCATAACGTTGCACCCAACGCCAGATCGTCGTGTGATCCGCCTCCAGACCGCGCTCAGCGAACAACTCTTCGACGTCGCGAAGCGAGAGCGAGTAGCGAAGATACTAGCGCACGGCGCACAGAATCAGCTCCGGTGCCGTCTGCCGCCACTTGAAGATTGCCGGTCGGGTTGCGTTCTACGGTATTTTCAGATTACCTGCCACCCCCGCCAAAGTTGCAACACATCTGTAAATGATAGGAAGTCATCGCTCTCATTTATAGCCCCGAACGGCGCCTCTCCTTGGCACGTTCGAGTTCGAACGGTTCGGGCTCTGCAGCCATGAGAGCGTCGTATATCTCCTCAATCCTGCGGCATAGCTGCGTCCAATCGAAATCCCTCGCCACCGTCTCTTTGGCTCTCTCTCCCAATCTCGCGGCAAGCTCCGGGTCGCGCAGCAGCGCTAGGATGCCGCGGCCCAACTCCTGCCAGTCGTGATCGGGAACGACGTACGCGTCGTGCATATGGCGGATGCCCTTCGCCGCGCCCGCGAAGCACACGATCGGTTTGGCCGCGGACATGTAGTTGAGCAACTTGATCGGATGGCCGGGAACGTCGGGACGCGACATTGCCGCAACCGACGCCATCGCCAGGTAGTGAGGCAGCTCCGCCAGAGTATGGCCCTCTACCCACCTAACCGACTGACTAATACCGAGAGACTCCGCAAGGTCGCGATTCGCGGCCACGTCGGGGTCATTCTTAAGCGGGCTTACAACCATAAGCAGCGCCGTCGGCGCCCCTTGTAGCGTGAGCGAAAAGGCTCGCAGCAGATGGTCAATTCGCTGAAACGGGCTGTTTATTCCTGTGTACATCACTACCGGCTTTTGCCCGATGTCGTAACGCACACGCAGCGGAGCCGCATCACTCTTATCGAACATTCCGGTCTTCGCGCCGCAGGCGATAAAAGTGATTCGGTCAGCGGGAGCGCCGCGTTTTATCAAGGCCTCGCGCAATTCCTGCGTGACCGCGATGAAATAGTCCGGAATCTTGGTGACAATTCGGTCCAGAAAACGGGCGATAGGCTTGGCTAGAAACCTCGGCTTGATAAAGCCGTACGAGGGCAGCTCGTCTACCATCAGGTTGACCGCGTTGTATATCAGTGGCCGTCCGGTGAGCAGCTTGGCCACGAAGCCGATAAGCGCCCCCTCGTAGTTGTGCCCCTGTATGATGTCGATTCGCTCAGAGCGGATTACCCGACAGACTTTGATCAGCACCAGCAGATCAAGCAGTATCTTCTTCCAGGACGGGCCCGCGTGCAGCCGATTCGATTTGCTCCAATACCATGGCCGCCAAAGCTTCGCCGCTCCAACTGGCAGGTCCTCCCCAAACGGGTACGTAACCACGTGAACCTGGTGTCCCCGCGCAGCAAGCGTCTCGCACATTTCGCGAATTGCCCCAGGAGTACCCCAGTTCGCCGGGAAAGGGCACGGAGCGATCATTGCTATTGAATACCGCTTCATGAATCTCCTGACCCCCCTCCTCGTAGAGCGCTTCCCACCCACGAAGGTGAGCCGACTATCTCGATGGCCATCTTGCCTGGCAAGCGCGGCATATCGATCGGAATGGGCCTCTAGTAAAGAATATCTGGCGGTTCTTCTCCGAACGTTCACGCGAAGCTGACAATCAGTTTCGCGAACTTGGGGCCTACAAAACGCCAAAGCATCGTCATCGGATCCCCGCGAAATGGTTCGCACCTTCGCGCCGACGCTCATCGACCGCACCGAGAAGTTTCTCTTTAGCGATGACTGGGAGCGCCCTGGACTCTCCAAGCGCGACCGCGGCCTTATCACTGTGGCTGCCCCGATGGCGATAACGCGCGGTGAACAACTTCGCGGTGCCGTGATTTCAGATTGGCGTACATCTTTCGTCCCCGCCCCATGCCGCGCTGCGGATTAACAGGCCACGCTAAGAATCGAATGTGGCTTCCGGGCGCTGCCTTGGTTAGATTGTTACGCGCCTGGTTTGCGGCCTGGTTCGAGCGCCCGCAAGCGTGATCCTTCCCAGGTTGTCTCAAACGCCGCCTCTGCCGCCCCGGTCGCGCGCGATAGGCCAACGGCCCCGTTATGTTGCCGCTGGCCGCGCCGGACCGCGGATAGCGCCCCTTTCGTTGATCGGCGGGGGCCACCTGTGCCTTCGGAACTCGGCTCCGCCTCGACCCTCGACAGCGCTCGTGGCGCCAGATCGAGACGAGCGCCGCGCGACAAAATGTAGCGTCTGCCTTGTCGTGCAATAACCCCCCGCTCGGTCATCTCCGTCAGTAGCCTGCTCACCATCGGCCGCGAACTGCCGATCATCTCCGCCAGCTCTCCCTGGGCGAGTTCGGGTGTAAGCAAAATTCCGCGCGCTTCGCTGACTCCGAAACGCCCTCCCAGGTCACTCAGCACTAGCTCCAGCCGCTGGCGCAGTGACATGCTCAAAAACATCGCGTAGCGATGCGTTATCGAAGACCAATACGAGTTCACCAGTTCGAGCAACCTGATCAGCACTCCCACCTCCAGCCCTTTGAGCATCTCGAGGACGTGCTGGCGCGTGAACAGGGCGACGCAGCAGCTCGTCAGGGCGCGCGCCTCAAACACCTGCGATCGCTGATTATTGCTATCGAGGAAATCGGCGTATCCCACCACGTCGCCGGGACCCGCCAGCTCCACCAGAATTCGGCTGCCCTCGGCCCTCGGACAATAGATCTTTACCAGCCCACTAAACACCGCGAATACCACGTCAGCGGGCCAGCCGGGCAAGAACAATGCCGATCCTTTGGGGTAGCGCACCAGGGTGTGCCGGCCCACCAGCGCGGTTATCGCCGCCTTCGGCAAACCGCACTGCTCGAGCTGCGCCAGTAGTCTGCTCTGACCCTGCGCAAACGGTTGTGAACTCATTGCCATTCCCCCTTTTTTGGCCCAAGCACAAGACTTTTTGGCGATATTTCAACCCGCGTCGGTCGCGCTAGCATTTGCCCCTCGTAGGGAATGTCACGCCGCAAAATGGTTTCACAAATTGGTCCTCTCTAGGCTCGGCGCTTGCTTCCGCCGTGACGTGGCTACGATTTGCTTTAAGTTGCAGCCCCGTTAAGTTTTGCGGCGGTTTGGCGGCCGGGTCCAACGGCGCTTGCGTATTTTGGTTCCGACGGCGAGTAGGCGGAGGCGGCTTACGCCTTGAGAGACCGCTGTACAACTCAAGTCCCTCGTGAAAACAAGCTTTGCCGCCCCCGCCATTCTTACGGCCTGCCTGCCCGGCTCAGGAAGACCTCAACCCCAACGCCGTACCTCTAGCCACCACGTCCCGACCTGCCGGATAGTCAGTGGCGCGCCGGTGGCGGTCGGCGCGGCGAGGGTTAGCGGTACTCCTTCGCGCTCGGCGACGCTCGAACTACGCGGCCTAGCCGCGATACCAAAGGCCCTCGACGCTGAGCAGTACGGTTTAACAATCATCCCTCGCACGCTTGGAGACACGTCTCCAGGCTGTTGTTACAGGTGCCTACCGCCGAATAGTACGTTTGCAGGTCTGTCTTGGCGCAGGCGCCCAAGGCGCTCACAGCGCTCCGACACGCCGAAGAGAATGGAGTGCTGTCACACGCGGTTTGCGCTGCCGTAACATCTGACGAGCACGTGCTCCCAATTGCGCTTAAAGCGGCGGTCTGAGCCGATTCGGTGCAGGTGCTCTCGTTGTCCAAGCAGGCGGCTTGGCACGGATAGATCAGCTCGTTCAACAATGCCGCTCCGCCCCCAGGTCCTCCCCGAAAGCTCGGTGGCTGGGCCATCGCCGTCTGTGCTGCAAGCATCGTCACGATACCGAGTATGCCAATCATCTTCATCGGAGTTCTCCGTTGACTCACGAGGGCAACCGTCTGAGAGCTGCCGGTAAGCGACATGTGAAAAACGATTTTACAGAGCGTAGGGCGAGGCGAACTCGCCGTAACCCATCTCACCTACAGCCGTTACGCGAACCTTATCCGAGATTAACTTCTTCGCATGATAAGAAACTCCTTTCAGGGTCAGTCGAGGACCATCGAAATCTTTTATCTGCAGTCTGCGTTATGTTGCAGGTGGCGCAGACGCCGAGTTCTCATAGAACAAAGCGAAGCAAGGGATGTGCCCGTGAGATTGCGATTGCGCGCCAGGCTTTCCTGAAAAGGCGGGAGCCTAGCATTAGATGGGCAAAATCTTGATCAACTCGTGGACGGTCTCATTCACTTGGCAGTATCCGCTGCTATTTTTGTGAGAATGCGCGAAGTTATGGGTCAAAATTCCCACTCTCTCTGAGGCATTGTTCCCTAATTTTTCGCAGTGCGGCGGGAGGCGTTTAGTGGCGCGCTGTCGAATGGAGCGCTGACTGTGAGAATCGGCACTCGGCTGACGCTGGTCTTGCTGCTGTGCATAATGCCAGTACTGGCCGCGTACACGTATTGGACCGTCGAGCGGTCCAACGTCTATGTAAATGGAAAGTGTTGCAACTTTGAAAAACCGTGACGGAGAACATCCCGATAGGAAACTGGGCGGCCCGGTCTCAGGCCGCCAGATCGAATAGCTGGTCGATGAAGTGATTCTGTTTGCGAACATCAGCGTCGCTGACCCACCGCGCCTGCCCCTTGCGGATCATGTGCATCGCCTCGTATCCCTCAATCGTTCGCCGGGCGGCTTGGAACTCGCGAAAGCTCTGCTTGGCTTTCACTCGTCGTTTGATCGCTCGATGATCCTGCTCCAGGATGTTGTTCAAATATTGCACCGGTCGATGTTGGCAGCGGAGGCGCAGGGTTCCTTCCGCTTTCACGACGGCAATCGCCGAGCCGTAGAGGCGGGCCTTATCAGTGTTGATGACGCGGGGCTGCGGATGCGATGGATCGCTGAGAGCTTTGCGGAACAGACGTTGGGCTGCCGCGGCATCGCGCAATGCCGACAGCAGGAAGTCGATGGTGGCACCGGTGGAATCGATGGCCCGATACAGGTAGCACCAAGCGCCCTTCACTCGAATATACGTCTCATCGACACGCCAGGATTTGTTGGTCGGCTTGAGATGACGGCGCAGCCGCTG